>NZ_JAHDTH010000299.1 GCF_018531445.1 Pseudonocardia lacus
CCGGCCAGGCCTTCGCCGCCTCGCCCGCCCGCTTGCGCAGCAGCGCCCGCCGGGCGGCGTCGACGCGGTCGGCGTCGAAGCCGGCCGGCAGCGGGCCGTCGGCGACCAGCGCGGCCACCAGCTCGGCCTGCCGGGCCGCCAGGTCGGCGCTCATGCGTGTACGGCGCCGGCGATGGTCGCCAGCTCGGCGGCCAGCTCGGCCGCGGGCGGGTAGCTGCCGTCGCGCTCCAGCATCACCGGGGCGGCCCGGTCGAGCCGGTCGAGCAACCCGACGACCTCGCGCGGGACGGGCGCGGTGTGCGAGTCGTGGTAGAAGCCGTCGTGCTCGACGCCGCCTGCGACGTGCACGTAGGCGACGCGGTCGAGCGGGAAGCGGGCGAGCACGGCGTCCGGGTCCCGGCCGCGGTTGACGGCGTTGGCGAACACGTTGGCCACGTCGAGCAGCAGCAGGGCGCCGGTGCGGTCGAGCAGTTCGGTGAGGAAGTCGCCCTCGGCGTAGTGGTCGTCCGGCCAGTCGAACAGGGCGGCGATCGGCTCCAGGGCCAGCGGCACGTCCAGCTCGGCCTGCGTGCGCCGCACGTTGCCCACCAGGACGTCGAGCGCCTCCGCGGTGCGCGGCACCGGCAGCAGGTGCCCGGCCTCCCGCCCGCCGGCCCGCACGAACGCGACGTGCTCGCTGACCAGCGGGGCGTCGAGCGCGCGGGCGCAGGCCGCCAGGTGCGCGACGCGGGCCGGCTCGACCGGGTCGGTGCCGCCGAGCGAGAGCCGCACCCCGTGCGGCACCACCGGGACCCCCCGCTCCCGCAGTTCCACCACCCCTCGAGGTGGAACTGCGGGAGCGAGACCCTCGGCGATCACCTCGCAGAAGGCCAGGTCGGGCAGGGCGTCGACGGCGGCCGCGATCTCCGGCCGCCAGCCGATCCCGACCCCGACCGGGAGTTCGGCCGACTCAGCCACCGCAGCCGCCGCCCCCACAGCCGCCCCCGCCGCCGCCCCCGCCGCCGTCGCTCCCCCCGCCGCTGTCGCCCCCACCGCCGCTGCCGCCGTCGCCGGTGGAGGCCTGGCGCTGCAGGGCGAGCTCGTCGGCGAAGACCGGGTCGGACGCCCACAGCGCGCTCATGCCCCAGATCCCGATGCCCAGGGCCGCGCCCTCCGGGCCGTAGACCGCCCAGTCGGGTCGGTTGGCCGGGGCCAACCCGTGCTGCTCGGTGCGCAGCCGGGCCAGCAGCCGGTCGCCCGCCTTCGCCCGGCTCGGCGCCCGCGCCAGCAGGAAGATCGCCACGACGCTGACCGCGACCATCATCGCCGTCACCAACCCGACGGGCTGCGCGTTCGACATGCCGGCCAGCACCCGCAGCAGCCCGAGCAGCGCGACGGCGACCATCCACAGCCCGACCCGGCGGATCCGGCCGCGCTGCTCGTCCGACAGCAGCAGACCGGCCTTGACCAGCCGCTGCTTGGACGCGTCCAGCACGGTGCACACCGAGTGGTGGGTGATGAGCCGGTTGCGGTGCACCCCGGAGGCCGCGGCGCGGTGGATCGAGCGCTCCAGCTCGTCCGGGCCGGGGTCGAGCCGGCCCGCCGCCCGCACGGTCCCGCGCTCGGAGGTGATGGTGCCGCGCAGGTTCATCGCGCTGAGCGCGGAGTACACCGCCAGCGGCGGGCCGCCGTTGAGGAAGGCCAGGTCGTGCGGGTGGCGCCGGGTGTCGGGCTCGCCGACCTGCCCGCGCGGGTCGGCCAGCGAGCGCCGCGCGCCGCGGCACACCAGCAGGACGACGACGGCCAGGACGGCGTAGAACGCCAGGAACGAACCGCTGCTGATCCCCCAGGTGTCGGCTGCCTCGGTCATCCGTGGACACCCCCCGCGCTCGCTGATGGTGAGGCCTGTGTGATGTGGCACAGTCTCGCGGCGGGGGATGACCTGGACCACGTTCTTCACCAGGACTTGAGGTTGCCGGTCCGGCCCCGTCGGGCAGCGGTGATCGCCCGAGGGGGCCGGTGGCGCAGCGTCAGGACGCGGTGGCGGCGCGCACCTGCTTCTTGATCCGGGCGAGCATCGCGGCCATCCCGCGCAGCCGCAGCGGGCTCACCGCCTGGGCCAGGCCCAGCGCCGTGTAGAAGTCGTCGGGAACGGCGAGCACGTCCGCGGCCGGCTCGCCGTCCAGCCCGGTGACCATGATCCCGGCGAAGCCCCTGGTCGTGGGGGCCTCCGGGGGCGCGGAGAAGAACAGGTGGACGCGCCGGTCGGCGTCGTCGTCGACCTCGACGGCCAGGAACAGCGGCGACTGGCACTCGTGGACCTGCTCCATGGTCGCGGCCGCGTCCTGGTAGCGCTGGGGCAGGTCGGGCAGCTCCTGGGACAGCTCCAGCAGCAGCTGCAGCCGGTCCTTCGGGCCGACATCGGCGAAGTCGTCGACGAGTTCGGCCAACGCCGGGGGCAGATCGCTCATGCTGTGACTCCAGGCGCCTTCGGCGCGACCCCTGCGGGGAACGCTGACGCGCTCATGCTGTGGCTCCAGGCGCCTTCGGCGCGACCCCTGCGGGGAACGCTGACGCGCTCATGCTGTGGCTCCAGGCGCCTTCGGCGCGACCCCTGCGGGGAACGCTGACGCGCTCATGCGGTTCCGCGCTCCGACCCCTGCACGATGGGCACGCGCACCGAGTTGCCCCACTCGGTCCAGCTGCCGTCGTAGTTGCGGACCTTCTCGAAGCCCAGCAGGTGGGTCAGCACGAACCAGGTGTGGCTGGAGCGCTCACCGATGCGGCAGTAGGCGACGACGTCGTCGGACGGCGACAGGCCCTGCTCCTGCTCGTAGAGCGCGGACAGCTCGGCGCGCGGCTTGAACGTGCCGTCCTCGGCGGCCGCCTTGGCCCACGGCACGCTGGCCGCGCCGGGGATGTGCCCGCCGCGGACCGCGCCCTCCTGGGGGTAGTCGGGCATGTGCAGCAGCTCGCCGGAGTACTCGCCGGGCGAGCGCACGTCGACCAGCGGCTTGCCCAGGTGGGCGAGCACGTCCTCCTTGAACGCCCGCAGGGTGCGGTCGTCGCGCTCGACGACCGGGTACTCGGCCGGCTCCGGCTTGGGCTGCTCGGTGGTCAGCTCCCGGCCCTCGGCGACCCACTTGGCCCGGCCGCCGTCGAGGATGCGCACGTCGGCGTGGCCGAACAGGGCGAACACCCACAGCGCGTAGGTGGCCCACCAGTTGTTGCGGTCGCCGTAGAACACGACCGTGCTGTCGCGGGAGATGCCGCGCTCGCCGCAGATCCGGGCGAACCGCTCGCCGTCGACGTAGTCGCGGGTGACGGGGTCGTTCAGCTCGGTGTGCCAGTCGACCTTGACCGCGCCCGGGATGTGCCCGGTGTCGTAGAGGAGCACGTCCTCGTCGGACTCGACGACGACGAGGCCAGCAGCCCCGAGGTTCTGGGCCAGCCACTCGGTGGTGACCAGGCGCTCGGGGTGGGCGTACTCGGCGAGCTTGGCATCGGTGTCAGCGGGAAGCGCCATGCCCCAAAACTAGTCGCTTTCCCACAGGTCCGTGACGCGCACACCGACCGCGGCCAGCAACTTCCGGGTGAGCGGCAGACTGATCCCGATCACGTTGGACGGGTCGCCGTCGATGCCCTCGACGAACCACCCGCCCAGCCCGTCGAGGGTGAACGCCCCGGCGACCACCAGCGGCTCACCGGTCGCGATGTAGGCGCCCAGCTCCGCCGGGTCGGGCTCGGCGAAGCGCACCCCGGTGACGGCGTGCCCCTCGACGGCGCGGTCGATCCCGCCGTCCGCGGTGCGCAGCACGGCGTGCCCGGTGACCAGCTCGCCGCGGCCGCCGGCCATGGCCTTCCAGCGCTCGGCGGCCTGCTCGGGCGTGCCCGGCTTGCCGACCAGTTCGCCGTCGATGTGCAGCATCGAGTCGCAGCCGATGACGATCGCCTCGGGCACGGTGTCGGCGATGCGCCGGGCGATCGTGGTCGCCTTGGCCGAGGCCAGCATCGTCACCTTCGCGGCGGGGGTGGCCCCGGTCGCGCCGTCGAGCAGGGCTTCCTCGTCGAGGTCGGCGACCTCGACCGCCGGGTCGAGCCCGGCGGCGCGCAGCACGGACAGGCGGGCGGGGGAGGCAGAGGCGAGCACGACCTTCACGCCCGGACCCTACGGGCCGGTGGGTTGGCGTACCGGGGCCCGTCGGGGACCATCGAGCCGCGCGTCCGGCGTGGGCCTGCGGCGGGCTTGAGGGGCCTCCGGCGGCTCCTGCGCGGAGGCGACCTCTGATCGAGCAGGGGGCTCGGGGGACGCCGGGCTCCCGTTCGGTGCCGGGGTGCGGGGTGGGGGTTTGGGGTCTTCGCAGGGGCTTGCGGTCTTCGCAGGTGCTGTGGACCCTGCGAAGACCAGGGGGGCCCTGCGAAGACGACCAGCAGGTGGGCGTGGTGGGTGTGGCGGGAGGGCGTCGGGCTGCCGTTCGGTCTCGGGCCGAGGCCCCTCCCGGTCGAGTCGATCATGCGATTCGGGGTCTTCGCAGAGCCGGCGATGTGCTCGCAGCCCGCCGGCGGTCTGCGGCGACCCAGCCGGCGCTGCACCGGGCGCTGCGAGGACGCCCCGCCCGCCCTGGCCCGGCTGCGGAGTTGGCCGCGAAGCGGCCATTCCGCCCACGGCAGGGACTTCCGGGGTCGCCTGCCGCGGAGGCCCCTCAAAGGAGGCCCTCAAGAACACCGAAGGCGGTCAGGTCGCCATCGCGCTGCGGCTCAGGGCGTGCTCGACCAGCCGGACGAGGGTGTCCAGACAGGAGTCGTGGTCGCGGGCGTCCATGTGCATGACCGGGGTGCCGGGCGCCAGCGCCAGCGCCTCGCGGACCGCGTCCGGGCTGAACCCGGTGGTCTGCGGGAAGCCGTTGATCGCCACCACGAACGGCAGCCCGCGGTTCTCGAAGTAGTCCACCGCGGCGAAGCACTCGTCGATGCGGCGCAGGTCGACCAGGACGACGGCGCCGACCGCGCCGCGGGCCAGCTCGTCCCACATGAACCAGAACCGGTCCTGGCCGGGGGTGCCGAACAGGTACAGGATCAGCGAGTCGTCGACGCTGATCCGGCCGAAGTCCATCGCCACCGTGGTGGTGCGCTTGTCGGGGACGACGCTGAGGTCGTCGACGCCGATGGAGGCGTTGGTCATGGCCTCCTCGGTGAGCAGCGGGGGGATCTCCGAGAGCGCGCGCACCATGGTGGTCTTGCCGACGCCGAAGCCGCCGGCCACGACGATCTTCAGCGGCAGCGGGCCGTGGTCAACCGGCACGGCGCACCCCCCGCCACGGGGCGGTCAGCGGGCGCGGTTGCCCGCCGCGGCGCGGGGCTGCGGGTCGAGTGCGTGCCCGACCCTGGTCGCCAGCAGCGTCATCTCGTAGCCCACGCTGCCGATGTCGCAGTTGCGGTCGGCGTGCACCGCCAGGCTCGACCCGTGCGCGATCGCGGTGACGAAGAGGTAACCGCGGTCCATCTCCAGGATGGTCTGGCTCACCGGTCCGGCGTCGAGCAGCGCAGCCGTCCCGCGGGCCAGGCTGACCAGCCCGGACGAGGCCGCGGCCAGCTGGTCGGACAGCTCCGGGCCGAGGTCGGGGGTCGTGGCCAGCTTCAGCCCGTCGGCCGAGACCAGCATGGCGTTCAGCACGCCGGCGGTCGTCCGGCTGAAATCGGTCAGCAGCCAGCCCAGGTTGTCGGCCATCAGCGCTCGCCGCCCGTCGGCTCGGGCGCGGCTGGGGCGCCGTCCTCGCGGGTGTCGCGGGCCGGCTCGGTGGCGTCGCTGTGCATCGCACGATTCTCACCCGTGACCGTTCCGTCGCTCACCGCACCCGTCGCCGCGGCGCCGGGACCGGTCCCGGGCCGCGCGGGTTCCTCCGCCGTCCGCCCAGGTGGGGGCGTGTGCTCCGGTGCTGTTGATGGCTCGTCTCCTGCCACGTCGAGGGGGACGTCGTCCGGGCCGGAGGATGGTCGGGGTCGACCCGTCCCCCGTCCTGGGACTGTCTCGCCCGGACGGCTCGCCATATAACGTTCGGCGGTCTGTTCTGTCGCGATCGGACCATCGTGTAACGCCGAACGGTCGTTGGCCAGTGCGCCGGGACCGTCTCCGACGGCGGCCCGGGCGGCCTCCCGGCTGGCCTGGTAGCGCGACAGCGCGGAGGCGGCGGCGCGGGTGTGGCTGGGCGGCACGGGGGCGGCCGGGGCGTGCTGCGGCGCCTGCGGCGCGTCGCGCAGCTCGGGGGCCAGGTTGGCCTGCGGGACCCGCCTGCGCAGCTCGGCGTCCGGGTTGAACAGGGTCCGCCCGGACGGCAGCGGGTCGCGGTGCCCGGACCCGCCGGCCGGTTCGGGCGGATCGACCCAGGTGATCGGTCCGGTGGACGGGCCCGGTCGGACGCGGGCGGGCGGCGCCGCCACGGGCGGGCGGGGGCGGATCGGCGCCGCGTCGCGGTCGACGACCGGCCACGGCCCCGTCGAGGCCGGAGCGGTGGCCGCCACCGGGGACGGCGAGTCGCCGCCGGCCTCCCACCACCCCTCCCAGCTGCCGCTGGACCCGAACGGCCCGGGGCCCGACGAT
>NZ_JAHDTH010000300.1 GCF_018531445.1 Pseudonocardia lacus
GGCGGCGCAGCGCGGGACGGGCGGCGCAGCGCGGGACGGGCGGCGCAGCGCGGGACGGGCGGCGCAGCGCGGGACGGGTCGTCGCAGCGCGCCGGCGGGATGCGAGGGCACCGCCTGGTCTGCGAGGCGCCCGGACTCCATGATCCAGTCGGCCGGGAAGGACCCGGTCCTCGCCGAGTTTGGGGACATCAGCCGCTCCAGCGCAGCCCATGCCCCCCGACTCGCCAGTAACTCCGCCGAACGAGAGCCCGGGACCCTCCCCAGCCCCTCCGGGGCGTGATGTGGCCGCATTGCGGCCGGGCTCGGGCCGGGCAAGGAGGCGGCCCGCAGCACCCGGTGCGGGTCGCAGCGCTGGGCGGGTCGTCGCGGGGCGCCGGCGGGCTGCGAGAACACCGCCGGGTCTGCGAAGTGGGCGGATCCTGCACGTCGACAGGGCGAGGGGCGTCCTCGCCGCGCGAGGGTGTGGCGCAGCGCGGGATGGGTCGCGCAGCGCGGGATGGGTCGCGCAGCGCGGGATGGGTCGCGCAGTGCGGGGTGGGTCGCGCAGCGCGGGATGGGTCGCGCAGCGCGGGGTGGGTGCTCGCAGCGCGCCTGACGGCTGCGCGGGCACCGCTGAGTCTGCGAGATGCCCGGATCACCTGGCCGACTTGGCGGGAGGGCGGCTGCGCACACCTGGTGATTCCGCGCCACGGGACCTCGATCCTCCACAATCGACGCTCCCCCGACCCCAGGTGTCACTCCAAGTAGTAGTTGCCCTAACGGTGAGTAGCAGTTGCCGGCGAGCGGTTTAGTGCTCCGGAGACGGGCGACCTCTCCTGCTGTGATGACCACCCCATCGCCGGCTCCCCGCCCGGGTGCCCCCGCCGCGCAGCCCGCGACCGCGCCGTCGCCGGGCGGGTCGTCGGCCGGCCGCGTCAGGCGCGTGCTGGTGGCCCGGCTCGACGGCGCCGGGGACGTCGTCCTGGCCGGCCCCGCGGTCCGCGCGATCGCGGCGGCGGCCGAGGTGACCCTGCTGTGCGGGCCGGCCGGCGCGGCGGCGGGGCGGCTGCTGCCCGGCGTCGCCGACGTGCTGACCTGGGCCTGCCCGTGGGTCCTCGCCGATCCGCCGCCGGTGCGCGGCGCGGACGTCGAAGGTTTCGTGGCGACCGTCGCGGCCGGCGGCTTCGACGCCGCCGTGGTGCTCACCTCGTTCCACCAGTCGCCGCTGCCGCTGGCCCTGCTGCTGCGGCTGGCCGGGGTCCGCTCGATCAGCGGGGCCTCGGTCGACTACCCCGGCGCACTGCTGGACGTGCGGCTGCGCCCCGGCGAGGACCTCGACGAGGACCAGCCGGAGCCGGAGCGGATGCTGGCCATCGCCCGCGCCGCCGGCTTCCCCCCGCCCCCCGGCGACGACGGCGCGCTCGCCGTGCTGCCCCCGCCGGACGTCACGGACCTCCTGCCGGCCGGGCCCTACGTGGTGGTGCACCCCGGCGCGGCCGCCGCGGCCCGGCAGTGGCCGGCCGAGGCTGCGCGGGAGCTGGTCGACCTGCTGGCCGGCACCGGGCGCCGGGTCGTGGTCACCGGAGGCCCCGGCGAGCGGGAGCTGACGGCGCGGGTGGCCGGCCGCGACGGGATCGACCTCGGCGGCCGGACCGACCTCGCCCAGCTGACCGGCGTGCTGGCCGGCGCGGACGCGGTGGTGGTGGGCAACACCGCGGCCGCCCACCTGGCCGCCGCCGTCGGCACCCCGGTCGTGTCGCTGTTCGCCCCCGTGGTGCCCGCCGTGCGCTGGCGGCCCTACCGGGTGGCGCAGGTGCTGCTCGGCGACCAGTCCGCGCCCTGCCGCGACACCCGGGCCACCCGGTGCCCGGTGCCCGGCCACCCCTGCCTGGCCGGGGTGACCGCGACCGACGTCCGGCACGCGCTCGACCGGCTGGTCGGCGCCCGACCCGCGGAGGTACCCGCGTGAGGATCCTGATCTGGCACGTGCACGGGTCCTGGACGACGGCGTTCGTCCAGGGCGGGCACGACTACCTCATCCCGACCCTGCCCGAGCGCGGGCCGTGGGGCGGCGGTCGGCCGGCGGCCTGGCAGTGGCCGGCGGGCGCGGTCGAGGTGGCGCCCGGCGACCTGGCCGACGCCGACGTCGACCTGGTCGTCCTGCAGCGGCCGGAGGAGCTCGACCTGGCCGCGCGCTGGCTGGGCCGCACGCCCGGGCGCGACGTGCCCGCCGTCTACCTGGAGCACAACGCCCCGCGGGGGCACGCCGCCACCAGCCGGCACCCGGTCGCCGACCGGTCCGACCTGCTGCTGGTGCACGTCACCCACTTCAACGCCCTCATGTGGGACGCCGGCAGCACGCCGACCGCCGTCGTCGAGCACGGCGTCATCGACCCCGGGTACCGCTACACCGGCGAGCTGACCGCGGCCGCCGCGGTGATCAACGAACCGGTGCGCCGGGGCCGGATCACCGGCACCGACCTGCTGCCCGGGCTGGCCGCGGGCGCGCCGCTGGACGTGTTCGGGATCGGGGTGAACGGGCTGCCCGCGCACCTGCGCGACGACCTCGGCGTCGACCCGGCGGTCGCGGCGCGGATCCGCGCGGTCGGCGACCTGCCGCAGGGCCGGATGCACGACGAGCTGGCCCGGCGCCGGGTCTACCTGCACACCTCCCGGTGGACGTCGCTGGGGCTGTCGCTGATCGAGGCGATGCTGCTCGGGATGCCGGTGGTCGTGCTGAACACCACCGAGGCCTCGGAGGCCGTCCCGGACGGCGTCGGCGTGCGCTCCACCGACCCGGCCCGGCTGCGCGACGGGCTGCGCGAGCTCGTCGCCGACCCGGCCGCGGCGGCCGAGGCCGGCCGGCGCGCCCGGCAGGCGGCGCTGAGCCGCTACGGGCTGGACCGCTTCCTCGCCGACTGGGACGCCCTGCTGGAGCGCGCCTCGCCCGCCCGCCCCGTCCCGGTCGCCGCCCCGAGCAGAAGGAGCTGACCATGCACATCGCGATGGTGTCCGAGCACGCCAGCCCGCTCGCCGCGCCCGGCGGCCCGGACGCCGGCGGCCAGAACGTGCACGTGCGCGCGCTCGCGCTCGGCCTGGCCGCGGCCGGCCACCGGGTCACCGTGCACACCCGCCGCGACGACCCCGACCTGCCCGACGCCGTCGACATGGCCGACGGCGTGCGGGTCCGCCACCACACCGCCGGGCCCACCGCCCGGATACCCAAGGACCGCATCCTCGCCCACGTCCCGGCGCTCGCGCGGGGGCTCGAACGCGCGTGGCGCGCCGACCCCCCCGACATCGTGCACGCCCACTTCTGGATGTCCGGGCTGGCCGCGCTGGGCGCCGCCCGCGACCGGCGGCTGCCCGTCGTCCAGACGTTCCACGCGCTCGGCCACGTCAAGCGCCGCCACCAGGGCGAGCAGGACACCAGCCCGCCCGGGCGGCTGGCCGCCGAGCGGGACATCGCCCACCGCGTCGACCGGGTCGTCGCCACCTGCGAGGACGAGCTGTTCGAGCTGCGGCGCATCGGCACCCCCCGGCGCGCGGTGGCCGTCGTCCCGTGCGGGGTCGACACCGACGCCTTCAGCCCGCTGGGCCCGGCCATGGCCCGCGGCGACCGCCCGCGGCTGGTGGCCCTCGGCCGGCTGGTGCCGCGCAAGGGCGTCCAGGACGTGATCACCGCGCTGGCCGGGGTCCCCGACGCCGAGCTGCTGGTCGGCGGAGGGCCCGCCGCCGGCGACGACCCCAGCGACGACCCCGACCTGCTGCGCCTGCACCGGGTCGCACGGGCCGCCGGGGTGGCCGACCGGGTCCGCTTCCTCGGTGCCGTCGCCCGCGACGACGTGCCCGCGCTGATGCGCTCGGCCGATGCCGCGGTCTGCGTCCCCTGGTACGAGCCGTTCGGCATGGTCCCCCTGGAGGCCATGGCCTGCGCCACGGCGGTCGTGGCCTCGGCGGTCGGCGGGATGAAGGACACGGTCGTCGACCGGGTCACCGGCCTGCTCGTGCCGCCGCGCGACCCGGACGCCCTCGCGCGCGCACTGCGCGACCTGCTCGCCGACCGCGCGACGACCACCGCCTACGGCGCCGCCGGCCGCGACCGGGTGCTCGCCCGCTACACGTGGCCCCGGATCACGGCCGCCACCGAGGCCGTCTACCAGCAGGTGCTCGACGATCGGCGCAGCGCCGCCGACTCCACCCACACCGTCAGGGAGGCGGGATGAACGAGTACGCGAGCGAACCGGCGGCGCAGCGCTCCACCTCGGCGCCGGCCGAGCCCACCGAGAGCAGACCCACCGAGAGCAGAGCCACCGAGGGCAGAGCGGTGAGCCCGCTGCCGTCCGGGCGGGAGCACCGACCCCCCGAACCGGCCGGCCCGGAGCGGCTGCTCGGCGAGCACGTCGACCGGCTGCAGGCGGCGCTGCCGGCGCTGCGCGCGGCGGCCCGACCGCTGGCCCGCTGGGGCACCGAGCTGGCCGCCCGGCTCACCTCCGGCGGCCGACTGCTCGCCGCCGGCAACGGCGGCAGCGCGGCCGAGGTGCAGCACCTGACCGCCGAGCTGGTGGGCCGGTTCGAGGGCGAGCGCGTCCCGCTGCCGGCGCTGGCCCTGCACGGGGACACCTCGGCGCTGACCGCGATCGGCAACGACTACGGCTACGCGGAGGTCTACGCCCGCCAGGTCCGCGCGCACGCCCGCCCCGGCGACGTGCTGATGCTGCTCTCGGCCAGCGGGCGCAGCCCCAACCTGCTGCACGCGGCGACCGCCGCCCACCAGTGCGGGGCGCTGACCTGGGCGCTGACCGGTCCCGGCCCCAACCCGCTGGCCCGGATGTGCAGCGAGGCGGTGTGCGTGCCCGGTGACACCGCGACCGTGCAGGAGGCCCACCTGGCCGCGATCCACATGCTCTGCCGCGCGATCGAGGCGGCGCTGCCGGCCGACCTGCGCTCCGGCGCGTCCGGCGCGCCGCGCGCCGCGTCCTGACCGTCCCCAGACCCCGGAGGTACCCGATGACCGCACCCACCACCCAGGACCGCCCCGCCGCGGCCCCGTCCCCGTCCGCCCCGCTGGGCACCGTGCTCGTCACCGGGGCCGCCTCCGGGCTCGGCCGGGCTGTCGCCGCCGCCGTGGCCACCGCGGGCGGCACCCCGCTGCTGGTCGACCGCGTCGACCCGCGCGAGAGCGGTGATCCCGCGCTCACCGAGGCCGCGACCGCGGTCGTCGACCTGGCCGACGGCCGCGCCGCCGAGTCCGCGGTCGGCGAGCTGATCGCCCGGGCCGGTCGGCTGGACGCCGTGGTCACCGCGGCCGGTACCGACGCCTGCGGGCGGATGGAGGACGTGCCGGCGGCCGACTGGGAGCGCGTCGTGCAGGTGAACCTGCTCGGCACGGCCGCCGTCGTGCGGGCCGCCATCCCGGCGCTGCGGGAGAGCCGCGGCCGGATCGTCACCATCGCCTCCACCCTCGGCCTGCGCGCGCTGCCCGACGCCAGCGCGTACTGCGCGGCGAAGTTCGGCGTGGTCGGCATGACCCGCGCGCTGGCCGCGGAGCTGGCCGGCGAGATCGGGGTGACCCTGATGATCCCCGGCGGGATGGACACCGCGTTCTTCGACGGGCGCACCGAGCAGTACCGGCCCGGCCCGGACGCCATGCTCAACGACCCCCGCCAGGTCGCGGCTGCGATCCTGTTCGCGCTCGGCCGGCCGACCGGCGTGGAGCTGCGCGAGCTGGTCGTGACCCCGTCGGTGGAGCCGTCGTGGCCGTGACCGGAACCGGGCCCAGGCGCCTGCGCACGATCGTCGAGCCGGCGGGGCCGGCCGGGCCGGCGCTGCCCGGGCTGATCGCCGACCGGGCCCCGCGGGTGCTGGTGCTCGGCGACGCCCTGCTCGACGGCTGGGTCTCCGGCCCCACCCGGCGCACCGGCCGCGACGGCCCGGTGCCCGTGGTCGAGCTGGACCGCGGGCACAGCGCCCCGGGCGGGGCGGCGAACAGCGCCGCCGCGCTGGCCGCGCTCGGCGCGCGGGTCGAACTGGTCGCGGTCGTCGGCGACGACCACGACGGCCGGGTGCTGCGCCGCGCGCTCGACGCCGCCGGGGTGAGCACCGGGCGCTGCGTCGTGGCCGCCGGGCAGCCGACCGCCACGAAGCGCCGGGTGCTGGCCGGCGAGCCGGTCGAACAGCTGGTGGCCCGGTTCGACGTCAACCCGCCCGCACCGGACACGGCCACCCTGCGCGCCGTCGCCGACCGGGTGACCGCGGCGCTGGCCGAGCCGTGGGACGCGGTGCTGGTGGCCGACTACGGGCTCGGCGCGCTCGCCGGCCCGGTGCGCAGGCGGATCGAGCGGGCCCGCTCGCGGATCGGCCTGCTGGTCGTCGACGCGCACGATCCGACGCCCTGGGCGGCGCTGCGCCCGGACGCGATCACCCCGAGCGCCGAGGAGGCGGCCCGGCTGCTGGGCGAGCCGGTCCCCCGCGGCGACCGGCTCGGCTGGGGGCTGGACCGGCACGCCCGGCTGGTGGACGCCGCGGGCGGCGCGCACGTGCTGCTCACGCTGGACGTCGACGGCGTGCTGGCGCTGCCG
>NZ_JAHDTH010000032.1 GCF_018531445.1 Pseudonocardia lacus
GAGCCCGCGCGGACCCGCGACGGCGTGCACGTGCTGGTCGGGGCGAACGTCGGCTCCCCGGCCGACGCCGCGGCCGCCGTCGGCGCCGACCTGGCCGGCCTGGTGCGCACCGAGTTCCTGTTCCTCGACCGCGACAGCGCCCCGGACGTCGACGAGCAGGTGGCCGCCTACCGCGGGGTCGCCGAGGCGATGGGCGGGCGGCGGATCACGCTGCGCACCCTGGACGTGGGCGGCGACAAGCCGCTGCCCTACCTGCCGCTGCCGCCCGAGGCCAACCCGTTCCTCGGGGTGCGCGGCATCCGGCTCGCCGGACCGCACCCCGCGCTGCTGCGCGACCAGCTGCGCGCCGCGGTCCGGGTGGCCCACGAGACGCCGGTCAGCCTGATGCTGCCGATGGTCGCCGCGCTCGACGAGCTGCTGGCCACCCGGCGGGAGCTGGACGCGGTGATCGCCGAGGAGGGCCGCGGTGCGCCGGCCGGCCTGCAGATCGGCATCATGGTCGAGGTGCCGGCCACGGCGCTCAAGGCCGCGGCGTTCGTGCCGCACGTCGACTTCCTCAGCATCGGCACCAACGACCTCACCCAGTACGCGATGGCCGCCGAGCGCGGCAACCCGGCCGTGGCCGCGCTGGCCGACCCGCTCGACCCCGGCGTCCTGCGCCTGGTCGAGGTGGTGTGCCGGGCCGCGCAGGGCCGGGCGCTGGTGGCGGTGTGCGGGGAGGCGGCCGGCGACCCGCTGGCCGCCCGGCTGCTGGTGGGGCTGGGCGTGCGGGAGCTGAGCGTGGTGCCGCCGCTGGTCGCCGCGACCAAGCAGGTGGTGCGCGAGCTGGACGCCGGCGCGGCGGCGCTGGCCGCCGTCGGCGCCCTCACCGCCGACAGCGCCGCCGCCGTCCGGGCGGCCGCGGCCGGCTGATCACCCCGTCCCGGAGTTCAGGAAAGCCACGATGCTGCCCTGTGGGTACAGCATCGTGGCTTTCCTGAACCGGGGCGCGGGGGCGGAGGTCAGGTCGGGGGGCGGCCGGTGACGCCGTATGCGCCGCGGTAGTAGAGCAGGGGCGGGCGCTCGGCGTCGGCGCCCAGGTCGTGCACCCGGCCCACGACGATCGTGTGGTCGCCGCCGTCGTACTCGTTCCACAGGGTGCAGTCGATCCAGGCGCTCACGCCCTCCAGGATCGGCGCGCCCGACGGGGCCGGACGCCACGCCACGCCGGCGAACTTGTCCACCCCGGAGCGGGCGAAGCCCGCGCTGAGCTCCTGGTGGTCGGCGGCCAGGACGTTGACGCAGAAGCCGCTGGCCGTGCGGATCCGCGGCCACGTGGTCGACGTCCGGGCGGGGGAGAGGCTGACCAGCGGTGGGTCGAGGGAGAGCGAGGCGAAGGACTGGCAGGTGAAGCCCGCGGGCCCGTCGTCGCTCATCGCGGTGACGACCACGATCCCCGACACGAAGTGCCCCAGGACCTCCCGCATCACCGCGGGCGAGACCGGTCCGGGCGGCGCGCTACCCGTCATGGTGCAGACACTAGTTGCCGAAACGCCGGTGGGGACCGTCGCCGAGGCGACGATCCCCACAGATCTGCGGATGCGTGGATCAGCTGACGGTGGTCAGCTGGCGTAGGCGCGCAGCCGGTCGGCCCGCTCGCCGAGGCGCAGCTTGGCCATGACCTCGCGCTCGATCTGGCGGACGCGCTCGCGGGAGAGCCCGAAGCGGCGCCCGATCTGGTCCAGCGTGCGCGGCTGGCCGTCGTCGAGGCCGTAGCGCATGCGGATCACGTTCTGCTCGCGGTCCTCCAGGGTGGCCAGCACCCGGCGGAGGTCGTCGTGCAGGAGGTGGGAGATGACCGTGGTCTCCGCGTCGGCCGACTCGCCGTCCTCGATGAAGTCGCCCAGGGGCGCCTCCTCGTCGGACCCGACCGGCATGTCCAGGCTCACCGGGTCGCGCGCGTGGTCGAGCAGATCGGCGATCTTGTTCTCCGCGATGCCGGACTCCGCGGCCAGCTCCTCGTGGGTCGCGTCGCGGCCGAGGCGCTGGTGCAGGTCGCGGCGGATGCGGGCGAGCTTGTTGACCTGCTCGACGAGGTGCACGGGCAGCCGGATCGTGCGGGCCTGGTCGGCCATGCCACGGGTGATGGCCTGGCGGATCCACCACGTGGCGTAGGTGGAGAACTTGAAGCCCTTGGCGTAGTCGAACTTCTCCACCGCGCGGATCAGACCCAGGTTGCCCTCCTGGATCAGGTCGAGCAGGGGCATGCCGCGACCGGTGTAGCGCTTGGCCAGCGACACGACGAGCCGGAGGTTGGCCTCCAGCAGGTGGTTGCGGGCGCGGGTGCCGTCGCGGACGACGTGGCGCAGGTCCGCGGCGTACTGCTTGTCGAGCGGGCGGCCCTCGGCGGCGGCCGTGTCCAGGACGTGCTGGGCGAACACCCCGGCCTCGATGCGGCGGGCCAGGTCGACCTCCTGCGCCGCGGTGAGCAGCGCGGTCTTGCCGATGCCGTTCAGGTAGACGCGGACCAGGTCGGCCGCCGGGCTCTGGGCGTCGAGGTCCTCCGCGGACAGCTCCGGGCGCCCCGACTCCTGCGTGGTCTCCTCGATCGACTCCTCGGTGGCGAGCGCCCTGGTGCGATCGGTACGCTGTGCCGGGACCGTCGACACCGTCGTACGGTCTCCCCGCGCTGCGGTGAGTGACGTCGTCATGTGCGTGAGTTCCTCCCCTGCGCGACCCCGGGCGGGCGTGGTGTGCCTCTGCCGGGGTTCTCAGTGCGTCCAACGCGCCGCCGCGCCGTAACGTTCCCAACACGGCGATGTGCCCTCGACCACTCTCAGCGGTCTTTCAGCGTCGACGTGGTGTAGATACCCGGCTTCACCGCCGCCACACGGCAACCGCCCGCGGTGTGACGCATCGCGCCCGCGGGCCTACGCCGGTCGGACCGAGCCCCCGCGGGCCCGACCGGCAGGAGTTCCGTCCATCGTGGTCCCCGGCATGATGGGGACATGAGTTCGGACGGTGACGGGGCCCGGTCGCGGTCGGCGTGGTCGAACCCGCTGGGCGAGTTCATCCGCGCCCAGCGCCAGCTCGCCCGCCTGTCGCTGCGTGAGATGGCCGCCATGACCAGCGTCTCCAACGCCTACCTCTCGCAGGTGGAGCGAGGGCTGCACCAGCCGTCGCTGAAGGTGCTGCAGTCCATCGCCGAGGCGCTGCAGCTGTCCACCGAGCAGCTGCTGGGCCAGGCCGGCTGGGCGACCGGGGCGGAGAAGGACGCGCCCGCGGCGCAGCCCGCCCCGATCGGCACCGAGGACGCCATCCGGGCCGACCCGCGGCTCACCCCCGAGCAGCGCACCGCGTTGATCGGCGTGTACCGCAGCTTCGTCGGCGACGACTGAATCCCCCGCGGCGGTCGCCCGTCCGAACAGCCGGGGAAGCGCGGTCAGGTCTCGACCAGGACGGTGAACGGGCCGTCGTTGACCGATTCGACGGCCATGCTCGCCCCGAACACCCCGGTCGCCACCGTGGCCCCGCGATCACGCAGCCGCGCCACGACGGCCTCCACGAGGGGCTGCGCGTGCTCCGGGCGGGCCGCCGCCGACCACGACGGCCGCCTGCCCTTGCGCGTGTCGCCGTAGAGCGTGAACTGGCTGACCACCAGCAGCGGGGCGCCGGTCTCGGCGCAGGAGCGCTCGTCGGACAGGATCCGCAGCTCGTGCAGCTTGCGGGCCATCGCGTCGGCCGCACCGGCGCCGTCGTCGCGGTGCACGCCCAGCAGCACCAGCAGCCCGGGGCCGGTGATCTCCCCGACGACCTCGTCGGCCACGCGCACCGCGGCGCGCCGCACGCGGGCGGCGACCGCCCTCACGGCCCGGCCGGGCGCAGCAGCCCGTGCCGGACGAACTCGCGCACGGCCGGCAGCGTCGCCGCGACCAGCTCGTCGGCCGGCCGGTCGTGGGCGAACGACAGCAGCTCGACGAGCTCGTCGAGGGCCAGCGCGCCCCGGCAGCCGGCCAGCAGCGCGGCGGCGGGCTCGTCGACCTCGTGGCGCCAGCGCGGCCCGTCCATGCGCGTCACCGCGGCGCCGACCTCGCTCCACCCGTCGTCGCCCGGCTCGGCGAACCGCTCCAGCACCACCGACGGCGCCAGGACGAGCCGGGCGGACAGCAGTGCCTCGTCGGTGGCGTGGGCGCGCAGCCAGTCGATGCGGTCGAGCCAGCCCTCGACCTCGGGGCCGAGCGGGTCCTCGAACTCGCCGTGCAGGTCCTCGAACACGACGGTGGGCGGCCCGTCGGTGCGCCGCAGCACCAGGTGGCCGAAGCCGACGGCCTCCACCCGCTCGCGCTCCATCCAGTCCAACCACTCCCCGGCCTGCGCGCGCGCCTGCGGGGAGGCGGTGTCCAGCCCGCCGTCGCGCTGCCAGGTGCCCACGTGCAGGGCCGGGTCGGCGACCTCGCGCTGCACGATCCAGGCGTCGACGCCGTCGGGCAGCCAGGAGCGCAGCCGGTCGGGCCAGTCCTCGCCGCGCACGTGCAGCCACGAGCCCAGCAGTTGGGCGACCCCGCCCGGGGCGAGGTGGTCGGGCAGCGCGCGGACCAGCATGGCCAGCGCGTCGTCGCCGCCCATGCCGGAGTCGCGGTAGACGAAGTCGACGCGCGGCGGCCCGGGCACGAACGGCGGGTTGGAGACGATGCGGTCGAACCGCCGCCCGGCCACCGGCTCGAGCCACGGGCCCTCCAGCAGTTCGACGTCGAGCTCGTTGAGCGCGAACGTGGCCCGGGCCATGGCCAGCGCCCGCGGCGCGACGTCGGTCGCGGTGACCGAGTCGACGTGCCGGGTGGCGTGCAGCGCCTGCACCCCGCAGCCGGTACCGAGGTCGAGCAGGGTGCCGGCGGGGCGGCGGGCGGTGGCCGCGGCGAGGGTGAGCGACGCGGCGCCGACGCCGGTCACGTGGTCGCGCTCCTGGCGGCGGCGGTCGAGGTCGGACAGCACCCACCAGTCGCGGTCCTCGTCGCCGTAGGGGCGCAGGTCGAGCACCGCGACCCAGCCGTCGCCGTCGCCACGATCAGCTCTGCGCAGCAGCCCGGCGGCCGCGGCGTCGGCCGGGTCCAGCGGGGCCAGCGCCGCGCGCACCGCCGCGTCGGGCTCGACGGAACCCAGCAGCAGGAGCCGGACGAGGACGCCGAGCTCGCCCGCGTCGCGGGTGGTGCGGAACGCCGGCTCGACCTCGCCGCGGCCCAGCGCGGCGTGCGCGGAGCCGCCGAGCAGCGCACGCACCCCGTCGGTGGAGTAGGCGGCCTTGGTCAGCGCGGTGCGCAGGGCGTCGGCGACGGCGGGGGAGAACTGCGGATCCACCCCCCGATCCTCCCGGAGCGGCCGCCGTCCGCTCGTCGGGGGCGCTAACCTGCTCGCCGTGCCGCTCCGCCTGAGCCAGAACGCCGACGCCGACGCGCTGCTCGACCGCGACCCGCTGGCCCTGCTGATCGGGATGCTGCTCGACCAGCGGGTGCCGATGGAGCACGCCTTCTGGGCGCCTGCCGAGCTGGCCGACCGGCTCGGCCGCGACCGGCTCGACGCCGCCGAGATCGCCGGGTACGACCCGCAGGCCCTGGTGGCGATCTTCGCGAAGCCGCGGGCCCTGCACCGCTTCCCCAAGATGATGGCCGAGCGGGTGCAGGCGCTGTGCGCGGCGGTGGTCGAGCGCTACGACGGCGACATCTCCCGGCTGTGGGCCGACGTCCCCGACGGCCTCACCCTGCGCTCGCGGCTGGTCGCCCTGCCCGGCTACGGCATGCAGAAGGCGCAGATCTTCACGGCGCTGCTGGGCAAGCAGCGGGGGGTGACCCCGCCGGGCTGGCGCGAGGCGGCGGGCGCGTACGGCGAGGAGGGCTGCTTCCGCTCCGTCGCCGACGTCGTCGACCCGGAGTCGCTGGCGAAGGTCCGCGAGACGAAGCAGGCCGCCAAGGCGGCGGCGAAGGCGCCGAAGTCCTGAGCGCTGGTGGGCCACTAGGGTCGACGGGGTGCACCAGGTGCCCCCGGCGTTGCGCGGAGCGCGCGTCATCGACCCCGACCAGGTGTGCGACGCGACGGCGGTGCTCGCCGACGCGACCGGGATCGACCGCACGGCGGGCCTGCTCGACGCGCTCGGCGACGCCAAGCGGCTGAGCATCGTGCTCGCCCTGCGCCACGCGGGCGACCTGTGCGTCTCCGACCTGGCGCTCGCGGTCGGGATGAGCGACAGCGCCGTCTCGCACGCGCTGCGGCTGTTGCGCGCCCACGGCATGGTCAGCGCCCACCGGCAGGGCCGGTTGGTGCGCTACCGGGTCACCGGGGAGCTGACCGGGCGCCTGCTCGACGTCGTCTCCGAGGTGGTCGTCGGGGACGTCTCGCTGCACGCGCACGCCGCCGGGAACGGCGAACCGGACTGACCGGACGACCACCCGTCCGGGGCGTGACGCAGGCCACGCCGCCCGCGGCGGGGTTCGCAGGCGACCGGTCGGCGCCGGTGGGACGATGGTCGAGGCGGTCGGGTGGCCCGACACAGGTCGCGGACCATCGCGGTGCATGCCGCCGACGACAGCGCCCCACCGGGTGCCAGCGAGGAGCACCATGTCAGACCCCCAGCAGCGTGCCGCCGAACCGGTGCTGATCACCGACGCGGAGCTGTCCTACGAGGAATCCCTGAAGGTCCGCAAGCAGCGCTACAAGATCATGATGGGGCTGCGGATCCCGCTGATGGTGCTGGCCGCGGTCTTCTACCAGATCCCCTGGCTGGCGGTGTCGCTGCTGGTGCTGTCCATCCCGCTGCCCTGGATGGCGGTGCTGATCGCCAACGACCGGCTGCCGCGCAAGGTCGAGAAGGTCAACCGGTACCAGGCCGACCGGCGCGCCATCGAGCCCAAGGAGCACCCGGTCATCGACGGCTGACCGTCGAGAACGAGGTTGTCGTGATCAACAGGGCTTGTTGATCACCACAGGTTCGTTCTCGACGGGCTCGGGCGGGCACCCGGGACGGTGACGGCGGCCGAGCCCGCGGCGCACCCGGCCCGCAGCGCCTCCACCGGCCCGGCCCCGCCCAGCCAGGCCACCAGCAGGCCCGCGTCGAACGCGTCGCCGGCGCCGGTCGGGTCGACCACCGTCGCCCGCGGGGCCGGCACCGCCCACGTCCCGTCGCCGTCCTCCCAGATCGCCCCGGCCGCACCGCGCGTCGCGGCCACCGCGCCCACCCCGGGCACCAGCGGGTCGGGGCCCAGCGCGGCCAGTTCGTCGGCGTTGGGCAGCAGCAGGTCGACCCCGCGCACCCACTCCCGGAACCGCCCGGTCAACCCGGGCGCGGCCTGCGGGTCGACCGAGCGGCTCAGCCCGCGCGCCGCCGCGGCCGCCAGCGCCACCCGGCCCGCCGCCCGCGACGACTCGTCGAGCAGCACGTAGCCCGACAGGTGCAGGTGGTCGACGCCGTCCAGGTCGGGGATGTCGTCGGGGTGCAGCCGGGCGGCGGCGCCCCGGTCGGAGAGCATCGTGCGCTCGCCGTCGCCGAGCAGGACGACGACGGTGCACGTCGGGGCGTCGCCGTCGACGGCGAGCACCGGGCGGACCCCTGCGTCGGCGAGGTCGCGCGCTGCCGCGCGGCCGGCCGGGTCGTCGCCCACCCGCCCGACCATCGTCACCTCGGCGCCCAGGTGCGCCAGCCAGGCCGCGGTGTTCGCGCCCGCCCCGCCCGCGCCGGTCCGGATCGCCGCCGGCACGTCCGCGCCCGGCACCGCGGGGCGCCCCGGCGTGACCCGCACGTCGAGCGCCACGTCGCCGACCACGACGACCCGGGGTGCGCGGGGCACGCTCAGCCGACCGCGGCCACGGCCACGCGGGCGGCGAGCTCGGCGTTGGCCCGCACCAGGGCCAGGTTGGCGCGCAGGCTCGCCCCGCCGCTGCCGGCGTGGAAGTGCGCCAGCAGGGCCGGGGTGACGTCCTTGCCGGTGATCCCGCGCTCGGCCAGCAGGGCGAGGCCCTCGGCGAGCAGGCGGTCGTGCAGGTCGGCGTCGAGCTCGTCGTCGGCCGGCACCGGCTGGGCGAGCACGGCACCGGCCGGGGCGCCCAGCTCCCGGTGCGCCCGCCAGGCCGCCGCGGCCTGGGCGGGCTCGTCCACCCGCCAGGGCACCGGGTGGCCGGAGTCGCGCCGGTAGAACCCGGGGAAGGCGTCGGTGCGGTAGCCCAGCACCGGGACCGACTCGGTCTCCAGCACCTCCAGGGTGGCCGCCACGTCCAGGATCGACTTCACCCCGGAGCAGACCACCAGCACCGGCGTGCGGGCCAGCGCGCCGAGATCGGCCGAGACGTCCCAGCTGTCGCGGGCACCGCGGTGCACGCCGCCGAGCCCACCGGTGGCGAACACCTCCACCCCGGCCAGCCGGGCCAGCGCGGCCGTGGCGGCCACCGTGGTGGCGCCGTCGCCGCCGAGCCCGACGGCCGGGCCCAGGTCGCGGACGGAGAGCTTGCGCAGCTCGCCGGAGCAGACCCGGTCGAGCTCGCCGGCCGACAGCCCGACCCGCGGCACGCCGTCGAGGACGGCGACCGTGGCGGGCACGGCGCCCTGCGCGCGGACGGCCTTCTCCAGCTCGTCGGCGGCGTCGCGGTTGCCCGGCGCGGGAAGGCCGTGGGCGAGCAGCGTGCTCTCCAGCGCGACGACGCCGACGCCGCCGGCCAGCGCCTCGGCGACCTCCGCGGACACGCGCACGGGGCCCGGCCCGGGGGAACCACTCACCACTGCCTCCCGTCGGGGCCGTCCTGTCCATCATCGACATTACCGGCGGGCGGTCCGAGCGGTGGCTGCCCCGCCACGGTCGCATGCGGCATCATGGGCGAATGGCCACCCAGGTGCTGCCCGATGTCGACACCCGCCCCGAGGGCACCGACACCACCGGCGACGACACCCCCAAGATGTTCCACTACGTCCGCAAGAACAAGATCGCGGAGAGCGCTGTGCTGGGCAACATGGTCACGGCGCTGTGCGGGGAGACTTTCCCGGTCACCCGTTCCCCGAAGCCGGGCTCACCCGTCTGCCCGGACTGCAAGAAGATCTACGAGTCGCTGCGGCCAGGGGACGACAGCTGAGCGATCGTCTGGTTGAGCACGCCTTCTCGGGGGAAACTCGTCACTGTGCGCAATGACACGACCAGCGCTGACAGCCGCTGGACGGCGACGATGCGGGGCTGGATCTACAACCGGCTGGTGTCGGGCCTGACCACGAGCTGGTACCGCGAGGTCCTGACCAGGCTCCCCGACGGGGCGCGCGTGCTGGACGTGGGGATCGGCACCGGTGCCGCCCTCGCCCGCTGCGCGGAGATCGTGCGGGCCAAGGACCTGGAGATCGTCGGCCTCGACATCGACGCCGACTACCTCGACCGCTGCCGCGGCGAGATGGCCAGAGCCGGGCTGGCCGGGCGCGTCGAACCCGTGCTGGCCTCGGTCTACGACCACGACGACGGCCCCTACGACGCGGTCTACTTCAGCGCGAGCCTCATGCTGCTGCCCGACCCGGTGGCCGCCATCTCGCACACGGCCGGGCTGCTGACCCCGCAGGGGCGGCTGTTCAGCACCCAGACCTTCCACCACCGCCGCTCGGTGGTGCGGGAACGGGTCAAGCCGATGCTGCACCGGCTGACCACCATCCACTTCGGGCGCGTCACCTACGAGCACGAGCTGCGCAACGCGTTCATCGCCGCCGGCGTGGAGCTGGTCGAGCTGACGACGATGAGCGACCGGGGCAACTCGTCCTACCGGCTGGCCGTCGGCCGCGTCCGCGGCGCCGAGGACGACGCGGGCGACGGCCGGGCCAGCGCCGCCTGACCCCCGGCCCGCTCGAAGCCGTCCAGCAGGGCGGTGAGCCCGAACCGGAACCGCTCCTCGGCGTCGGCGGCGGCGCGGCCGCCCCCGGCCGCGGCGACGACCTCCGCGACCACCAGGCCGACGGTGAGGCTGCGCACACACCCGATCATCGACACCCCGGTGTGCGGGTCGAACCCCGCCACCGAGAGCCGACCGGTGAGCCGCTCGTTGCCGCTGGCCACCGTGCCCGCCCGGGTGACGAACACCCCCACCGCCCGCGGGTGGCGGTGCAGCACCGTGCGCACCCGGCACGCGTACGTGGCCAACTCCTGGCGCCACGACGCCGCCCCGGCCGGGCTGTCGAGATCCATCTCGGCGTGCAGCGCGTCGACGATGCCGTCGAGCAGGGCCGCCTTGTCGGGCAGGTGCCGGTAGATGGCCATCGGATCCACCCCGAGCTCGCGTCCCAACCGCCGCATCGAGAGGCCCGCGAGACCGTGGTGGTCGACGAGGGCGAGCGCGGTGTCGACGATGCCCTGGCGGGAGAGGCCCGCCGTCACGGGGGCCGACCGGGTTCGCTGTCGAACATGTGTTCGATTCTAGCGTGGTGAGTGGTCGGGTGGGCAGGGCTCGGCGCCTTCGGCGCATTTGAGGGCCGGGCTTCCCGTTCGGCCCGGGGCCCGGTTCGAGAGCGAAGACGCCAATGGGGGTGCGTGGTGCGTGGTCGCCATCCGAGGTCGAGTCGATCATGTCTTCGGGGTCCTCGCAGATCCGGCGGTGTGCTCGCAGCCCGCCGGCGGGCTGCGACGACTCAGCCAAGGCTGCGACACCCAGCTGGCGCTGCGAGGACACCTCACCCCGCGCTGCGAGGACGCCCCCGTCCGTCCCGCTCCGTCCCGCTCGGCCGCGGAGCGGCCATTTCACCCCCGGTAGCCCCTGCTTGATCCGAGGTCGCCCTCCGCGCAGGAGCCGCCGGAGGTCCCTCAACAGCCCGCCGGAGGCCCCTCGAAAGCGCCGACGGCGCTCAAGCCGCCGGAGCCCCTCAAACAACGAGCGTCATCGCGACAGAACGTAATCCCCCGGCGTAGGCGCCACCGCGTGCAACCCCCGCCCACCCAACTCCGGCGGCGCGTCCACCCGGGCTCCGCTGCGCTGGTCGAGCCAGCGGAGGTGGTCGGTCCACCAGGAACCGGGCAGGGGGATGGCGGTGGTGTGCCAGGTGTCGGGGTCGGCGGGGGTGGCGGGGGCCGCGCGGAAGGTGCGGTCGGAGCCGGGTGGGGCGATCAGGGCCTCGACCGGGCCGCCGGAGGCGAGCGTGAAGCGGGTGTCGCCGGCCAGCAGACGGGCGCTGCGGTACGCGCTCGGCCACGGCCCGTCCTCGCCGGCGACGACGTAGGCGTCGGTGTCGACCTTGGACAGGTCGATGGGGGTGCCCAGGACCCGGACGGCCCCGGCGTGGGCGAGGGCGTCGCGGGCGGCGATGTCGGTGAGGTCGTCGTGCAGCGCGGCGGGCACCCGGGTGGTGTCGGCGGCCCAGAACAGCAGTTCGGCCGAGGGGTCGGCGATCGGTGGCGGGGGAGCGGGGCGGGCTCGTCCGAGTGCGGGCAGCAGCAGGGTGAGGGTGGCCGCCCGGTCGGTGGCGCCGGCCGCGACCAGGTGCGCGAGCAGCGCCGCGGTGATCGTGCCGCCCGAGCCGGTGGCCACCAGCGACACCGCGGACGTCCGGGTGACCCGCTCGCAGGCGTCCATGGCGTCCAGCACGGCCCGCGCGTACGCGTCGAGGCCGCGGTCGGCGTGCTCGGCGCGGGGGTTCCACCAGGACAGCGCGAACACCTGCTGCCCGCCGGCCACCAGGTGCTCGACGAGGCTGCGGCCCGGCGCGAGGTCGGTCAGGTAGTGGCGGTTGACCAGGGAGGGCACCAGCAGCACCGGCACCTGCCGCACGGTCTCGGTGCGGGGCAGGTACTGGATGAGCTCGAACAGCGGGGTGCGCAGCACGACCGCCCCGGGCGTCGCGGCGATCTCCTCGCCGACCACCGGTGCCGGACGCGCGTTGCGTGGTGGCGGGGCGGACGCCCGCCGCCCCGGCACGACGGCCTCCACGAGGTCGTCCACGGCGGTGAGGACGGCGTCGAGGCGGTCGCGGTCGGCCTGGTCGAGCCCGGCGTCGTCGATCAGCCCGGCCGCGGTGGCCCGCCCGGCCCGGTGCGCCTGCACCAGCCGGCTCAGGGCGGGGTTGCCGGGGAGGTCGGGTTCGGGGTCGGCGGTGCCCAGACCGACCCGCAGCAGCTGCCCGGCCAGCGCGGCGGTTCGCCGGCCCACGGCCAGTGGACGGCCGGCCAGTCCGGTGACCAGGCGCAGCACGGTGCCGGTGGGCGGCGCGTCGGGCGGGGGCTCGGCCGGCGGGCCTCCGGCGAGGGGCGGGGCGTCGGCCAGCGCGTCGAGCCCGGCCAGCGCGGCCGGGTCGGGCTGCTCCGTCATCCGCCGTCCTCCGATCCGGTGTCCGCCGCGGTCGGCCGCGACCGGACCGGCCCGCCCGTGGGGTCGCTCGCCGCGCGGTGGGGGGCCGCGCCGCCGACTCCGGGCGATGAGGTGGGCGTCGCCGGCCGCCGACCGGTCGCGCCTGCCTCGTCAGCATGGACGGTCGCGAGGTCCGGCGGCAAGGGCGCGGGCTCGGCGTCGGGGCGGTCGGTGCGCCGGTCGTGGGCGGCGGCGGCCCGGACGGTGGCGATCCGGTGCATCGAGCGCACCCGTTCGGACCTGCGTCGTCGACACGTCGGCCGCGCCGGCCACTCCTCGTCGATGGCGTTGTTCAGGTGCGCGCCGAACACGATCGACAGCCCGAGCAGGAACCCGAAGAGCAGGAACGCGATCGGGGTGGCCAGCGCGCCGTAGGTGTACCCGGTGCTCAGCAGCACCGCGATGTAGATCCGCAGCCCGGTCGTCGTGGCGATGAAGACCACCATCGCGACCAGCGCGCCGGGCAGCAGCCGTCTCCAGGGCAGCGTGTGCGGCAGCGCGAGCCGGTACAGCGTGGTGAGCACGATCACGACGAGCAGCCCGGACGCCGGGAAGTAGAGCCGGTCCAGGAGGTCGACCGCCGTCGGGCGCCACGGATCGGGCAGCACCCCGGGCAGCAGCTCGGGGCCCAGCGCGATCACCGGCAGGGTGAGCACCGCCACCACCAGCGCCACCAGGTAGAGCAGCAGGGAGAAGATCCGCTGCCAGACCGGGTGGCGCACCAGCTTCTGGCCGTGCGCGTCGGTCACCGAGTCGACGATCGAGGCCACCGCGGACGAGCCCGCCCACAGCGCGACGACGAACCCGACGGAGACGATGTCGGCGCGCCCGATGGTCAGGATGCTGTCGGTGGTCGGGACGATGATCTCGTCGACGACCTCCGGGGTGAACACGCTGGCGGAGAAGCCGACGATTGCCCCGCGCACCGCCTCGGTCGTCTGCGGGCCGAACCAGTCGCCGACGAAGCCGAGCGCGCCCAGCAGGGCCAGCAGCAGCGGCGGCAGCGACAGCGCCTGCCAGAAGGCGGCCTGCGCGGAGTGCGAGAAGACGTCCTTGTCCCAGGCCCGGCCCAGCGCCCGCCCGGCGACCCGGCGCAGCGCGCCCGGCCGGTGCGCGAGCCGTGCGGCAGCGTCGTCGGAGATCATCGCCTGCCCAGCATGGACCAACCGGTTCCGCCGGACGTGCCGCGGTGGGTCTGCCGGGGTGCGTCGATGCGGTCCCGTTACGCTGGGGCGGCCACCCGGGGTGGTGTCGCCCGAGGTCCGCCCCGACGGACCCGGCCGCGCGACGCGCTCCCGAGCAGTCGAGACTCAGGGAGTCGTGTGTCCCAGGCCCCGCAGATCGCTCCCTCCGCACGTCCGCTGCGCGCCTGGCAGCGCAGCGCGCTCGCCCGCTACCTGGCCGCCGCGCCGCGCGACTTCCTGGCCGTCGCCACCCCCGGCGCGGGGAAGACGACCTTCGCGCTGCGCGTCGCCGCCGAGCTGCTGGCCGACCGGACGATCGAGGCCATCACCGTGGTCACCCCGACCGAGCACCTCAAGCACCAGTGGTCGCAGGCCGCGGCCCAGGTCGGCATCGCGATCGACCCGGAGTTCCGCAACACCGCGGGCGGCACCTCGTCGGACTACACCGGCATCGCGATCACCTACGCCGGCGTGGCCGCCCACCCGCTGCTGCACCGCGCGCGCACCGAGAACCGCAGGACGCTGGTCATCCTCGACGAGATCCACCACGCGGGCGACGCGCGCTCCTGGGGCGACGGGGTCAAGGAGGCCTTCGACGGCGCCACCCGGCGGCTGACCCTGACCGGGACGCCCTTCCGCAGCGACGACAACCCCATCCCGTTCGTCGACTACCTGCCCGACGCCGAGGGGGCGCTGCGCAGCCGCGCCGACCACTCCTACGGCTACGCCGAGGCGCTGGCCGACGGCGTGGTCCGGCCGGTGGTCTTCCTGGCCTACACGGCCACGTCGAGCTGGCGGACCAGCGCCGGCGAGGAGATCACCGCCCGGCTCGGCGAGCCGCTCACCGCGGAGCAGACGGCGCGGGCCTGGCGCACGGCGCTCGACCCGGGCGGGGAGTGGGTGCCGGCGGTGCTGGCCGCGGCCGACCGCAGGCTGACCAGCCACCGCAACGGCATGCCGGACGCCGGCGGCCTGGTGATCGCCACCGACCAGACCACCGCCCGCGCCTACGCGGGCATCCTGGCCGGCATCACCGGCACGATGCCGGCGGTCGTGCTGTCCGACGAGAAGGGCGCCTCCGCCCGCATCGCCCGGTTCGCCGAGTCCGACGAGCGCTGGATGGTGGCCGTCCGGATGGTGTCCGAGGGCGTCGACGTGCCCCGCCTCGCCGTCGGCGTGTACGCGACCAGCGCCTCGACCCCGCTGTTCTTCGCCCAGGCCGTGGGCCGGTTCGTCCGCTCGCGGCGCCCGGGGGAGACGGCATCGGTGTTCGTGCCGAGCGTCCCGGTCCTGCTCGGGCTGGCCAGCGAGTTGGAGGCCCAGCGCGACCACGTGCTGGGCGCGCCGCACCGCGGCGAGGAGAAGTGGGACGACGAGCTGCTGGCCGCCGCGCAGCGCCAGCAGGACGAGCCCGGCGAGGACGACAAGTCGTTCACCGCGCTGGGCGCCGAGGCCGAGCTCGACCAGCTCATCTACGAGGGCACGTCGTTCTCCGCCGACGAGGAGGACTACCTGGGCCTGCCCGGCCTGCTCGAGCCCGAGCAGGTGCGCACGCTGCTCAACCAGCGGCAGAAGGAGTGGATGACCCGCTCCAAGGCGGCTCCCGCCCCGGCGGCGCCGCCGCCCCCGCCGCGCCCGGAGCGCGGCCGGCTCTCGGTGCGCGAGCAGCTCACCCAGCTGCGCAAGGAGCTCAACACGCTCGTCGCGCTGCACAACCACCGCACCCGCAAGCCGCACGGCGTGATCCACAACGAGCTGCGCAAGGCCTGCGGCGGGCCGCCCACGGCGATGGCCAGCATCGAGCAGCTCGAGGAGCGGATCGCCACCCTGCGCAGCTGGCGCTGACGGGCCGGCGGACCCGGGTACGACGAAGGGCGGGAGCCCGTGGGCCCCCGCCCTCCGTCACGTCACACGGCGCCGGATCGAGGTCCGGCGCCCGGTCAACCGCCGGACTGCATCTCGACGCGCAGCTCGCGGAGCTTGTCCCCGTGAGCCTTGGCGTGGTGTCCGCAGAACAGCAGCTCCCCACCGGACGGCAGAACCGCCCGGACCTTCGCGGCCGCTCCGCACCGGTCACAGCGGTCTGCAGCGGTCAACTCGGGTCGGGTCAGGGTTCCAGGCTGCATAGCGGTCTCCCTCCGTCTCGGCTCCGGGCTGGGCCCGGAGCCGCTCACTGTGACGACCGCTCACGCGGTACGTCCCACTCTCCCAGACGTTCAGAACCCCTGCACATGTTCCCGCCGGGGTGGCGAGAACGGTCACGTCGACCGAGTTGGCCGTTCGCAGCACGGTGGCTGCCGGTTGCCTCGGGGGCTTGCTGATTCAGTTGACGACATGTGAATCATGCGGTGCACGATGGAGTGGCCGCAAGCCGACTCGTGTAAACAACGTCCGAGCGGTGACTACCGTGTGGAGTCGTGACGACAGCATTGGTGGCGCGGGCCCCGGCCCCGGCCCTGTTCGTCGTCGGCGCGGTCTCGATGTACGTGGGCGCGGCGCTCGCGGTGGGCCTGTTCGACCGGCTGCCGCCGGCGGCGGTGGCCGTGCTGCGCGTGCTGGGTGCGGCGGTGGTGCTGCTGGCGTGGCGGCGGCCGTCGGGGGAGTCGTGGCGCGGCAGGCGGCTGCTGCGGGCCTCGGCGTTCGGCCTGGCCACCGCGCTGATGAACGTGGCGTTCTACGAGGCGATCGCCCGGCTGCCGCTGGGCACCGCGGTGGCGATCGAGTTCTGCGGCCCGGTGGCGGTGGCCGCCGTGGCCTCGCGCCGGTTCCGTGATGTCGGGGCGGTCGTGCTGGCCGCGGTCGGCGTGCTGCTGATCGCCGATGTGCGCTGGTCGGGGCAACCGGCAGGGGTCATCTGGGCGCTCGCCGCCGCCACCATGTGGGCGGCCTACATCCTCCTGGGCAAACGGGTGGCCACCGCCGGCAACGGACTGGACGACATGGCCGTCGGGTTCGCGGTCGCCGCGGTGCTGCTGTCACCGCTCGTGTTCCTCGGCGGGGTGGCACCGCTGGTCGATCCGATGGTGCTCGTGCTGGGCGTCGGGGTGGGCGTGCTGTCCAGCGTGGTGCCCTACGTGCTCGACCAGCTGGTGCTGCGCCGCGTCGGGCAGGCCCGGTTCGCGGTGCTCCTGGCGCTGCTCCCGGCCACCGCGACGGTGGTGGGTCTGCTCGCGTTGACCCAGGTGCCGAGCCTGCTGGAGGGGGCCGGCATCCTGGCGGTGGTGGTGGCCGTCGCGGTCCGGTCGAGGGACGGGGACAGCCCGCCGCCGGCCGATTGACCCCTTCTCGGCACGCACAGTGACCACTCGGACGCTGACGTGGTGTGACGACCGACGTGGCGTTCGAGTGAGCGATGGGCGCTCGGGGTGAACCCTCGGTCGGCGTAGCCACCGGGCGGGTCGCGGTGGGTCCGGTGGCCGGCTACTTACGGTGCCATCCGCAACAAACCAGGGCCGCGTGACGCAAATGTGACGATTTCGCTACGACTTGAACGATTCAGTGTGCTTGGCGCCACGCGGGTCGGCGACATACGTTGTCGCCCACAACATTTACCCCCTGATCCCCGACGCTGTGGAAGGACAACCATGCGCATCAGGAGAACAGCGATCGCGGCCGCCGGGCTGGGGCTCGCTCTCACCCTCGCCGCCTGCGGCCAGAACGCCGCGACCCCCTCGGCCCCGGCCGAGAGCGGAGGCGCCGCGGCGCCCGCCGAGGGCGCGGCCAAGGTCGGCGTCATCCTCCCGGAGACCGACAGCTCGGCCCGCTGGGAGGGCTTCGACAAGCCGCTGCTGACCGAGGCCATGGCGGCCGAGGGCCTGGACGCGGACATCCAGAACGCCCAGGGCGACGAGCAGAAGTTCGCCACCCTGGCCGACGGCATGCTCTCCAGCGGCGTCAAGGTGCTGGTCATCGCCTCGATCAGCAGCGAGTCGGGCGCTGCGGTCGCGGAGAAGGCCAAGGCGCAGGGCGTGCCGGTCATCGACTACGACCGCCTCAACCTCGGCGGCTCCAGCGACTACTACGTCTCGTTCGACAACACCCGGGTCGGCAACCTGCAGGGCGAGGGCCTCAAGGAGGCCCTGGCCAGCACGCCGGGGGCGCAGGTGATCGAGATCGAGGGCGCGCCGACCGACAACAACGCCACCCTGTTCTACAACGGCCAGCAGGAGATCCTGAAGCCGCTGTACGACTCGGGCGCGCTGAAGCTGGTCCAGTCCCAGCCGATCGAGAAGTGGGACAACCAGATCGGCGGCACCACCTTCGAGCAGATCCTGACCGGCAACGGCGGTGCGGTCGACGGCGTCGTCGCCGCGAACGACGGCCTCGCCGGCGCGATCATCACCGTGCTGCAGAAGTACGGCCTCAACGGCAAGGTCCCGGTGACCGGCCAGGACGCCACCCCGGACGGCCTGCAGGCCATCCTGCGCGGCGACCAGTACATGACGGTCTTCAAGCCGATCAACGAGGAGGCCGAGGCCACCGCCAAGCTGGCCGCCGCGCTGGCCAAGGGCGACAAGGCCGCTGCCGACGCGATCGCGACCGACACCGAGAAGGACCCGACCGGCAACCGCGACGTGCCCTCGGTGCTGCTGACCCCGCAGTCGATCACCAAGGACAGCGTCAAGACGGTCATCGACGCGGGCGCCGTCAAGGCCTCCGAGGTCTGCGTGGGCGACCTGCAGGCCGTCTGCACCGAGCTCGGCATCAGCTGACACTCGGCCCGTCCGGGCGGGGAGGCGCCGCGATCCGGCGCCTCCCCACCGGCGCATCCACGAGAGCCGAGGAGGGCTCGATGACCGATCCGATCCTGCAGCTGAGGGCGGTGTCGAAGAGCTTCGGCGCCGTCCAGGTGCTGCACGACGTCGACTTCACCGTGCGCGCGGGCGAGGTCACCGCGCTGGTCGGCGACAACGGCGCCGGCAAGTCCACGCTGGTCAAGTGCGTGGCCGGGATCCACCCGATCGACGGCGGGGAGATCCTGTTCAACGGCGAGCCGGTGTCGATCACCGCCCCGGCCGACGCCGCGCGCCTCGGCCTCGAGGTCGTCTACCAGGACCTCGCCCTGGCCGACAACCTCGACATCGTGCAGAACATGTTCCTCGGCCGCGAGCGCGGCCGGTCCTGGCTGCTCGACGAGGCCGACATGGAGCAGGCGGCGCGCAAGACGCTCGCCTCGCTGTCGGTGCGCACCGTGACCTCGGTGCGGATGCCGGTCGCGGCTCTGTCCGGCGGGCAGCGCCAGACCGTGGCCATCGCCAAGGCGGTCCTGTGGGACTCCAAGGTCGTGCTGCTCGACGAGCCGACCGCCGCGCTGGGCGTGGCCCAGACCCGCCAGGTGCTCGACCTCGTCCGCCGCCTCGCCGAGCAGGGCCTGGGCGTGGTGCTGATCAGCCACAACATGGCCGACGTCTTCGAGGTCTCGGACCGCATCGCCTGCCTGTACCTCGGCCGCATGGTGGCCCAGGTGCCCACCAAGGAGGTCAGCCACGGCCAGGTCGTCGAGCTGATCACCGCGGGCCGCTCCGGCGAGCTGGGCCTGCAACGACCGGAAAGCGTGACCGCCTGATGGCTGCTCCCACCGAGGGTCCCGAGAAGGCGGACCTCAACAAGACCGATCCCGAGCCGGCCGGCGCCGCCGAGCGGGCGGCCCCGGCGTCGGCGCGGGCCGCCGACTTCGGCATCGACACGACGGCCAAGTCCACCAGCGAAGCCGTTCGCGGCTACCTGACGAACCTGCGCAACGGCGACCTCGGCGCCCTGCCGGCCCTGCTCGGCCTGCTGGCGCTGTTCATCCTGTTCACCGCGCTGGACGGCGGCGGCACCTTCCCGAGCCTGCTCAACCTGGCCAACCTGCTCCAGCAGGGCGCCGGCCAGACGATCATCGCCATGGGCCTGGTGTTCGTGCTGCTCACCGGCGAGATCGACCTGGCGGCCGGCACCGCGTCCGGGCTCGCCGCGGCGGTCATGGCCCTGCACCTGGTGGCCGGCGGCAACCTGCTGGGCGCGATGGGCACCACGGTGTTCATCATGTTCGCGCTGGTGGTCGTGCTGGCCATCGCGCTCGCCCTGCTGCTGCGGATCTGGGCGGGCGCGGCCTTCTCCGCGGTGGCGCTGATCCTGCTCGTCATCGGGTTCCCGCCCAACCCGTGGCTGCAGATGCTCATGGCGGTCTGCGTCGGCGTCGTGATCGGCTGCCTCACCGGGTTCCTGGTGGCCAAGGTCGGCATGCCGTCGTTCGTGGTGACGCTGGCGCTGTTCATCGCGTGGCAGGGCGTGATCCTGCAGCTCATCGGCGACGGCGGCACGCTGGGCCTGCGCGACCCGGTGCTGTTCAACGTGGCCAACGGCAACCTGTCCACGCTGTGGAGCTGGGTGCTGTTCGTGGTGGCCGCGGGCGGCTACGCCGCGGTCCTGCTCAACCGGCAGGCCTCGCGCCGGCGGCTCGGCCTGGTCGCCCAGCCCACCGGGCTGGTGCTGCTCAAGATCGCCGCGGTGGTGGTGCTGGCCGCGATCGCGACGCTGCTGCTCACTCAGAACCGCGGCCCCGGCTCGGTGGTGATCTCCGGCGTGCCCTACGTCGTGCCGATCGTGCTGGTGCTGATGGTGGCGGGCACCTTCGTGCTCGACCGGACCCGGTTCGGCCGCCACGTCTACGCCGTCGGCGGCAACCGCGAGGCCGCCCGCCGCGCGGGCATCGACGTCGTGCGCATCCGGGCCACCGTGTTCGTGATCTCCGCCGCGTTCGCCGCGATCGGCGCGATCGTCTACTCGTCCAAGGTCGGCTCGGTCTCGCCCAGCGCGGGCGGCGGCAACACGCTGCTGTTCGCGGTCGGCGCGGCGGTCATCGGCGGCACGTCGCTGTTCGGCGGCCGGGGGCGGATCAGCAATGCGGTGATCGGTGGCGCGGTGCTCGCCACGGTCAACAACGGGCTCGGCCTGCTCGGCATGCCGGCGTCGGTGGTGTTCCTCGTCAACGGCGTCGTGCTGCTGCTGGCCGCCGGTGTGGACGTGCTCTCCCGGCGTCGATCGGCCGTCTCCGTACGGTGAGCCGGGCGTGGGTCGGCAGCGGGACGAACGACGGTTCCGCTGCCGGCACCCCGGACCCCGCCGCCGCGCGCAGCACGGCGGGGGCCCGGCCCGACGAGGCCCGCCGGCACAACCGGGCCGCGCTGCTGCGCCGGCTGCACGTGCACGGTCCGCGCACCCGCGCGACCCTGGCCACCGAGCTGGGGCTCAACCGCAGCACGATCAAGGCCGTGGTCGACGGGCTGGCCGAGGCCGGCGTCGTCAGCGAGGCCGTCCCGGCGCAGCGCAACGGCGCAGGCCGGCCCTCGCTGATGGTCATCCCGGAGGCCGAGGCGGCCGTCGTGCTGGCCATCGACGTGCGGGTCGAGCAGGTCGCCATGTCGATGGTCGGCATCGGCGGCCAGGTACTGGGCCGGCACAGCTGGAACCTGCACAGCCGCACCCGCACCCCCGGCGAGGTGATCACCCACATCGCCGAGTCGGCGCAGCTGCTCGGCGAGGAGCTGGCGGTCACCGCGCAGGGGGCCGGGGTGTCGGTGCCCGGTGTGGTCCGCCGCGACGACGGCTGGGTGCACGAGGCCCCCAACCTCGGCTGGCGCGACGTCGCGCTGGGCACCCGGCTGGCCTCGGTGCTGCACGTCCCGGTGCAGGTGGCCAACGACGCCGAGCTGGGCGCGCTGGCCGAGCACGTGCGCGGCGCCGCCCACGGCGTCACCGACCTGGTCTACATCTCCGCGGACCGCGGCGTCGGCGGCGGGGTGATCTCCGAGGGCAGGCCGCTGCGGGGCACCCGCGGCTACGTCGGCGAGCTCGGGCACCTCGTGGTCCGCCCGGGTGGGCGCGACTGCTACTGCGGATCACGCGGCTGCTGGGAGACCGAGGTCGGGGAGGCGGCGATGTGCCGCGCCCTGGGCCTGCCGGAGGACTCCCCGCGCGGGGTGGTCGTGGCCGAGCTGCGCTCGCTGGCCACCGCCCCGCTCCCCGGGCCCCTCGACGAGCTGGCCGAGTGGCTGACCACGGGCCTGGTGACGGTGGTCAACATGATGGCCCCCGAGCTGGTGGTGCTGGGCGACCTGTTCGCGGCGCTGCCGCCCCCGCTGGTCGACCGGGTCCGCGCGGCGGTGCACGAGCGGAGCCTGGTCAGCAGGGCGGTCGGCGGGACCGTCATCGCGACGAGCCCGTTGGGGCGCGACGCGAAGCTGGTCGGGGCGGCGGAGCTGGCGTTCGAGCCGGTGCTGGGGGCGGTGTAGGCACCCGCCGGCACACGCACACCCGGCGGCTACGACGCACGTGCCTCGACATGTGCGTCGCAGCCGCCGGGTGCGTGTCGTGCAGGGTGGCGGCCGGACGGCGGAGGGCCCACCGGCCCGCCTCGGGGGGCTGGACGGGCCGGTGGGGGCTCTCCGCCACCGGGTCAGGCGTCGGCCGGCACGACCTCGCAGCTCTCGGCGACCGAGGTGTCGGCGAGACCGGCCCGCTGCAGGATGGCGGCGCGCCGGTCCTGCAGGGTGTTGGCCAGGTTCTCGGCCAGGGTGGCGAACTCGTTCGCGGCGGCCTCCGGGTTGGCCTCGCGGGCGACCCTGGCGGCGAAGCGCGGGAAGTCCGCGAGCAGGCGGGCCTCCAGCTGGGCCTCGTTGGCGGCCAGTTCGGTCTCCGCGCGGGCGGCGGCGGCCGGGTCGACGCCGGACAGGTCGGGCTCGTCGCAGCTGATGGCCAGGTTCGTGAGCTCGCGGGCCGCGGGGTCCGCCGGGTCGGCGGGCTCGGGGGCCGCCGGCTGCTCGGGGGCCTGCGGGGCCTCGGCGTCGTCCCCGGGGACGACGACCACCGGCGGCGCGGGCTGCGCGGGCGCGGACGCGTCGGCGCAGCGGGCGTCCAGCGAGGCGATCCGACCGAGGATGATGTCGGCACGGTCGCGGATGGCGCCCAGCTTGTCGGCGAGGCTGCCGTCGGTGATCGTGGCGAGCACCCGGGCCTCGGCCTGCTTCTCGTTGTCCAGCAGCCCGATCTGGGTGGCGCGCTCGGCCAGTTGGGTCTGCGAGCACCCGGCCGGTGCGGCGGGCGCCTGGACGTCGGCGAGTTCGGCCTCGGCGGTCGAGCCGCTGGCCGAGCTGGACAGCGAGATGGCCTCCGAGGCGTCGACGACGGCGTCGGTGGCGCCGGTGGCCAGCGACGTCGTCAGGATGAGGGTGGTCGTGGCGAGCACGGCCACGCCGAGCCCGGCGTAGAGGGTCGTGCGGGCCTGACGGGACTTCGGGAGCATCGCTCCTCCTGGTCGTTCGTCGGCCCGGCCGCCGCCGCGTGCGTGTCGTGGGGAGCGACGGGGTGGTGGCGGCCGGACCGTGCGGCACTGTGCCGCTCGGGGGGTGACCCGAACGTTATGAATCCGATACGCGTCGATCAACGGATTGGGCCGGGAGCGTCGCCGACCGCGTCGGTGGCGGCGCCGACCGTTGACCTGCGAACTACATGGCGCCGCCGGGCGATCCGCCCCGTCCCTCGGCGCCAGGGGTGAGAAATTTCCGCCGCCGTACGTGCACGCGGGCGCCGGGCGACCGCGCCGCGTAAGCTCGGCCCCGACCCGCGGGAGCCCACGATCCGAGGCTGAGAGGGCGGCAGGCCGGCCGTCGACCGTTCGAACCTGACCCGGTTAGCACCGGCGTAGGGAGGACCGTCGTGGCGCGTGCCCGCCCATCCCGTTCCCTGCCCATCCTCCTCGGCGTGCTCGCGCTCGCCGCGGCGGCCTGCGCGGCACCCGGCAGCGGTGACCCCGGCTCGCCGGGCACCGTGCGCATCGCGCTGGACTGGACGCCGAACACCAACCACACCGGCCTGTACGTGGCCCAGCGGGAGGGCTGGTTCGCCGAGGCCGGCCTGGACGTGCAGATCCTGCCCTACAACCAGACCTCGCCCGACACGCTCGTCTCGTCCGGGTCGGCCGAGTTCGGGGTGAGCTTCCAGAACTCGTTCACCTTCTCCAAGGCCGCCGGGGCCGACATCACCTCGGTGATGGCCGTGCTGCAGCACTGGGGCTCGGAGATCGCGGTGCGCGCCGACCGCGCGGACATCACCTCGCCCGCCGACCTCGACGGCAAGGTCTACGGCGGCTTCGGCGACCCGGGGGAGGAGCCGAAGTTGCGCGCCGTCATCCAGAACGCCGGCGGGCGCGGCGAGTTCTCCACGGTCAGCCTGGGCACCACCGCCTACGAGGCCCTCTACTCCGGCGACGTCGACTTCACCGAGCCGTTCGTGGCCTGGGAGGGCATCGAGGCCGAGCTGCGCGGCGAGCCGCTGCGCACCTTCGCCTACAGCGACTACGGCTTCCCGGACGCCTACGGCGTCGTGCTGATCGGCAACTCGCCCTGGCTGGCCACCCACCCCGAGCAGGCCACCGCGTTCGTCCAGGCGGCGCAGCGGGGCTACCAGCTGGCCGCCGACGACCCGGCGCGGGCCGCGCAGGTCCTGGAGGAGGCCAACCCCGGCGCGTTCAGCGAGCCCGAGCTCGTCGAGCGCAGCCAGGCGATGCTGAGCGAGCGCTACCTGCTCGACGAGTCGGGCCGGGTGGGCACGCAGACGCTGGAGCAGTGGGCGGGCTACTCCGGCTTCCTGGTCGACGCCGGCGTGCTGACCGGCCCGGACGGCGCCCCGGTGACGACCAAGCCGGACTTCTCGACCTGGTTCACGACGCAGTACCTCGCGCAGCCGTGAAGGCCGTGGCGGGCCGGTTGCGCCGGCTCGTCCCGGCGCTGGTGCTGGTGGCCGTCGGGCTCCTCGGGTGGCAGTGGTACGTCACGGCGTCGGGGGTACGCCCGCAGGTGCTGCCCTCGCCGCTGCGGGTGCTCACCGAGGGCTGGGCATTCCGCGCCCAGATCTGGGCGAACACGCTGCCGACGCTGCAGGTCACCGCGGTCGGGTTCGCCGTGTCGCTGGCGGTGGGCTGGGCGATCGCGGTGGCGGTGGACTTCTCGCCGTGGCTGCGCCGGGCGCTGACCCCGCTGCTGGTGGCCTCGCAGACGCTGCCGATCATCGCGATCGCCCCGCTGCTGATCATCTGGTTCGGCTTCGGGCTGCTGCCCAAGGTGGTGGTGATCGCCCTGGTGACGTTCTTCCCGATCGCGGTCGGGCTCATCGAGGGCTTCGCCCGCACCGACCGGCAGGCCACCAACCTGCTGCGCAGCATGGGCGCCTCGCGCTGGGAGCAGTTCCGCTACGTGCGGTTGCCCGGGGCGATGCCGTCGTTCTTCACCGCGCTGCGCATCGGCATCACCTACGCGGTCACCGGGGCGATCTTCGCCGAGTACGTCGGGGCGAGCGCCGGGCTGGGCATCTTCATGAACCTGCAGAAGAACTCCTTCCGCACCGACCTCGTGCTGGCCGCCGTCCTGGTCACCGCGCTGATCTCGATCACGCTGTACGGGCTGACGTTCCTCGTGCAGCGCCTGGTCGCCCCCTGGAGCCGTCGTGCTTGATCCGGAGCGGGCTGAGCACAAGCTGGTGATCGAGGGGCTGCGCAAGGCGTTCGGGCCGCTGCCGGTGCTCGACGGCGTCGACTTCGACGTCGCACCGGGGGAGTTCGTGGCGTTGGTCGGCCCGAGCGGCTGCGGGAAGTCCACCCTGTTCGACGTCGTCGCCGGGCTGGAACCGCCCGACGCGGGACGGGTGCTCGTCGACGGCGCGGACGCCACCGGAAGGGTCGACCCGTTCGCCTACATGCCCCAGCGCGACCTGCTGTTCCCGTGGCGGACGGTGCTGGACAACACCACCCTCGGCCTGGAGGTGGCCGGGATGCCGCGCAAGGCCGCCCGCGCGCGGGCGGGGGAGCTGTTCGAGCCGTTCGGGCTGGCCGGGTTCGAGCGGGCGCGGCCGGCGGAGCTGTCCGGCGGCATGCGCCAGCGGGCCGCGCTGCTGCGCACGGTCGTGCAGGACCGCGCCGTGCTGCTGCTGGACGAGCCGTTCGGCGCGCTCGACGCGCTCACCCGGATCGACATGCAGCTGTGGCTGGAGGGGGTCCGCGCGGGCTTCGGATGGACCGTCCTGCTGATCACCCACGACATCCGCGAGGCCGTGTTCCTGGCCGACCGGGTGCTCGTGCTCGGCCCGCGACCGACGTCCGTGCGCCACGAGGTCGTGGTCGACCTGCCCCGTCCGAGGGGGGTGGCGATGATCACGCAGCCGCGGTTCGCCGAGCTGGAGGCGCGGGTGCTGGAGCAGGTCAGCCGCGGTCGGGCCGACGCGCCGGAGCCCGCACGCGATTCCGAACACTGATTTGTGCGCCACAACCCCTGATCTGGTGCGTTCGGACCAGTGACCGGCGGGCCCGTCGTCGGTTACGGTCCGGACCGACCGTCACGGAGGTGTCATGGACGACAGCGCACGGGTCGAGAAGGCCGCGCGGCAGGTCGTGGAGACGCACGACCCCAAGAAGGTGCCACTGCGGGAGTTCCTGGGCGCGTGCTACGACGCAGGCGTCTCCTGGGTGCACTTCCCGGAGGGCCTGGGTGGGCTCGGGGTGTCCCGCGGCCTGCAGGCCGTCGCGGACGAGATCCTGCAGGGCGCGGGCGGGATGAACCCGTTCGCCATCAACCCGATCGGCCACGGGATGGCCGCCCCCACCGTGCTGGAGCACGCGCAGGGCGACCTGGCCGCGCAGTTGCTGCGCCCGCTGGCCAGCACCGAGCACATCTGGTGCCAGCTGTTCAGCGAGCCGGGCGCCGGCTCCGACCTGGCCGGGCTGGCCACGTCGGCGGTCAAGGACGGCGACGAGTGGGTCATCAACGGCCAGAAGGTGTGGACGAGCCTGGCGCACCGGGCCCGCTACGCGCTGCTGCTGGCGCGCAGCGACCCCGACGCGTTCAAGCACAAGGGCCTGACGTACTTCGTCATGGACATGCAGGCCCCCGGCGTGGAGACCCGGCCGCTGCGGCAGATGACCGGGCAGGCCGAGTTCAACGAGGTCTACATGACCGACGTCCGCATCCCCGACTCGTACCGCCTCGGTGCCGTCGGCGACGGCTGGCGCGTCGCGATGACCACGCTGATGAACGAGCGCTCCTCGATCGGCGGCAGCTCGTCGGTCCGCGGGGTCGGCGCGATCGGTGACGCGGTCGACCTGTGGGCCGCCCGCCCCGACCTGCGCACGCCGGTGCTGCGCGACAAGCTGGCCGCGCTCTGGACGAAGGCCGAGGCCCAGCGCCTCACCGACCAGCGGGCCCGCCGCTCGGCCGGCGCCGGCTCGCCCGGACCGGAGGGCTCGATCGCCAAGGTCGTCTCGGCCGAGCTCAACCAGGCCGTCTACGCGTTCTGCATGGAGCTGCTCGGCCCGGAGGCGACGCTCTACGGCGACTACACGCTGCGCGACATCGGCCGCATGGAGGACTACCGCGGCGGGGTCCAGCAGCGGTTCCTGCGCGCGCAGGCCAACACCATCGAGGGCGGCACGTCCGACGTGCTGCGCAACGTCATCGGCGAGCGCGTGCTGGGCCTGCCCGGCGACCTGCGCGCCGACAGCGGCAAGCCGTGGAAGGAGATCCCCCGTGGCTGACACGGCTGTCCAGGAGGAAGCTCTGTCCCCCGAGTTCGTCTTCACCTCCGAGCAGAAGGACCTGCGCAAGGCGGTCCGCGAGCTGCTGGCCGACCGGGCCGACGAGGCCACCGTCCGGGCGCTGATGGAGACCGGGTCCGGCTACGACCCGCAGGTGTGGGCGCGGCTGGGCGGCGAGCTCGGGGTGCTGGGCCTGGCCGTGCCCGAGGAGCTGGGCGGGGTCGGCGGCACGCTGGTCGACCAGGCCGTCGTGGCCGAGGAGTTCGGGGCGGCGCTGCTGCCCGGTCCGGTGCTGGGCACCGTCGGGCTGGCGATCCCGGCGCTGGTGGCGCTGGGCGCCGGGGCCGGGTCCGAGACGGCCGAGCTGCTGGAGGCGCTGGTCGCGGGCACCCGGACGGCCGCGTTCGCGGCGCCGGAGTTCGGGGCCGCCCCGCAGGTCACCTCCACCGGTGACGCGCTGAACGGCACCCTGTCGCAGGTGGTCGACGGCGGCGCCGACGTGCTGATCGTCGCGGCCACCGGCCCCGACGGCCTGGGCCTCTACGCCACCGAGGGCGGCGAGCGCAGCAGGCTGAGCACGTTGGACCAGACGCGTCGGCAGGCGAGGGTCGTCCTCGACGGCGCCCCGGCCCGGCTGCTGGCCTCGGGCGCGGCCGCGGAGAAGGCCATCGCGCACGCGCAGCGCGTCGGTGGGGTGCTGCTGGCCGCCGAGCAGGTCGGCGGCGCGCAGAGGCTGCTGGACCTGTCGCTGGCCTACGCCAACACCCGGCTGCAGTTCGGCCGGAAGATCGGCTCGTTCCAGGCCGTCAAGCACCGGATCGCCGACATGTTCGTGCTGGTCGAGCACGCCCGCTCGACGGCGTACCACGCGGCCTGGGCGTTGCAGGACGGCTCGGACGACCCCGACCTCGCGGTCAGCGTCGCCCAGGCCACGTGCTCGGAGAACTACCAGAAGGTCGCCGCCGACACCGTCCAGGTGCACGGCGGCATCGGCTTCACCTGGGAGCACCCGACGCACCTGTACTACAAGCGGGCCGTCACCGACGCCGCCCTGCTGGGCAGCGCCGCCGCGCACCGCGACCGCATCGCCGCCCTGGTGCTGGACACGGCCGAGCCCACCGGCCGCGCCACCGTCGCCCAGGGCTGAAGCCCACCGTCGAGAACGAAGTTGTGGTGAATTGGACCGGTCCAAATTCACCACAACTTCGTTCTCGACGGGGGTGGGTCAGGGGGTCAGGGCGGTGGCGCGGGCGTCCCAGTCGATCCTGAAGCGCTGCTGGGGGCCCAGGGTGCGCTCCGGGTTCATCAGGTAGCGCGTGGCCAGCGGCATGACCGCCCGCATCATCAGCCGGCCGACCGCGCCGGGTGCCTTGGCGTGGTTGATCCGGGCCGCGGCGGCGGCGATCCGTTCGACGCGGGGCCGGCGCGCCGCCTCGTAGGCGGCGAACGCGGACGGCACGTCGGGCAGGTCGCGCAGGCAGCGGGCCAGCTCGATGGCGCTCTCCACGGCCAGCGACGCGCCCTGGCCCGAGCTGTTCGACGGCGCGTGCACCGCGTCGCCGACCAGCACCATCCGGCCCCGGTGCCAGTGCGGCACCGGCGGCATGATGTGCAGCGCCCCCGCGACCTGCAGCGTCTCGACGAGCGCGGTGTCCATCAGCGCCGCGCCCGGGTCGTCGTCGGCGTAGGTCTCGCGCAGCGTGCGCAGCCACTGCTCGGCCGGCACCGCCCGCGCCTCGGTGAACGGCATCGGGGTGGGCCGGGGGAGGTTCGCGCCCCAGCCCGTGCGGCCGTCGGCCAGCGACCAGTACAGGTAGTACGCCCGCCGGCCGAAGGCGAACGTCATCGTCCCCGGCTCGCCGACGCCGTGCGTGGAGATCCCCTCCAGCCCGAGCAGGCCGGTGTAGCCGGCGTCGGGGGCGTCGGGGTCGATCAGCTTGCGGACGGTCGAGTGCACCCCGTCCGCCCCCACGAGCACGTCGGCGGTGGCGGTGCGGCCGTCGGCGAACCGGGCGGTGACGCCGGAGCCGGTCTCCTCGACCCCGACCAGGCGGCTGCCGTGCACGATCGGCACGCCCTGCTCGGTGGCGACGCGGTGCAGCTCGCGGTGCAGGTCGCCGCGGGGCGTCTGGCGCTGCGGGGGCAGGTCGGCGAGTCGGGGCAGCTCGACGCGGCTGTCGCCGCCGGTCGACATGGCGGTGCTGGTGATGGGCTGGCCGGTGGCCACGGCGCTCTCGGCGCCGACGACCGCCAGCGCGGCCTGCCCGTTCGGGGCGATGGCCAGGCTCCCGCCGATGCCGTCGGCCGGGCCGGGGTGGGCCTCGTGGACGGTGGCCTCGATGCCGGCCTTGCGCAGGGCCATCGCGGCCACCGGACCGGCGATGCCGCCGCCGATGACGATCGCCGTTCTCACGTCGGACATGGGTGCTCCCAGGGGTGTGTGTGCGGTTCGGTGCGTTGCGCGAACCGCCCGTGGGGGAGCTCCCGGTTATCCTCGTGAGTGCCATCTCGTGGCCGGGTCGCCCCGCGCGGCGCGGTTCGAGGGTGCGGGCCCCGGTGTTGCAGCACCGGGGCCCGCTTCTGTCAGTCGGTGGGCTCGGCCGTGGTGAACGTCCCTTCCGCGAGCGCGGCGACCTCCGCCGACACCCGGCCCGTCTCGTGCCAGGCCCGCCACTCGGCCATGCCGGGGTAGCGGCCCGAGTCGATCTGGTCGAGCAGCCCGCGCACCCAGGAGGCCTCCGCCTCCCGCATGGCCAGCTCGAACTCGTCCTCGACCAGGAACAGCGGCGGGACGGTGCCCGCGTGGCCGGCCAGCGCCGCGCGCCGGCCGGAGACCTCGGCGTCGAGCAGGTCGATCCGCCCGCGCAGCAGCTCGGCCGCCTCGTCCGGGGGCAGCACGACCAGCACCGACAGCCCCGCCTTGAACCGGCTCGGCTCCGTCTCCGGCGTCGAGACCAGCTCGCGGGCCCAGTCGAGCAGCTCGGCGCGGCCCTCGTCGGTGATCCGGTAGACGGTGCGCTCGGGGCGGGCGCCCTGCCGGGAGCTCTCCGCCGCCGCCAGCAGCCCGTGCTTGTCCAGGTTGCGGACGACGGTGTAGAGCGAGCCCCACTTGATGGGCATGTCGTCGTCCTTGCCCCACCCGCGCAGGGCCTGGCCCATCTCGTAGGGGTGCATGGGGCGGTAGGCGACGGTGGACAGGACGGCGAGAGCGAGGAGGTTGCCCACCCGTCGTCGCTTCGCCATCACGGACCTCGTCTCCGATTGTTCGTCCACGAGTATACGCACGCGGGGAGTTGTCGGGGAAGCCCGTCCCGAGAGTCGCTCCGGCGCGGGGTTTCAGCCGGCGGCGGCGGTGAACGCCCGCAGCGCGGCGTCGTCGAACAGCACGAACCGGACCTCCGCCACGTTCGTCGGCGTCTCGCGGACGGTCGTCACGGCGATGCGGGCGGCGTCGTCCATCGGCCAGCCGTAGACCCCGGCCGAGATCGCCGGGAACGCGACACTGCGCGCGCCGAGCTCGTCGGCCACGCGCAGCGACTCCCGGTAGCAGGAGGCCAGCAGGTGCGAGCGGTCCTCCCGCTTCGCGTGCACGGGGCCGACCGTGTGGATCACCCAGCGGGCCGGGAGCCGGCCGGCGGTGGTGGCGACGGCCCGGCCGGTCGGCAGGCCGTCGGGGAGCGTGGTCGCGCGCAGCTCGCGGCAGGCGGCGAGGATCTGCGGGCCGCCGCGGCGGTGGATGGCGCCATCGACGCCGCCCCCGCCCAGCAGCGACGAGTTCGCGGCGTTGACGACCGCATCGACGTCGGCCTCGGTGATGTCCCCGCGCACCAGGGCGATCTCGGTCATCGGGCCATCCTGGCCCGCCGCGGGTGCACCCGCAGGGACGCCCGTTTCATCAGTTCTGGGGATAACGTCCGTTCGGCGGTAACCGTGTGCGTACGTTCGCCGAAGTCGGGGGCATGACCGCCTACGACTTGGGTCACCCCCCGCGGCCCGGCGCCGCGCCGGGACCGTCCCTGACCACCCGCCCCGACGTCGGCGCCTTCATCGCGATGATGTTCGGGCTGGCCGTGTTCGCGTTCCTGCTGGGGCTGCTCGCCCTCGCCGTCTGACCCCGGTGTGACCAAGCCGTCCGCCGGAGTGCGGGCGGGTGCGCCGGTCGCCACGTAGGAAGAGCGGGTGACGGCTGCGCCACCCACCACCCGCGTCCCGCTCGGGCTGGTGCTCGCCCTGGGCGGGCTGTCCAGCTTCGGCCCGCTCGCCCACGACCTCTACCTGCCGGCGCTGCCGGCGATGGCCGCCGACCTGGCCACGACCGAGGCGGCCACCCAGCTGACGCTCTCGGCCTGCATGGTCGGGATGGCGCTGGGCCAGCTGCTGGTCGGGCCGCTCACCGACCGCGTCGGACGGCGCGGACCGCTGCTCGCGGGCGTCGCGTTGTTCGCCGTCACCGCCGGGCTGTGCGCGCTGGCCCCGTCGATCGAGCTGCTGCTCGTGCTGCGCCTGGTCAGCGGGCTGGCCGGGGGCGCCGGCATCGTGATCGCCCGGGCGATGGTGCGCGACCTGTACCAGGGCGCCGCCGCGGCCAGGGTGTTCGCGCTGCTGGTCACGGTGACGGGCGTGGCGCCGGTGGTGGCGCCGCTGCTGGGCGGGCAGCTGCTGCGGGTGACCGACTGGCGAGGCGTGTTCTGGGCGCTGGCCGCCATCGGGCTGGTGCTGCTGGTGGCGGCCCTGACCCGGCCCGAGTCGCTGCCGCCGGAGCGTCGTCGCGCCGGGGGCCTGCGGGCCACCGGCCGGGTGGTGGGCCGGCTGCTGCGCGATCGCTCGTTCGTCGTCCCGGCGCTGGTGCAGGGCCTGGGCGTGTGCGGGATGTTCGTCTACATCGCCATGGGCAGCTTCGTGCTGCAGGGCGTCTACGGCCTGGACGTGCAGGGCTTCTCGCTCGTGTTCGCGGCCAACTCCCTGGCGCTGGTCCTGCTGGGCCGGCTCAGCGCGGCGCTCGTCGGCCGGCTCGGGGCGCGCCGGCTGCTCGCGGCCGGCGTCGGGTTGGCCCTGCTGGCGGCCGTGGCCATGCTGGTGGGGGTGCTCGTGTCGGACTCGGTGTGGGCGCTGCTGCCGCCGCTGCTGGTGCTCGTCGGCTGTTCCGGGCTGATCCTGCCCAACGGGACGGCGCTGGCCCTGGCCGAGCAGGGCGAGGTCGCCGGTACGGCGTCGGCGCTGGTCGGGCTGACCCAGTTCGGGCTGGCCGCCGCGGTGCCGCCGTTGGCCTCGCTGGGCGGGGTGTCCCCGGTCGTCATGGCGGTGACGACGGTGGCGACGACCGCGGCCGCCGTCACCGTGCTCGTCGTCGGTCGGCCCGGTCGGGTCGGCGCTCGGTGAGCGCGGCGAGCCGGTCCCGCAGGTGGGCGCGGTGCGCGGCGTTCTGCGGCAGCCGCAGGGCTGCCGCGTAGGCCGCGGCGGCCTCCTCGTCGCGGCCCAGCCGGGCCAGCAGTTCGGCGCGGGCGGCGTGCGCGGCCGGGTAGTCGTCCAGCCCGGACACCGCGTCCAGCTCGGCCAGCCCCGCCCCGGGCCCGTGCAGCTCGGCCACCGCGACGGCCCGGTTCAGCCGCACGACCGGGGTGTCCTGCACCGTCAGCAGCACCTCGTACCAGGACAGCACGGCCGCCCAGTCGGTCTCGGGCCAGCTCGGGGCCAGCGCGTGGCAGGCGGCGATGGCGGCCTGCACGACGTAGGGGTCGGGGACGTCGGGGGAGCGGCGCAGGCCCTCGCCGACCAGGACGACGCCCTCGGTGATGAGGGCGCGGTCCCAGCGGGAGCGGTCCTGGTCGGGCAGCAGGACCGGACGGCCGTCCGCCTGGTGGCGGGCCGCGCGGCGGGAGTCCTGCAGCAGTTCCAGCGCCAGCAGGCCGAGCACCGAGGCCTCGCCCGGCATCAGCTCGGCCAGCAGGCGGGTCAGCCGCACGGCCTCCCCGACCAGTGCCGGGCGGACCGGGGCGTCGCCGTGCGAGGCCGAGTAGCCCTCGTTGAACAGCAGGTACACGGTCGCCAGCACGCCGCGCAGGCGTTCGGGCAGCTCGTGGTCGTCGGGCACCCGGTACGGGATCCGGGCCCGGGCGATCTTCTGCTTGGCCCGGGTCAGCCGCTTGGTCATGGTCGACTCGGAGACCAGCAGCGCCCGCCCGACCTCGGCCGCGGACAGCCCGCACAGGGTGCGCAGCGCCAGTGCCACCTGGCTGGGCACGTCGAGCGCGGGGTGGCAGCAGGTGAAGACGAGCCGCAGCAGGTCGTCGCGCACCGCGGGCTCGTCGGGCTCCTCGGCGGGCGGGTCGAGCAGGGCCACGGCGTCGGCCTCCTTCCCGCCGCGGGCCGCTTCCCGACGGGCGAGGTCGATCGCCCGGCGGCGCGCGGTCAGCGTGAGCCAGGCCCGGGGCTCGGACGGGACACCGTCGCGCGGCCAGGTCGCGAGCGCCCGCTCGGTGGCGTCCTGGACGGCGTCCTCGGCGAGCTGCAGGTCGCCGGTGACCCGCACGAGGGTCGCCAGCACGCGCCGGCCCTCGTCGCGCACGAGGCGGACGAGGGCGGCGCGCGCCGGCTGCGGATCGGGCGTGCTCACCCGCCGAACTGGATGATCGGGCGCACCTCGACGCCGCCGTCCCACGCCCCCGGGATCTGCGCGGCGACCTTGATCGCCTCGTCCAGGTCGGCGCACTCGAGCAGGTAGAACCCGGAGAGCACCTCCTTGGTCTCGGCGAACGGGCCGTCGGTGGTGACGATGTCGCCGCCCTTGCCGCCGCGGACCCGGACGGTGGTGGCGGTGCCGGTGGGGTAGAGCGCCGCGCCGCCGCGGATCACCGCGGCGGCGGCCTCGCCGAACTCCGTGTAGTCGGCCATGACCGCCTCCTGCTCGGGGGCGGTCCAGTCGAGGTCGGAGGAGTAGATGATGGCGGCGTAGGTGGGCATCGGGGGCTCCTTCGGGACGTCGGCCGGTCCGATCGACCGGCTCACCCTATGAACGGTCGGACGGAGCGCGTCGGGACATCCGCGGCACGAAAAGCTGCCGGCCGGTGTTTGCCCTGTACGCCAGGCGGACACGCGACCGGACAGTGCACTCCGAGTGCGGATACCCTCCCCGTCGAACCGGGAATGCCCCGATCGGCCGACGAAATAAGTGCGTGCTCACCGTAGGAAATACGGGTGATCGTGACCTCCGCGGTGCGCGTCCGGACCGGCCGGGTGCTCGCGCTGGGTGCCCTGTCGAGCTTCGGTCCGCTGTCACTGGACCTCTACCTCGCCGGCCTCCCGGCCATGGCCGCCGACCTGCGGACGACCGTGTCGGCCACCCAGCTCTCCCTGTCCGTCTGCATGTTGGGGCTGGCGCTCGGGCAGTTATTCGCGGGGCCGATCACCGACCGGCTCGGCAGGCGGCGGATGCTCATCGGCGGGGTCGCGATGTTCGCCGTGACGTCCGCGCTGTGCGCGGTGGCCCCGTCGATCGAGGTCCTGCTGCCCCTGCGGCTGCTCGGCGGCCTGGGCGGCGGGGCCGGCATCGTCGTCGCCCGGTCGATGGCCCGCGACCTCTACGATGGCCCCGTGCTGGCCCGGGTGCTGGCGCAGCTGATGCTGGTCAGCGGCATGGCGCCGGTGGTCGGGCCGGTGCTGGCCGGGCAGGTGCTGCGGTTCACCGACTGGCGCGGGCTGTTCGCCGTGCTGGCCGGGATCGGCCTGCTGCTGCTGGTCACCGCGCTGACCCAGGGCGAGACGCTGCCGGTGGAGCGCCGCCGCGCGGTCGGGGCCCGCGACACCGCCCGGGTGCTGTGGAGCCTGCTGCGCGACCGCACGTTCCTGCCCCCCACCCTCGTGCTGGGGCTCGGGCTGTGCGCGATGTTCACCTACCTCGCCATGGCCAGCTTCGTGCTGCAGCAGGTCTACGGCCTCGACCCGCAGACCTTCGCGCTGGTGTCCGCGGTCAACGCCCTGGGCATCGTGGCGTTCTCCCAGGCCAGCGTGCTCCTGGTGCCCCGCGTGGGGTCGGTGAACCTGCTCACCGCCGGCGTCGGGCTGGCCTGCCTGGCGGCGGCGGCGATGGCGGTCGGGGTCGTCGTCTCCGGCTCGGTCGTCGCGCTGCTGGTGCCGCTGTTCGTGCTCGTCGGCTGCACCGGCCTGATCGGTCCCAACGCGACCGCGCTCGCCCTCGACCGGCACGGCGACCTCGCCGGCAGCGCCTCGGCGCTGCTGGGCCTGTCGCACTTCGGGTTCGCCGCCGTCGTGCCCCCGCTGGCCTCGCTGAACGGCGTGTCGCCGCTGGTCATGGCGATCACCGCGGTGGGGACTACGGCGACCGCCGCCACCGTGCACCTGCTGGCCGTGCGCCCGCGGGCCGCGGCCGCGTCCCCGCAGGTGCTCGGCCGGGCCGCGGTGGACCCGTGGGGTGGCCCGGTCGCGGCCGTCCCGGCGCCCAGCACCTGGCGCGAGCCGGTCCCGGAGGCCGTCCCGGACCCGGCGGACTTCGACTACCAGCCGCACGCGCGCTGGCGGCGCCTCGAATGGGCCCCCGTCGTCGACGCCCGGCCCGACGGCGCGACCGGGACGGGCTGGCTGCAGCCCGTCGGCCGGGCCAGCCGCACGGCCCACGAACTCGCCGCGGAGCGGCAGCGCGAAGAGCACCTGCGCAGGCTCCGGTGGGAGCTGGACCGCCGCCGCGAGTGGCAGCGGATCGCCGAGCACGCCCGGCAGGCCCGGATCGCCATCGAGGAGACCGAGCGGCTCGCCGCCGCCGACACCGACCCGACCGGACGATCGGCGCGCTGAGCGCCGGGCAGCCGCCGGCCCGCGCCGGCGTTGCTGCGGACGTACGATCCCGGCGTGGACGCCCCGGCCAGGCACGCGCACACGGTCCTCGCCGACGCCGACGGCGAGGCCTACATGTCGTTGCGGCGCCGGCCCGTGGAGCGCTCGGAGCGCTACGCGATCGGCAAGAACCTGCGCCGGCGCGTGCCGCGCTCGTCGCTGGCCGAGTGGGAGCCGCCGCGCGGGCGGCCCGACCCCGTCCAGCAGATCATCGACAACCACGTGGGCCGGCTCGACCGGCTCGTCCCGATCCGGGTCGGGCGGATGATCGCCTCGCCCTACGGGTTCCTGCGCGGCTCGGCCGTGGTGATGGCCGAGGACGTGGCCCACCTGCCGGCCACCGGGATCACCCCGGTCGTCTGCGGCGACTCCCACCTGGGCAACTTCGGCTTCTACGCCTCGCCGGAGCGCGACCTCGTGATGGACCTCAACGACTTCGACGAGGCCCACCCCGGGGGCTGGGAGTGGGACCTGCGCCGGCTGGTGGCCAGCATCTGGGTCGCCGGCCGGCACAACGGCGCCGCGGAGGACGGCTGCCGGGCCGCCGTGGCCGCGTGCGTGGCGGCGTACCGCGACGAGGTCCGCTACCTCGCGGAGCAGCCGCTGCTGTCGCGCTCCTACCAGCGCCTCGACGTCGACCGCCTGCAGGAGGACACCCCGAAGGGCTCCCTGCGCCACGCCGTGCAGAAGGCCGCCCGCCGGGCCCGCAGGCGCACCAGCGACCGGGCGCTGCCGCGGTTCACCGAGCAGGTCGGCGAGGTGCGCCGGATCGTCGAGGAGCCCCCGCTGATCACCCGGGTGACCGGAGCCGAGGCCGAGCTGATGGCGGTCGCGCTCGACGAGTACCTGCTCACGCTGGCCCCGCACTGGCGGCGCATGCTCGGCGGCTACACGCTCGTCGACATCGCGCACAAGGTCGTCGGGGTGGGCAGCGTGGGGCTGCGCGCGTACGTGGTGCTGCTGGAGGGCTCCTCGCCGGAGGACGTGGTGTTCCTGCAGCTGAAGCAGGCCCGCCGGTCGGTGCTCGCCCGCTACGTGCACGGCGAGTCCGCCTGGCACGCCCACCAGGGCCAGCGGGTGGTGGAGTACCAGCAGGCGCTGCAGACCGTCAGCGACCCGCTGCTGGGTTGGACGACCGTGGACGGCCGCCAGTACTACGTGCGCCAGTTCCGCAACATGAAGGGCACGGTGCCGCTGGACGCCATCGACGCCGGCTCCCTCGCCGACTACGCCGGGGTGGTGGGCCACCTGCTGGCCAAGGGCCACGCCCGTACCAGCGGGGCGTCGATGATCGCCGGCTACGTCGGCGGTTCCCCGAAGCTGGACGAGGCGCTGTGCGCGTTCGCCCGTGCCTACGCCGACCAGACCGAGGCCGACCACGCGGCGCTGGTGGCGGCCGTCGACCGCGGCCTGCTCCCCGTCGAGCGGGGGGTGTAGGCCCGCGACGGGGGACCGCGGCTACGACTCGGCTACGACTCGGCGGGCTTGCGCGCGGGCGGGCCGCCCGCGGAACGCTGCCGGCGCAGCGTGCGCAGCCGCGGCAGCACCAGCACGAGTCCGGTCAGCGCGATCGACCCCGCGACCGCCGCCGCTCCGGCCACGCCGCCGATGAAGGCCGCCGCCAGCAGCAGCGCGCAGGCCACGGCCGCGTAGACCGCCAGCGCCGCCTTGGGCAGCGGCTCGGCCGTCGACCCGCCGATGGAGAACCGCCGGATCAGCTCGGGATCGTCCTCGGTCAACCGGCGTTCGAGCTCGGCGAGCTGCTTGCGCTCGGCGTTCGTGAGGCGGCGGTCCGACGGCAGGTCTGGGAACATGTCAGGGAGTACCCCGGAATCGTCCGGGTCATGGGACGAGTTTCGGGAGATCACCAGGTGAGAGCGGGGAACATGACGGCGTCCGCCCGGGTGCTCGGGCGGGCGCTCTACCGCGAGTTCGGTCCGGTCCTCGGCATCGGGCGCGGCCGCCTGCGCCGGCACCCGGTGTGGACCTCGCCGACGCCCGACGGCGACGGCGTCGGCGTGGTCGTGGTGCCCGGGTTCGGGGGCACGGACCCGAGCATGGCACTGCTGCGGCGATGGCTGCGCGGGCGCGGCTACCGGCCCACCGGCGCCAGCCTGTGGTTCAACCTCGGCTGCACCGGCGACCTCGTCGACCGGTTGGAGCGGCGCGTCGTCGAGCACGCGAGGGCCACCGGCGGGCCGGTCGTCCTGCTCGGGCACAGCCGTGGCGGCTGGCTGGGCCGGCTCGTCGCCGTGCGCCGCCCCGAGCTCGTGCGCGGGCTCGTCATGCTGGGCAGCCCCGTCCTGGACCCGCTCGACGCCCGCGGTCTCGCCCCGCTGCTGCTGCGGCTGCTGGTCCGGCTGTCCGCGGTCGGGCTGCCGGGCCTGCTCGACCGCGAGTGCATCGACGGCGCCTGCCGCGACGTCACCGTGCGGGGGCTGTCCGCGCCGCTGGAGGTCCCGGCGGTGGCGATCTTCTCCCGCGAGGACGGCGTGGTCGGGTGGGAGTCGTGCCGCGACCCGGCGGCCGAGTGGGTCGAGGTGCGCAGCAGCCACACGGGGATGGGCATCGACCCGGAGCTCTACGAGCACCTGGTGCCGCGGCTGCGGGCGTGGGTGCGGCGGATCGCCGCCGCCTGACCGGTAGCGCTACCGGGGTCGGGTCAGCGGCCCCGATCCCCGCGGTCGGAGTCGCCGCGGTCCTTCCCGCTGTCGCCCCCGCTGTCTCCGTCGTGACGGTCGGAGCCGCTGCGGTCGTTCTTGCTGTCGCTGCCGTCGTGGTCGGAGCCGGCGCGGTCCTTCTTGTCGTCGCCGTCCTTCCCGCTGTCGCCGTCCTGCTTGCTGTCGCCGTCCTGCTTGCTGTCGCTGTCGTGGCGGTCGGAGTCGGCGCGGTCCTGCTTGCTGTCGCCGTCGTCGTGGTCGGAGTCGGCGCGGTCCTCGTCGCTGTCGCGGTCCTTCTCGGCGCCGCGATCGTGCTCGTCGCCGCCACTGTCGCCGCCACTGGCGCGGTCGGAGGCACTGCCCTCGTCGCGAGACCCGCTCTCGTCAGCGGCGCGCTCCTCCTCGCCGGAGTCCTCCTCCGACGAACTCCCGCCGTCGTGGTCGTCGAACCACTGGTCGCTCGTCCAGGACGCCTGCGGGGAGCCGGCCTCGAACCAGTCGTCGCTGGCCCAGCCGCTGTCGTCGGGCTCGACCCGGTCGGCCTTCCCGGGCTCGAACCACTGCTCGGCGGCCCACCGGGACGCCCCGAACCGGTCGAGCGCCCGGTGATCGTCGCGCGCGTCGGCTCCGCGGTCGCCGCGGGAGGGGCGGTCGTCGTCGTGGACGGGCGGAGCGGGCCGCTCGGCGGGCCGGGGCGCCGCGGGCTGGTCGCGCGCCTCGGTGGCCCGGCCGTGCGCCGAGGAGCGCTCGAACCAGTCGGGGACGTGCGCGGCGCTGTCGCTGTCGTGGCCGTTGCCGTTGTGCTGGCGGTCGTCGTCGCTGTGCCGGTTGTCGCCGGTGTGGCCGTCGTGGTGGTCGCCGTTCGACCCGTTGCCGTGCTCGGCGCGCGCCTGGGGCTCGTGGCCGGTGTCGTGCGACCGGCCGGGCGCGTCCTCGGTGCCGTGCGCGGGGGCGGCGACGAGCCGATCGGCCGGCTGCGCGGGGGCGGGGACCATGGCCAGCGCGCTGCCCCGGCCGGGCACCAGCGGGTTGTCGAACTCGAACGGCAGGCCGGGGATCGTGGCCGCCTCGGCCAGCGCCGCCTCGGCGGCCGGCGGCAGGCCCAGGCGCGTGCCGGCGGCGAGCGGGGGCTGTTGCTTGTGCGGGCGGTCGAGGCGGGTGCCGGAGCCGTCCGTGTCGGCGTCGACGGGCTGGGCGGGCACCGGGGACGTGGTCGTCGGTTGCGGCTCGGGTGTCTCGACCGGAGCGGCGCCGGTGCCGGCGAGGGGCTGCAGTGCCGCCGTGTACGCGACCGAGCCGGTGGCGACGGCGACCATGCCGGCGGCGAGCGTGGTGGTCAGCGCGGCGCGCGGGCCGTTGTGGCGGTCGGCGCGGCGGCGGTTGCGGGCGGGCGGGGCGGCGGCCGACGAGCTGCCGCCCGCGGTCGGGACCGCGGGACCGATGAGGTCGCTGTCGCGAACGCCCGCACGGCGTCGCGGAGAGCCGCTGGCGTGCTTGCCCCCCACCAGACCTCCCCCTGCCGAAGCCCGACCGATCACGGGTAGTGCACATCCTGCCGGTGAACCCGGGTGGAGGGTAGACGGTGCGTGGCGGCGGCCGCGCGGCGGAACGGCGATTCGTGACGGCGCTGTTTCCGCGGCGGCGGCGGTTAGATCAGACAGCGGGTACGGCGTACGGCCGTTCAGTCGAACCAATTGCGCGAAGCGGACACGTGTTGGCGGGCACCGACACGCGTTCGGCGGCAGCGGGAGCGGATGGCGGATTTCCGCCGTGTGCGGAGGTCGGGACGGGAGTCAGGCGGGTCGGCGGTCGTCGGCGGGTCCGGTCTCCGCGGCGGGATCGGGCAGCTGCCGCGCCGGCGGGATCGCCCGTGACGAGGAGGAGGGCGTCGACCGCGCCGCGATGCGGCCGCGCGCCGTGCTCAGGTGCAGCGCCACCGCGCCGGTGATCAGCTCGGCCTCGGCGTCCCAGCGGGTCTCCCGCTCGTCGTCGGGCAGGGCCTGGTAGGAGATCAGCAGGCCCTCGAGCGCGGCGAACAGGTCGCCGACCGCGGCGGACCTGCCGGTCGGGCCGGATGCGGGCGGGCGGGTCATGCCCTCGTTGGTACCGAGGGCCGGAGTCGGGCCCAACACGGCTGCGATACGGCACCGTGAACTCACGCTGCGTGCGTCCGTGGTCAGCCGACGGGCGAGCACTCGCCGTGGGCGGGCGGCACCGGGGGTTCCCACCCGGTCGCGGCCGGCGGGGGGAGCGCCGGTGCGCCCGGGCGCAGGCCGTCGAGCAGCAGGGACAGGTACCGGCGGCGGTCCGCGCCGTCGGGGTCACCCTCCCGCACCACCGCCAGCACCATCACCAGCACCGCGGCCACGTCGCGCAGCGAGACGTCCGGGCGCACCGCGCCGGCCCGCTGGGCCGCGCCGAGGACGTCGCCGAGGTCGCGCAGGTAGCGCTCGGCGACGTCCACCCCCAGCACGCCGGAGTCGCGCGCCGCGCGGAACAGCCCGCGGTGCGCGGCCACCCGCTCCAGCGTCGCGCCGAGCACGTCGCGCAGCCCGGTCGCCGGGTCGGCGGCCCGGCGGGCGGCCTGCGCGAGCGGTTCGATCTCGGCGCCGAACACCGTCTCGAACGCGGCCCCGACGAGCCCGTCGCGGCCGCCGAAGAGCCGGTACACGGTGGCCACCCCGACGCCCGCGCGCTCGGCGAGGTCCTCGAGGCGCACCTGCGGCCCGCCGTCCTCGAACGCGGCCACGGCCGCGGCGACGATCCGCGCGCGGTTGCGCACGGCGTCGGACCGCCGCCGGATTCCGGGCATTTGCGCACGTTAACACCCGTGCCGTCGGTCAGCCGTCGATCAGCCGCAACGCACCCGACGGGCAGGTCTGCACCGCCCGGCGCACGCCATCGCCGTCGGGCGGCTCCTCGACCAGCACCACGACCAACCCGTCGTCGTCCTGGTCGAAGACGGCCTCGTCGGCGAACACGCAGTTGCCGGCGCCGACGCAGACGTCGCGGTCGGCGAGCACCCGGACGGTGCCCGTTCGCGGGGCGCTCACCAGGTCACCTCCAGGCCGGTCAGCCCGTACACGACGTGGAACGACCGGAACGCCGCCGTGCCCGGCACCTCGGCCAGGCCGGGGAACCGGCGCAGCAGCGCCGGGAACGCCACCCGCATCTCCATGCGGGCCAGCGGCGCGCCCAGGCAGTGGTGCACGCCGTGGCCGAACGCCAGGTGACCGACCTCGCCCCGGGTGATGTCGAGGCGGTCGGGGTCGGTGGTGGCGTCGGGGTCGCGGTTGGCCGCCGGCAGCGCGAAGACCACCAGCTCGCCCGCGCCGATCCGCGTCCCGCCGATCTCGACCTCCGTCGTGGTCGTGCGCACGACGCCGGTGTGCACGATCGACAGCCAGCGCAGCAGCTCCTCGACGGCGGGCGCCACGGCGTCCGGGTCGTCGCGCACGAGCGCCAGCTGGTCGGGGTGGCGCAGCAGGGCCAGCGTGCCCAGCCCGAGCATGTTCGACGTCGTCTCGTGCCCGGCGATGAGCAGGATGTTGGCGATGCCGATGAGCTCGTCGGTGCTCAGGTCGTCGCCGTGCTCGCGGACCAGCATGCCCAGCATGGCCTCGCCGGGGTCGCGCTGCTCGCGCGCGACCAGCCGCGCCATGTACTCGCGGGACTCGGCCTGCAGGCGCATCCGCTCGCCCGGCGGGACGGACATGTCGAGCAGTCGGCTGGTGCGGTGCTCGAAGCCCGCCCGGTCCTCGGTGGGCACGCCGAGCAGCTCGCAGATCACCAGCGACGGGACGGGCAGCGCGAACGAGGAGATCAGGTCGGCGGGCGGGCCGCAGCGCTGCATCGCGTCGAGGCGCTCGTCGACGATCTCGTGGATGCGCGGCTCCAGCCTGCGCATCCGGCGCACGGTGAACTCGGGGGTGAGCAGGCGGCGCAGCCGGGTGTGCTCGGGCGGGTCGGCGAGCAGGGGATTGCCCGCCCGCATCCGGGCGAGCGTGGCCGCGTCCGGCACCGGCATGCCCGGCATGCCGCGCATCGGCGTCGCGTTGCTGAACCGGGCGGAGTCGGCGAGCGCGGCGCGGACGTCGTCGTGGTGGGTCAGCACCCAGACGTCGACGCCGAACGGGCTGCGGGCCCGGCCGACCCGCTCGCCCTCCCGCAGCGCGCCCAGCTCCGGGGCCGGGTCGAAGCCGTCGCGGCGCATGTAGACGGGCAGTTCGGCGGCGGTGGTGGTCTCGCTCATGTGCTGGTCCCCCGATGGTCGCTGGCCGAGCGGTAGTGATAGTCGGCTATCACATCACCCGGTATACCAGGACCCGCCGGGTCACGACTCCCACTCGTCGCGGTCGACGGGGGGAGATGCGGTCGAGGACGGCGACCGCGTCATACGCGCGGGCGACCGGGACGGGCTGGTAGGTGTCCAGCACCCGGATCCGGTCCGCGGCGCCGGGTAGGTCGCGCGCATCGACGGCGGAACCGCCGGGCACCACGGCCTCGACGCTGCCCACGACCGGGGCGTCGAGCTCCACGTCGACCACCGCCACCCCGCCGGGGGCGTGCGGGTCGGGCCGGCGGGTGGGGGTGGTGCCGCCCGCTGCGGTCACCGCGAGCGCCACGTAGCCCGCGCCGAAGCGGGCCGCCAGGTGGCTGCCCGGCACCGCCTGCTCGTCCACCCCCGGCAGCGGCATGCGGGTGCGCTGGATGTGGCTGTTCGCCGCGCCCACGACGATCCGGGCGTCCGGCCCGCCCCCGCTCCAGCGCCCGGAACACGGTCTCGGCCATGCCGCGGTCGCGCGCGGTGAGACCGGTCGGCCGTTCCCCGGCCATCAGCTGGACGATGCCGCGCAGCCCGTGGTCGAGCAGGCGGGCGAGGCGCAGCTCGTGGCGCACGACGTCGTGGGCGTCGGAGCCGTCGTCGAGCGCGTCGAGGTGCACCGCCAGGTCGGCCAGCGCGGCCGTCATCGCGTCCCGGTCGGCCGCGTCGAGCCCGGCGTAGCGGCGCTGGGCCGGAGGGGCGTGCTCGTCGGCGTACCCCTGGACCCGGGCGACCAGCGCGTCGACCAGCGGGAGCGCCGCCGGGTCGATGGCCTCCAGCCTGCGCCGCACGCTGCGCAGCGCGGGCAGCGGCGAGGCGGTGGACCCGGGCACGTCCAGCCCGACGAACGGCAGCGACATCTCGCGCATCCAGCTCAGCTGCGCGCGCACCTCCGGGCAGCGGCCCATCCGGTAGGTGAGGCCGTGGCGGCCCAGCGCGTCGAGGTCGCCGGGGCCGCCGCGCGTCCAGGCGTCGACGGCCAGGCCCTCGCTGAACCCGGACTCCATCCCGAAGGCCGTGAACCCGCAGCGCCCGACCAGGAACCGCGTGAGCCGGTGGCGCAGCAGCGCGTACTCGCGGACGAAGTGCGCGCTCTCGCCGATCGCCACACCCGCGCCCCGCGCAGCCGCTCGGCCAGCGGCTCCAGGTCGTCCAGCGGGGCGGCGGGGTCGAGCGTCGCGAGTCCGGCGATGATCATCCCGGGACCGTAGTCACCTCCGCACGGAGCGGAACGTGGTCCCCGCGACCTCGAACGACACCATCGCCGAGCCCGGAGCCGCCCACAGGTCGACGCCGACCAGGCCCGCGCGCTCGCCCTCGCCGACCGTCACGGTTGACCGGTCGTCCAGGACGAGCCGGTCGCCGTCGGGCTCGATCGCGAGCGCGCGCGACCACCGGTCGAGCAGCGCCGCCGGATCCGGTCCGGCCAGCCGCACGCCGGCGATGCCGTCCGCGACGACCGCCCGCGACCGCTCGGCCCAGTGCGGCCCGCCCCACCGCCACGACGACGGCGGCTCGGCCTGGTCCAGCGAGATGATCGCCGCGCCGACGTCGGCCGGGTGCACGTGCGTCGACCGGATGTCGTCGTAGTCGTCGACGTCGAGCACCGAGCGCATCCCGTTGGTGGCGAGGCGGCGGCGGCCGTCGTCGAGGTCGTCGACCTGGAAGATCGCCATGTAGCCGCAGTCGCCGCCCTGGCGGGCCATGTGCCGCTCGGCGGGCGAGCCCGCCCCGGGGGTGTGCGGGCTGACCACCTCCAGGAAGGCGTCGCCGACCGGGAACACGGCGTTGTGCAGGCCCCACCGGCCGACGAGCGGGTCGACGAACGGCTCGCCGAGCCCCAGTTCGCGCCGCCACACCTGGCAGACCGCCTCCCGGTCGGCCGCCGCCACCGCCACCTGGCGGATCCGCAGGGTGCGCACCGCGGGCCTACTTCAGCGCCAGCGCGTTGGCCGGGGAGCCGATGCCGCCCTTCGCCCGCATCGGCGCGCTGGACAGCATCACCTCCCAGCGGCCGTCGGCGCGGCAGTCCTCGACGAGGTCGTGCAGCCACCACAGCTCGCCGATGGCCAGCCCGAACTGCCCGATCAGCACGTGGTGCAGGAAGCCCCACGGCCACGCCTCGGGGCGGAGGTCGGGCGGCCAGACCTCCAGCGCGGGCGCGTCGGTGACGGCCGCGGCGATGTGCAGGTCCCAGAGGTACTCGGCCATCTCCGGGGTGTGCTCGATCCCGACGGCCGCCAATGTGTTGCGGTCGGCGGCGCGCACCCGCTCCGGCCGGGCCAGCGTGGCGTACCAGCCGAGGAAGCCGGTGTGCAGGACGAGCGCGTCGCCGGTGGTGATCTCCACGCCGGCCGCCCGGCGCGCCGCCTCCAGGTCCGCGACGCCCAGCGCCACCGCCGTGCCCGGCCCGCCGCGCTCCTCGACGACGCCGGCCACGTCGAGCACGACGGCCCGGGTCACGACGCCGCGGGCGCCCCAGTGGTCGATCGTGTTGGAACCCTCCGCGACGTCCTGCTGGGTGCGCCCGTTGTAGAACCGCTCCGGGCCGAACGCGACGTGCGCCAGCGCGTCCCACTGGCTGCCCGACTGCGGGTAGAAGTTGTCGTGCACGTCGTCGAGGGTGAGGCCGGGGCGGGTGACCAGCGTCGTCCGCCGGTCGGCCCCGCGCCCGAACAGCGGCGGGTCCAGGAAGTCCGAGGGCAGGTCGAGCGGGAACACCGCGCCCTTGCGGACCAGTCCGGCCGCCTGCACGGCCTTCTCCGGGGTCACGAGGTTCAGCAGCCCGACGGAGTCGTCCTCGCCGAACAGGTGCCAGCCGGACCGGGCACCGCCGTCGGTCTCCGGGAGGTCGCGGTAGCGCGGGAGCGCCCCGTCGCCGCGGTCTGCCATCGCCCAGGCCCCTTCGCCGTTGGATGATCGTCGCCCCCATTCGACGGCCGGCGGGCGGGTCTGTCAACGCCCGGTGCCGAATGAGGGCTACTCAATCCGTCCCCGACCTGGTCAGCGGGGGTGAGTGGATATCCGGCCGGCCGCCCGCGGTCGGTCGGGGTACCGAAAGCCGGGCACTCAATGGCTGACCGGAGCCCGGTGCGGCGGTTACTGTCGCCGTGGACCCGCATCGACGCAGACGCGGGCCTGGGAGGGTGGACCGCACATGCACCTGAGCACCCTGGCCGCCACGCACGGCGACAAGCCCGCCGTGATCATGGGGGGCACCGGAGCCACGATGTCGTTCCGCGAGCTGGAGGACAGCTCCAACCGCATCGCCCGGCTGTTCCGCAGCCGGGGCCTGCGCCCCGGCGACCACGTGGCGATCCTGCTGCGCAACCAGCTCGAGGTGTTCGCGGTGGTCTTCGGGGCCCAGCGCGCCGGCCTGCTGCACACCTCGGTCAACTGGCACCTCTCCGCGGCCGAGGCGGCCTACATCGTGCGGGACTGCGGGGCCCGGATGCTGGTCTCCGGAGCCGACCTGGAGGACATCGCCGCGCCCGCCGCCGAGTCGCCGCTGCTGGAGTCGCGGGTCACGATCGGGCGGGTGGAGGGCCAGGAGTCGCTGGACGACGCCGTCGCCGGCCTGCCGACCACCCCGATCGACGACGAGGTCGAGGGCGGCTACATGTGGTACTCCTCGGGCACCACCGGCCGGCCGAAGGGGATCCTGCCGCAGCTGTCCGGCGCCCCGTTCGGCACCGGGAACGCGCTGGATCAGCGGCTGGGGGAGGCCTTCGGGTTCGGGCCCGACACGGTCTACCTGTGCCCGGGCCCGCTCTACCACGCCGCCCCGCTGGCCTGGTCGGTCGGCACGATCCGCAACGGCGGCACCGTCGTGGTCATGGAGCGCTTCGACGCCCGCGCCTCGCTGGAGCTGATCCAGCGCTACCGGATCAACTACGGCCAGTTCGTGCCCACGATGTTCGTGCGGATGCTGAAGCTCGACGAGGCCGAGCGGGCCGCCTACGACGTCTCCAGCATGCGGATGGCCATCCACGCGGCCGCGCCGTGCCCGATCGACGTCAAGCAGAAGATGATCGACTGGTGGGGCCCCGTGCTGCTGGAGTACTACGCCGGCAGCGAGGGCAACGGCATGTGCCTGATCGACAGCATCACCTGGGCGCAGCGCCGCGGCTCGGTCGGCCAGCCGGCGAACTGCAAGGTCCACATCTGCGACGCCGAGGGCAACGAGCTGGGCCCGAACGCGGTCGGCACGATCTGGTTCGAGTCCGAGGGCGTCGGGTTCACCTACCACAACGACCCCGAGAAGACCGCGAGCGCGTACAACGACCGCGGCTGGAGCACCCTGGGCGACCTCGGCCACCTCGACGAGGACGGCTTCCTGTACCTGTCCGACCGGCGCTCCGACCTGATCATCTCCGGCGGGGTGAACATCTACCCGCGCGAGGTCGAGGACGTGCTGGTGCTGCACCCCGCGGTCGCCGACGTGGCCGTGATCGGCCTGCCCGACGAGGAGATGGGCCAGCGGGTGCACGCCGTCGTCCAGCCGGCCGACCCCGGTGTCGATCACGCCGCGCTGGCCGAGGAGCTGCGCAGCTTCGCCCGCGAGCGGATCGCGCACTTCAAGGCACCGACGTCGGTCAGCATCGAGGCGGAGTTCCCGCGGCTGCCCAGCGGGAAGGTGCTGCGCCGGGTGCTGCTCGACCGGCTCACCGCCCAGGCCACCACGGGCGCGCCGGGCTGAACCCCCGTGCCCGTTCCCGTCGAGAACGAAGCTGTCGTCGAAATGGACCGGTCCAATTCGCGACGACTTCGTTCTCGACGGGAGTTCGTCAGCGGGGGGCGAAGCGCTGGCCGGCGTCCAGGCGCAGGCACTGGCCGTTGAGCATCGGGTTGTCCACGATCGCCAGCACCAGCTTGGCGTACTCCACGGGCCGGCCCATCCGGCGCGGGAACGCGGCGTCCTTGGTCAGGGCGTGCTTCTGCTCGTCGGTGATCCGGCCCTTGAGCACGCCGGTGTCGAACAGGCTCGGCGCGATGGCCAGCACCCGGATGCCCAGCGAGCCGAGGTCGCGGGCCATGGTCAGGCACATCCCGGCGATCGCGGCCTTCGTCGCGGTGTAGGCGACCTGGCCGATCTGGCCCTCGAACGCGGCGATCGAGGCGGTGTTGACGATGACGCCGCGCTCCCCGGTCTCCTCCGGGTCCTCCGGCTCGTTGCGGGCCATGTGCGCGGCGGCCAGCCGGCTGATGTTGAACGTGGCCACCGCGTTCAGATCCATGATCCGGCGGAACGTCTCCAGGTCGTGCGGGCCGTCCTTGCCCAGGGTGCGCTTCGCCGCGCCCCCACCGGCCGTGGTCACCGTGACGTGCAGCCCGCCCAGGCGCTCGACCGCCTCGTCGATAACCCGCTCGGTGCCCTCGAAGTCGGTGACGTCCATCTCCAGGTAAGTGCCGCCGAAGGCGGCCGCCACCTCCTCGCCCGCCGACCCGGGGCGGTCGACGACGGCGACGTCCGCGCCGCGCGCGGCCATCGCCTCGGCGCTGGCCCGGCCCATGCCGGACGCGCCCCCGAACACGATGGCCTTCTTGCCCTTGATCTCCACGGGGCCTCCCCAGCGAGCGCGGTTTTCCGGACACTCTAATTCGCGCGCGGTCGGTGTCCAGGCCTGGACGGCGCAGGGGGCTGCTGCTGGGCTCGCAAAGCGAATACTCTTCGCCGGGACGGAGCGGTCTGCGGAAGAAGGTGCCTGGCATGGCGTTGGCGATCACCGAGGAGCACGCCGAACTCAGCGGCGTGGTGCGCGAGTTCGCGGTCGAGCAGGGGGCGCGGGCCGCGACCCGCAAGGCCGCGGTGGACCCGCCCGCGCCCGGTGCCGACCCCGACCCGCTGTGGAAGCAGCTCGCCGGGCTGGGCTGGGCCGGGCTGCACCTGCCCGAGGAGCACGGCGGCTCCGGCTACGGGCTGCCCGAACTGGCCGTCGTGCTGGAAGGGCTGGGTCGCGAGGTGCACGGCGGACCGCTGCTGTCGACGGCCGTCGCGTCCGCGCTGGTCGCGCGGCACGGCACCGCGGAGCAGCAAGCCGCCCTGCTGCCGGGGCTGGCCGACGGCAGCACCCCGGCCTCGCTGGCCGTCGTCGGGTCGGTCGGCGCCGACGGGCGCGGCGACGCCGGCCCGGCGCTGGGCGCGGTGTGGGCGGCGCTGCACCTGGTCCGCAGCGGCGACGACGTCGTCGTGCTGCGCGGCGACGCGGTGCGGGTCTCGGCCCTCGACGGGTTCGACCCGTCGCTGGGTCTCGCGGCCGTGCACGTCGAGGGGGCGGGCGAGGTGCTGGCCGGTGCGGCCGCGTCGGCGACCCGGCTGCTGCGGGTGCTGGCCGCCGCCGAGGCGGCCGGTGGCGCGCGGGCCACCCTGGACATGGCGCTGGCCTACGCGAAGGTCCGCGAGCAGTTCGGCCGCATCATCGGCAGCTTCCAGGCCATCAAGCACCACCTGGCCGACATGCAGGTGCGCAGCGAGCTGGCCGTGGCCACCGCGTGGGACGCGGCCCGCGCCGAGCCCGGCGACGGTGACGACGCGGACGGGCAGGCCGACCTGGCCGCCGCGACCGCCGCCGCCGTCGCGGTCGACGCCTACCTGCAGAACGCCCGGATGAACATCCAGGTGCACGGCGGCATCGGCTTCACCTGGGAGCACGACGCCCACCTCTACCTGCGCCGGGCGACGGCGCTGGCCGCGCTCGCCGCCCCGCGCGACGCCGCCACCGCCGACGTCGCGGCCCGGGTCGCGGCCGGCGTGCGCCGCAAGCGCGACGTCGCGCTGCCGCCGGAGGCCGAGCAGTTCCGGGTGAGCGCGCGCGACTTCGCCCAGCGGTACCGGGACGCGGCCGAGGGCGAGAAGCGCAGGCTGGCCCTGGAGGAGGGCTACCTCGTGCCGCACTGGCAGCGGCCGTTCGGCCGCGGGGCCGGGCCGGTCGAGCAGCTGGTGCTGGAGCAGGAGCTGGTCGGGTTGGGCCTGCCCAACTACGGCATCGGCGGCTGGGTGCTGCTCACCCTCACCCAGACCGCGTCGCCCGAGCAGATCGAGCGCTGGGTGCGCCCCGGCCTGCTCGGCGAGCAGGTCTGGTGCCAGCTGTTCAGCGAGCCCGGCGCCGGGTCGGACGCCGCGGCCGTGCAGACCCGCGGGGTCAAGGTGGACGGCGGCTGGCGGGTCACCGGGCAGAAGGTGTGGACCTCCGGGGCCCAGCACTGCCAGCGCGGCCTGGCCACCATCCGCACCAACCCGGACGCCTCCAAGCACGCCGGCATCACCGCCATGGTCATCGACCTGACCGCGCCGGAGGTCACCGTGCGCCCGCTCAAGGAGATCACCGGGCACTCGATGTTCAACGAGGTGTTCTTCGACGACGTCTTCGTGCCCGACGAGGACGTCGTCGGCGAGCCGGGCGCGGGCTGGGCGGTGGCCAGGGCGACGCTGGCCAACGAGCGGGTCAGCATCGGCGGGCAGCGGGCCGGCTTCTCGGCCCGCAAGCTGCTCCGCCTGGTCGACAAGCACGCCCCGGGCGACACCGGCCTGACCCGCGAGGTCGGCGCGCTGATCGCCGTGGAGGCGGGCATCGAGCTGCTCAACCTGCGGACCGTGGAGCGGGCGGTGCTGGGGGCCGAGCCGTCGGTGGAGGGCAACGTCAGCAAGCTGCTCGGCGCCGAGCACGGGCAGCGCGTCAGCGAGCTGGGGATGCGGATCGCCGGCGCGGCCGCGGTCACCGGCGGCGAGCCGGAGCTGGCGCTGAACTACCTCTACCAGCGGGCCATGACGATCGCCGGCGGGACGTCGGAGGTCAGCCGCAACGTCATCGCGGAGCGGATCCTCGGGCTGCCCCGGGAGACGATCAAGAACTAGCGCCCGTCCCCCGGCGGGTCCGTCGAACCGGGCCCGCCGGGGAAGGCGCCGCACTGCCGTCCGCCGCGTGCCGTCCCGCCTCGCGGCGGCCCGCGGGTCGCGCCCGCCGCTGAGGTCGGCTCGGCCGGAAGTACGAGGGCCCGCGCCCGGATCGGACCTCCGGCCGAGGTGGCGGACCCGCCCGCTCCGCGATCGTTCCGCCCATGGTGGACGTGATCTGGGCGACGCTGGGCGTCGCGGGCTGGATGGTCGGGGTGCTCGTCCTGCTGACGATGGCGCTGTTCCCGTTATTGGAGGCCGTCGAGGCGCATCGCGACCGCCGGGCCGGCAGGCCGATCGGCGCTGACCGACCCGCGCCGGCCGGAGCGGGGCGGTGATCGGAGCGGCGGCGGGCGCGCTGCTGGCCGAGACCCGGCGCCGCCCGGCCCGGCTGCTGCTCACCGGTCTCGCGGTGCTGGTGGCCACGGTGTTCGCGGCCGGCACGCTGCTGCTGGCCGAGACGCTGCGCGGCTACGTGAGCGAGCGCGCCCAGCAGACGCCCGCCGGGGCGGCGGTCGTCGTGCTCGGCGCGGACCTGCCCGACCCCGAGCCCGACGGGGCGGCGCTGGCCGCCGCCGCGGCGGGCGTGCCCGGCGTCGCGGAGGCCGTCCCGCACTGGGTGGCGCTGCTGCCGGTCAGCGGGGCCGGTTCGACCACCCGCTGGGAGGTCGGGTCCGACCCGATGGTCGGGCCGCTGACGCGGCTGCCGGTGCCGGTGCAGGGCCGGGTCGCCGCGGCGCCGGACGAGGTCGTCGTGGGCGGGGCCACCGCCGAGCGGACGGGTCTGTGGCCCGGTGCGTCGCTCACCGTCACCCCGGACGGAGGGCCGCCCCGGGCGGTGACCGTCACCGGCGTCGTCGACGTGCGCCACGACGGGGTCAACACGCTCATCGGCACTCCGGAGGCGATCGGGTCGATGGGGGCGCAACTGGCCCAGATCGACGTGGCCGCCGCCCCCGGCGCGGACGAGCAGGCGCTCGTGACGGGCGTCGGCGCGGCCGTCGGGGCGCCGGGGGCCGTGCTCAGCGGCGACGAGCAGCGGCTGGCGGAGGTCGAGTCGAGCTCGCGGACCGTCGCGGGTGTGCTGCTCGGCGTGGGGGTGTTCGCCGGGCTGGCGATGGTGGCCGCGGCGGTCGTGGTCGCCTCCACGTTCCGGATCGTGCTGACCCAGCGGCGCACCCAGCTCGCGCTGCTGCGCTGCGTCGGGGCCCGGCGCGGCCAGGTGGTGCGGGCGGTGCTGGCCGAGGCCGCGGTGTCCGGGCTGGTCGCGGGGACGCTGGGGGTCGGCCTGGCGGTGCTGCTCGGCTACGGCGTGACCGGCGTGCTCGCGCTGCTGGGCCCGGGGGCGGCCGTTGCGCTCGTCGTGCCGTGGGCCGGGATGCTCGGCTGCCTGCTCGTCGCGGTGCTGGCCACCGTGCTGGCCGCGCTCGCGCCCGCGCTGGCCGCCGCCCGCATCCCGCCGGTGGCCGCGCTGGGGGCGGC
>NZ_JAHDTH010000301.1 GCF_018531445.1 Pseudonocardia lacus
CCCGGCTCACCGCGGCGGCGGCGCTGCCGGCCGGGGCGCCCGTCGCCGGGCACTCGGTGGGCGAGCTGGCCGCGGCCGCGCTGGCCGGGGTGCTCGACGCGGACGTCGCCGTCGAGCTCGCCGCCGTCCGCGGCCGGGAGATGGCCGCCGCCTGCGACCTGGAGCCCACCGGGATGTCGGCCGTGCTCGGCGGCGACGCCGACGAGGTGCTGGCCGCCCTGGCCGCGCTCGGCCTCGACCCGGCCAACCGCAACGCCACCGGCCAGGTTGTCGCGGCCGGCGCGGTCGGCGCGCTGGAGGCGCTGGAGAAGGACCCGCCGAACCGCGCGCGGGTCAAGCGGCTGCCCGTCGCCGGCGCGTTCCACACCCGCTACATGGCCCCCGCCGAGCAGGCCCTGCGCGACCGGGCCGCGCAGCTCACCCCGGGCACCCCCGTCCGCCCGCTGCTGTCCAACGCCGACGGCGCCGTCGTCGGCGACGGGGCCGAGGCGGTGCGCCGGCTGGTCGACCAGGTCACCCGCCCGGTCCGCTGGGACTCCTGCACCGCCACCCTGCTCGAGCGCGGCGTCACCGCCGTGATCGAGCTACCGCCCGCCGGCACCCTCGTCGGCATCGCCAAGCGCGAGATGAAGGGCGTGGAGCGCCTGGCGCTCAGGACGCCCGACGACCTGCCCGCCGCGATCGACCTCATCACGCAGCACTCGGGGATCAACCAGCACTCGGGGGAGGACTCATGACCACGCGGCCCCGCACGCCGCTGCGCCTGGCCGCCACGGCGCCCGGCGCCCGGCTCCTGGGCATGGGCAGCACGCAGCCCGACAACGTCGTCACCAACGACGACCTGGCCCAGCGCATGGAAACCAACGACCAGTGGATCCGCGAACGGGTCGGCATCCAGAGCCGGCGCATCGCCGAGGAGGGCACGCTGCTGGTCGACATGGCCAGCGACGCGGGCGCCCAGGCGGTCAAGGACTCCGGCATCGACCCCACCGAGATCGACACCGTCATCGTGGCCACCTGCACGATGCCCACGCCGATCCCGAACGCCGCCGCGCAGACCGCCGAGCGGATCGGCATCCCCGCGCCGGGTGCGTTCGACCTCAACGCCGCCTGCGCCGGGTTCTGCTTCGGCATGGGCACCGCCGCCGACCTGATCCGCGCCGGCAGCTCCCGGCACGTGCTGGTCATCGGGGCGGAGAAGCTGTCGGACTGGCTCGACTGGACCGACCGCTCCACCGCGATCATCTTCGCCGACGGCGCCGGCGCCGCCGTGCTCGGCCCGGCCCCCGACGCGGAGTCGGTCGGCGTGGGCCCGGTCGCCTGGGGCAGCGCGGGCGACCTGGCGCAGACCATCCACATCCGGCCGGAGAACGGCGCGCTGGCCCAGGAGGGCCAGGCGGTGTTCCGCTGGGCCACCACCAAGATCGCCCCGGTGGCGCTGCGGGCCATCGAGCTGGCCGGGCTGGCCCCGTCCGACATCGACGTGCTGGTCCCCCACCAGGCCAACCTGCGGATCGTCGAGGCCGTGGCCAAGCGGTTGCGCGCGAAGGGCGCCCGGGAGGACATGGTCGTCGCCGACGACATCATCCACTCGGGCAACACGTCCTCGGCGTCGATCCCGCTGGCCCTGGACCACATGCGCGTCGACGGGCGGGTGCGTTCCGGCGACACCGTCCTGCTCGTAGGCTTCGGCGCGGGCCTGTCCTACGCCGCCCAGGTCGTCACCTGCCCCTGAGCCCGTCCGGGCCGACCGTTCCACCCCCCACCACCGCCCCACCACCGAAGGAGAACAACCATGGCCGACAACGCGGAGATCCTCACCGGCCTCGCCGAGATCGTCGAGGAGGTCGCCGGCATCGACACCGCCGAGGTGACCCCGGAGAAGTCCTTCGTCGACGACCTGGACATCGACTCGCTGTCCATGGTCGAGATCGCCGTGCAGGCCGAGGACAAGTTCGGCGTCAAGATCCCCGACGACCAGCTCGCCGAGCTCAAGACCGTCGGCGACGCCGTCAGCTACATCTCCAGCCACCAGTGACGGGCCGGCCGGGCGCCGTCCCGGCCGCGCACCGCCACCCCGCGCGACCACACCCCGCGCAACCACTCGGAAGGACGAGATGAGCCGCCAGAGCACCGACGTCGTCGTCACCGGCCTGGGCGCGACCACCCCGCTCGGCGGGAACGTCGCGCAGACGTGGGAAGCGCTGCTCGCCGGGCGTACCGGCGTGCGGCGCATCGACGACGCCGACCACGAGTGGGTCGAGCGCCACCAGTTGCCCGTCAAGATCGCCGCCCCGCTCGCGGTGTCCCCCACCGAGGTCCTGCCCCGGGTCAAGGCCCGGCGCATGGACCGCTGCGAGCAGGTGGCGATGGTCGCCGCGCAGGAGGCCTGGGAGCACGCAGGCAAGCCGGAGGTCGACCCGGAGCGGCTGGCGGTGGTCATCGGCACCGGCATCGGCGGCGCCGTCACCCTGCTCGACCAGGACGACCTGCTGGAGAGCGGCGGCCTGCGCAAGGTCTCGCCGCTGACCGTGCCGATGCTCATGCCCAACGGGCCGGCCGCCTGGGTGGGCATCGAGTTCGGCGCGACCGGCGGCGTGCACGCGCCGGTGTCGGCGTGCGCGTCCGGCGCCGAGGCGCTGGCCTGGGCGCTGCGGCTGATCCGCAGCGGCGAGGTCGACGTGGTCATCGCCGGCGGCGCCGAGGCCTGCATCACCGGCATCACCGTGGCCGGGTTCGTGCAGGCCCGCACGCTCTCGCAGCGCAACGACGAGCCCGAGCGGGCCTCGCGCCCGTTCGACGTCGACCGCGACGGCTTCGTGCTCGGCGAGGGCTCCGGGATCATGGTGCTGGAGCGGGCCGAGTTCGCCGCCGCGCGCGGGGCCACCGTGCACGGCAGGCTGGCCGGCGCCGGGATCACCTCCGACGCCCACCACATCACCGGCCCGGAGCCGGAGGGCACCGGCCAGTCCCGGGCCATCCGCAAGGCGCTGGAGACGGCCGGGCTGCAGCCCTCCGACGTCGGGCACGTCAACTGCCACGCCACCTCGACGGTGGCCGGTGACGTCGGCGAGAGCCGGGCCGTGGTCAAGGCGCTGGGCACGCACCCGGTGCTGACCGCGCCCAAGTCCGCGCTGGGCCACATGGTCGGCGCGGCCGGGGCGGTCGAGAGCATCATCACCCTGCTCTCGATCAAGGAGGGCGTCATCCCGGCGACGCTCAACCTCGACCGGATCGACCCGGGGGTGGAGCTGGACGTGGTGTCCGGCGAGCCCCGCAAGGTCGACCTGGAGGCCGCGGTCTGCGACTCGTTCGGCTTCGGCGGGCACAACGCCGCGGTGGCCTTCACCCGGGCCTGAGCGAACACGCCCGGACGACGGCGGGGCCGGCGCGATCCGCGCCGGCCCCGCCGTCGTCCGGGTGCTGTCGTCCCCGACCCCGCTGTCGTCCCGACCCCGCGGTCAGCCGACCTGGTGCAGCCAGGTGACGGGGGCACCGTCGCCGGCGTAGCGGAAGTCCTCCAGGACGTCGTCCCACGCCGTGCCCAGCAGCTCGTGCATCTTGGCCGGCAGTTGCGCGGGCGGGGTCTCGGCCAGCACCGCGCGCAGGCGGTTCTCCCCCACCACGACGTCGCCGTTGGCGCCCGTCTGCCCGCGCCACAGCCCCAGGTTGGGCACGTAGCAGAACCGCTCGCCGTCGACGCCGGGACTCGGGTCCTCGGTGACCTCGAAGCGCAGCATCGTCCACGCCCGCAGGGCGGCGGCGATCGCGCCGCCCGAGCCCACCGGGGCCGACCAGGAGCACTCGGCGCGCAGCGCTCCGTGCACAGCAGGCTGGGGCGTCCACTGCAGGGACACCTTGGTCCCCAGGACACCCGAGATCGCCCATTCGACGTGCGGGCAGACCGCAGTCGGCGACGAGTGGACGAAGACCACGCCGCGTGCGTTCACTGCAGACCTCCAACGTCGACGAGGATCGTCTTCCCCTACGTCCTCGAGCCGCGGCGGACTGCTGTCATCGGCCGGGTCCCGTGCCCGGCTGGGTTGTGTGATCAGTTTGCCCCGGTCAGCGCAGCAGCACCAACTCGGGAGCGCCGTCCGGGCGTGTCGCTGCGGCGGGTCGCGGTTACCGGTCGACGAACGGCGGACGAGCACCGCCCCCCGGCCGCGCGCTCAGGCGGTGTAGCGCGCCACCCCGCGCTCGTCCTCGGCGGCCGTGAGCAGTCCCCGCTCGGCCAGCACGTCGAGGTGGGCCAGGGTCTCGGTGGTGGCCAGCATCGTGTTGAACATGTCCAGGTCGACCAGGCGGTGGTCGCGGCGCGTCCAGGTCAGCGCGCCGGCCACCTCGTAGGCGGTCGAGCAGCCGGCCTGGACGGCGGTCAGCGTGGCGTCCAGGCGCTTGGCGTGGTGGGCCAGCAGCTCGTCGACCCGCTGGTGCACCCGCATGCCGGTGGCCCCGTGGGCCGGCAACAGCAACGCGTCGGGGCGCGAGCGCACCAGTTCGAGGGAGGCCAGGAAGTCGGCGAGCGGACTGGCCGCACGGACGGGTTGCAGGCCGATCGACGGTGTGATGGTGGGCAGCACGTGGTCGCCGGCGAACAGCAGCTCGGCCGCCTCGTCGGCGAACACCACGTGCCCCTGGGTGTGCCCCGGGGTCTGCACGGCGCGCAGCCGGCGCGGCGCGTCCGGGTCGCCGACCAGGATCTCCGCGCCGTCCTCGATCCACTCGTCGGGGAACTCCCACTCGTCGCGCCGGTGCTTCGGCGGCGGCCCCGAGCGACGGGCCACCAGCTCGCCCGCGCCGGCCCGGTGCAGCACGTCGTCGCGCACCAGCCCGGCGTTGGCCGGGCTGTGGATGGCCTCCAGCCCCGGCTGCTCGCCGCGGCCCAGCGCCACCTTCATCCCGAACTCGCGGCGCAGGGCGACGGCCTGCGTGTAGTGGTCGCGGTGGATGTGGGTGACCAGGAACCGGCGGATGTCGGCGAACCCGGCGTCCAGCCGGGCCAGGGCCGCCCCCAGCAGCTCGCGCGCCTCGGCGATCGCCCAACCGGCGTCGACCAGGGTCCACCCGGCCTCGTCGGCGATCGCGTACACGTTCACCGCGCGCAGGCCGTCCTGCGGGAGCGGGAGCGGGATGCGGTACACCCCCGGCGCGCACCGGTAGATCCCCGGCTCGGTCCAGTCCCGGTCCGGTGCGTCGTCGTCGATCACACCCCCGAGACTATGTCGTGAGCAATGCATCATCCAGCCGGCACGACCCTGTCGGACGTCACAGCTGTCCCCCGCACACCGTTCATCGCCGGCTCCCGCCCCGCTCCGGCAGCCGCCCGGCCAGCACCCAGATCGCCACGACCAGCACGCACAGGCCCACGTTGCCCACCGTCTGCGCGATGGCGTCGAACGCCCCGAAGTGCGCCATGTGCATCGCGTGGAAGATCGTGTGCGGGACCACGAACACCGCCCCCGCCAGCGCCGCCACCCGCGCGGTCCACCGGTCGGGCCGCAGCGCCGCCGCCACCAGCACCACGACCAGCGCCAGGCTGAGCCCGCCCACGTCGCGCACGAGGTGCTCGTTGTAGGGCGGCAGCAGCCGCACCCACCCCCACCCGAGCGGGAAATCCTCGTAGAAGCCGACCGGGAAGAACTGCGCCCACACCCCGATCACCGCCTCCACCGCCGCCGCGGCCCACAGCAGCACCCGGACCGCGCGCTCCGTGCCGGTCCCCGCCGTCCTGCCCGTTCCCACCGTCGTGCTCATCCTCGCCGTCCCTCCGCAGCCCCACGGCCGCACGCGGGTGGGACGGCGCAGCCCACGGATCCGTGACGGTCCCGCCGCTGTGACCCGCCTCGCACGGTCGGCCGGGCCGCGTCCACCGGCGCGCCCACGGCACGATGCCGACGTGAACATCCAGGACCGGCTGCGGGCCGGGGTGACCGTGCCCCGCCCCGACCCGGCCGCTCGGGCGGCATGGCTCGCGGCGGTGCACGAGTACACGAGGATCGACGGCGGCACCGTCACAACGGCCGCCGAGGAACCCACCGTCGGCCGCAACTACCACCGCGTCGGCGTGCAACTGCGCAACGGCATGCCGCTGGCGTTCCTGCTGAACCCCGCCGCCGGACTGGTCGCCGCGGCCCAGCCGGCGGGACCCCACGACATCCTGCCGGTGTTCGCGGCCGTCCCGCACCGCGAGGTCTTCTCCCGAAGGGGCTTCGAGGTCGCCGCTCCCGCCGACCTCGACCAGCCGCTCACCGAGGCGCACCTGCGCTCCCTCACCGAGGACGAACTCCAGGACGTCGCCTACCACCGCCCCGAGCGCCTCGGCGACCTGCTCTTCAACTGGTTCGACTGATGTGGAACGGCTTGTCAACCCTGGGGTCTTGAAGCGGTCGTGGGCCGCTTTTTGGCCCGTGACCTGCTGTTTTGAGCAGGCGTCGGGACCCCGGGGTCAACACGCAGCGCCCGCAGCGCAGCGAGGACGAACGGTGTTGAGGCCGGGGTGGCGGCTGCTACCGGTGCCGGGGTGGGGAACGGGCAGGGTGGGGCCCACGC
>NZ_JAHDTH010000302.1 GCF_018531445.1 Pseudonocardia lacus
GGCGCCATCGCCGCCCTGCCGCGCCGGGCGGAGCTGTGAGCAGGCGGTGCGTCGCGCGGGCCGCGGTCGGGTACAGGCCGCGGATGACCGAGTTGCCGTCCGGATGTGGAGGAGCCTGACATGCTGCCCAGAGACCTGCTCGCCGATGCGTTCGGCCGGGTCCAGGAGGAGGTGCGCGCCGCCGTCGAGGGGCTGACGGAGGAGCAGTTGGCGCGCCGGCTCGACGCCGACGCCAACTCGATCGCCTGGCTCGTGTGGCACCTGCTTCGCGTGCAGGACGACCACGTCGCCGAGGTCGCCGGCCGCGAGCAGGTCTGGACCGCCGACGGCTGGGCCGCCCGGTTCGCCCTGCCCTTCGAGGACTCCGCCACCGGCTACGGCCACTCCCCGGAGCAGGTGGGCCAGGTGGGTGCGACCGCCGAACTGCTCACCGGCTACTGCGCCGCCGTCACCGCGCAGACCCAGGACTACCTGGCGACGCTGGAGGCCGACGAGCTCGACCGGGTCGTCGACGAGCGCTGGGACCCGCCGGTCACCCTCGCGGTGCGGCTGGTCAGCGTGATCTCCGACGACCTGCAGCACGCCGGCCAGGCCGCGTTCGTGCGCGGCGTGATCGAGCGGGGCTGACCGCGCCGTGATCGTCATCCTGGCCGCGGACGGGGTCGTCGTGCAGGACGCCGACGACCTGGACACGCTGCGCCTGCGCACCGAGCTGGGGCCCGCCGCCGCCCGGGTGGCGCTGCAGACCACCGGCAGCGGCGCGCTCGTCGGCGAGGACTGCGCCGGGCTCGACCTGGCGGTGCTGCGCTCGCGGGCCAAGCTGCTCGGCACCGCCCCGGACTGGGCGGCGCGCTGGTCGGCGATGGTCGAGCGGGCCGAGCAGCGCGGTCAGCTCAGCGCGGACCGCCGCTCGGTCCGCGTCCCCATCGAGCGCTGAGGCACCGGGTCAGAAGACCTCGGGGCAGTGCGGGGCCCGGGTGCCGGCGAACGCCCGCGACGCCGGGACCAGCGCACCCGGGGTCAGCTCGACCACCCGACCCGCGGCCGCGAGCTGTACCAGGGTCGGGCCGCCCAGGAAGGCCGCGCCCAGATCGGCGACGTCCAGGCGCAGGTCGGCGTCGTCGTCGCCGCGGGCCGCGGTGGCCGGCCCGTCGGCCCGCGCGGTGAGCCGCCAGCGCCCCGCGTTCCACGGGCAGAACCCGTCGGAGACCTCCAGCACGACGTCGACGTCGCCCGAGTAGCGCCGCTGGGTGAGGGCGCGGTCGAGGTCGACCAGCCGCACCCACAGCGAGTCGCGGTGGGTCGCGACGGCCCGGCGCGGGTCGTGCAGCAGCTGGGTGACCGGGTCGTCCACGGCCACGTCGGCGGTGACCGCGCCGACCAGGTCGTAGTCGAGAAGGTGGCGCCACAGCGCGGCGGCGGCCACCGGGGTCGCGGCCACCACCTCCTGGACGTGGATGCGCCCGTCGGGGCCGCGGTCGCCCCAGCCGCGCCGGGTCCGGAAGAGCGCGTAGCCGTCGGGGTGCACGGCGAAGCGCAGCTCGGAGGCACCCTGGCGGCGCTCGGGCAGGTCGGCCAGGACCATCCCCCAGAACAGCTCGTCGCGGTCCAGCCAGCCGGGGCTCTGCGCCGACACCCGGTCGTAGACCGGCGCCAGCAGCGGCTCGGCCTCGTCGCGGGGCAGCTGGCGGACCCGGTCGACGCCGAGGTCGACGCCGGTGCGGAACGCCGTGTCGGCCGGCACGTCCAGCGACAGGAAGTGCGCGGCCCGGCCGTAGCCGAACCGGCCGTAGATCGGCGCCTCGGACGCCCACAGCGCGGCGACGGCCTCGCCCCCGGTCTCGTGCAGCCCGTCCAGCTGGGTGCGCATCATGGCGGTGAGCGCGCCGCGCCTGCGGTGGCCCGGCTTCACCGTCACCGCCGTCACCGCCGCGACCGGGGTCGGCCCGGCGCCGGGGAACGTGACTCGCCGACCGAGGATGCCGCAGGTGCCGACCAGCTCCTCGGACCCGTCCCCGGCCCGGTCGACGGCGACGTGGAACCGGTGCGTCGCGAACGACCGGCGCGTGTACGGCTCGCGCTCGACCCACTCGTCGAGGAAGGCGGTCGAGGAGACGCCCATGAACTCCTCGAAGTCGCCCTCGACGGTCGGGCGCACGGTCAGCTCGGCCACCCGGCATTCATAACCCACCGGGCCGCCGTGGAGGCAGCGGGTTTCCCGGGCGGATGGACGACGTCTCCTGGCGCTCAGCCCTCCAGCAGCGCCCGTGCGGCCCGCAGCACGTGCGCGCGGACGGCCTCGGCGTCCGAGAGCGGTCCGCCCACCAGCACGGAACGGGTCAGCGAGAGCCCGAGCAGCCAGGCCAGCAGCAGCTCGCCGCGCACCGCGGCGTCGTGCGGGTCGTCGGTGGTGGCCCGGGCGGCGAACGCGGCGGAGTAGGCGGCGGCGAGCTGCTCGCGCACCTCCGCACCCACCTGCTCGCTGGTCGCGGCGCGCAGCACCGCCAGCAGCGTCTCGGTGCCGTAGCGCTCGCCCTCGGCGGTCAACATCGCGTCGAGGCTGCGCTCCAGCAGGTTCTCGGCCGGCCCCTCCAGCAGCTCCCGGGCCTCGCCCTGCACGGCGTTGGCGAACAGCCCGCGCTTGTTGCCGAAGTAGCGGAACAGCAGGGCCTGGTTGACCCCGGCCCGGTCGGCGACGGCGCGGACCGTGGTGGCGTCGTAGCCGTGCTGGGCGAACAGCTCGCGGGCGGCCGTCAGCAGCGCGTGCCGGGTGGCCGCGGAGTCGCGCGGTCTGCGCCCGGTGCTGGCGGCCGGTCGCTGCGTCATGGCCCTCCTCGGCGTCCGATCGGATGAGTGCACATCGAATCGTCCGGTGGATCGTTACGCGTGTGGTCGGCGACGCGCCGGGGTACCACCTCCCAACCCGATCGGCGAGCGATCGTCGCCGACGAGCAGGAGGTGCTTTCCCGAGATGGCCCAGCGAGACTACGAAGAGCAGCCCGAGGCCCCCGACCTCGGTGCGTCGGTGCAGCTGGAGAACGACCAGCAGCTGGTCGGCCCGCCCGGTGGGGACCCCCTCGACGCGGGCTACGTGCCGGCCGACCGCCCGTACGCGGCCGAGGAACACGGGGTGACCGGCCAGGAGATGGCCGACGGCGAGCCCATGGACCAGCGGCTGGCGCGCGAGCTGCCCGAGGAGCTGCCGGTCGACCCCGACCGGTCCGGGCGGCTGACCGTCGAGGGCCAGGGCGCGGCCCTGGAGACCGGGGACGACATCGACGGCGTGGACGTCGGCATCGACGGCGGTGCCGCGTCGGCCGAGGAGGCCGCGGTGCACGAGAGCACCGACCCGGTGTCGGGCTACGAGTCGGAGCCGTCGGTGGCCGACCTGCCCGAGCTGGACGACCGGGAGGTCGAGCGCAGCGTCGCCGACGACCCGCTGGCCGACCGGGCCGAGCGGGAGGCGGCCCGGGACGGCGCGTGGGGCGCGGAGGACAGGGCGGCGCGCATGGACGCGAGCACCGGGGCGTCGGGCGCGGCGGCTTCGGCGTCGGGGCGCGACGACGTCGGTCCGGTCTGATCCGGGCCGGCGCCGCCGGTCTACTCGGCGGTGCTGCGGGTGATGAGCCGGGCGATGGCCTCGTCCATGTCGACGTGGGCCGACTCCTGGCCCAGCGCCACCACCCCGAGGGTGGCGTGCACGAACTGGTGCAGCAGGTCGTGGTCGACCTCCAGGACGGCGCGGCCGTCGGTCGAGCGGATCTCGATCTCGACGATGTCGTAGCCGGAGGCCGTCTTCGGGGTCATCCGGATGTCGCCCTCGCCGGTGGCCTCGTCCAGCGCCCGCACGACGAGGTCGCGGGCGACGAGCCACTCGATCCAGTGACCCTGCTGGATACGCACGGCGAGAGTGACCGCGAACGGGTCGGCGGCCCGGTAGCTCCACCTCGTCACGATCGGGGTGGCCTGGCCGTGCAGCACGGTGAACATGTCCTGGCGGACTGCTTCGCTGGTCATGGGTCGCTCCCGTGGCGCTCCCTTGCCGTCGCGGGTGCGGCGGGCTCCTGCGTGGACATTCGCCGCCCGAGCGCGGAACGCTGCACGTCAACGGTCGGATTCACTCGATCAAGTGAGCAACACCCTGCCGCCGGCCCTGGCCGTCGATCACGGTGCGTGCCCGGCGGGCCGGCCCCGCGCGGCCAGGCCTGTCCGTTCGGAGGTGCGCCGGCGGCGGTCCGGCTCACTAGGGTGGGACCAGCGTGAAGATCGGCGTCGGGATCGAGCGCTGTGGTCAGCAGAGCCGCTATCCAGAGGTGAGCCCATGAACCCGTCGGCCCAGGCCTTCTACGAGGCACGGGAGTTCCTCTTCACCCACCGTGAGGACTACGACACGGCGTACCGGGACTTCCGCTGGCCCGAGATCGACGAGTTCAACTGGGCCCTGGACCACTTCGACGCCGTCGCGGCCGACCCGCAGCGCGGTGCCGCGCGGGCCCTGTGGATCGTGGAGGGCGACGGCTCCGACGCCCACTGGACGTTCGCCGAGCTCTCGGCGCGGTCCAACAAGGTCGCCAACTGGCTGCGCGCCCGGGGGGTCGCCCGCGGCGACCGGATCATCCTCATGCTCGGCAACCAGGTCGAGCTGTGGGAGACGCTGCTGGCGGCGATGAAGCTCGGCGCCGTGGTCATCCCGGCGACCACCCTGCTCACCGCGTCCGACCTGCGCGACCGCCTCGACCGCGGCAACGCCGGGCACGTCGTGGTGGGGGCGGCCGACGCCGGCAAGTTCGACGGCGTCGAGGGCGACTACACGCGCATCGCCGTGCGGGGCGCCCCGCAGGGCTGGCACGCCTACTCCGACGCCGACGCGGAGTCCGACGCGTTCACCCCGGACGGCACCACCCGCGGCAGCGACACGCTGCTGCTCTACTTCACCTCCGGCACGACCGCCAAGCCCAAGCTCGTCGAGCACACCCACGCCTCGTACCCGGTCGGGCACCTGTCGACGGTGTACTGGATCGGCCTGCAGCCCGGCGACGTGCACCTCAACATCTCCTCGCCGGGCTGGGCCAAGCACGCCTGGAGCAACGTCTTCGCGCCCTGGATCGCCGAGTCCTGCGTGCTCGTCATGAACTACGCCCGGTTCGACGCGGAGTCGGTGCTCGGCGTGCTCGACCGCTGCGGGGTGACGAGCTTCTGCGCCCCGCCGACGGTGTGGCGGATGCTCATCCAGGCCGACCTGTCCGGGCTGGCGAACCCGCCGGCCAAGGTCGTCGGGGCGGGCGAGCCGCTCAACCCGGAGGTCATCGAGCAGGTCGAGAAGGCGTGGGGCGTGCGCATCCGCGACGGCTTCGGGCAGACCGAGTCGACCGTGCAGATCGGCAACCCGCCGGGCCAGGCGGTCAAGCCGGGCTCGATGGGACGGCCGATCCCCGGCTACCCGATCGAGCTGATCGATCCGGCGACGGGGGAGCCCGCCGCCGAGGGCGAGATCTGCATCGACCTGTCCCGGCGCCCGCTCGGGCTGATGGTCGGCTACCACGGCGACGAGGAGCGCAACGCCGAGGCGATGGCGGGTGGCTTCTACCACACCGGCGACGTCGGATCGCGCGACGATGAGGGCTACATCACGTACGTGGGTCGCGCGGACGACGTCTTCAAGGCGTCCGACTACCGCATCAGTCCCTTCGAACTGGAGAGTGTGCTGATAGAGCACCCGGCGGTGGCCGAGGCGGCCGTCGTGCCATCGCCGGACCCCGTCAGGCTCGCCGTACCCAAGGCGTACGTTGTACTCGCGGCGGGCCACGAGCCCGACGAGCAGACGGCGCGCTCCATCCTGGAGTTCGCCAAGGACAACCTGGCTCCCTACAAGCGGATCCGGCGCCTGGAGTTCGGTCCGCTGCCCAAGACCATCTCGGGCAAGATCAGGAGAGTTGAGCTGCGCGGCCGAGAGGCCGAGCTGCATGCGGACGCGTCCGCGACGCCGAACGGGGAGTTCACCCTCTAGGCGCCTCGGAGTAACCGTGCCGACACCGAAAGCGACTCAACATGTGGTCGGGTCGAGTACGGAGCAGTGAGGGGAAGAAGTGGGTCAACCGGAGGATCCGACCAGCGGGTCGATGGCCGAGCTGATGGCCGGCATGCCGGAGGTGTGGCGCCGGCTGCTGGCCGAGCACGTGCCCGATCGCATGGGCCGCTGCCGCGCGTGCCGCAGCGTCAGCGGGGCGGGGGAGCGCTGGCCGTGCTCGCTGGCCCGCATCGCCGACGACGCGCAGCGCATCCACGGGCTGCAGCTCGGCCGCGCCGTCGGGGAGTAGTGCCGGCCCGGACCTGGGTCCGGCCCGCCGGCCTGCTGCTGGGCGGCCTCGCGGACGCGCTGTTCGGCGACCCCGCGCGCGGCCACCCCGTGGCGGGTTTCGGCGCGCTCGCCGCCGCCCTGGAGCGGCGCCGGTACGCCGACGCGCACGCCTCCGGCGCCGCCTACGCGGCCGTCCTGGTCGG
>NZ_JAHDTH010000303.1 GCF_018531445.1 Pseudonocardia lacus
GGCCGAGCCCGGCCACGTCCGGCGCAGGACCGCGGCCGCGAGCTCGGCGGCCGAGGGAACCGGCGCCCCGGCCGCCGGGGTCGCCGCGCGGGTGGCGACCCGCCGCGCCCTGGCGCTCACTTGCCCGACCCCGCGAGGACGCCCTGCACGAAGTGGCGCTGGAAGGAGAAGAACACCACCAGCGGCACGAACATCGACACGAACGCCCCGCTGGCCAGCACGTCGACGTTCGCGCCGAACTGGCGCAGCTGGCCGCGCAGCGCCACGGTGATCGGCGCCGAGCCCTCGTCGGCGAACACCAGTCCGACCAGCAGGTCGTTCCAGACCCAGAGGAACTGGAAGATCGCCAGCGACGCCACGGCCGGCAGCGCGATCGGCAGCACCAGCCGCCAGAAGATCATCAGTTCTTTCCCGCCGTCCATCCGGGCCGCCTCCAGCAGGTCGCGCGGGATCCCCGCGAAGAAGTTGCGCAGCAGGAACACCGCGAAGGGCAGCCCGAAGGCGACGTGGAAGAGCACGACGCCGGCGATCGAGCCGTAGAGGCCGGTGGCCCCGAGCAGCTGCGCCACCGGGACCAGGGCCACCTGCACCGGCACCACCAGCAGTGCGACCACCCCGGTCATCACCCAGTCGCGCCCGGGGAACGACATCCAGGCCAGGGCGTAGGCGGCCAGCGAGCCGATCACCACCACCAGCACCGTCGAGGGCACCGCGATGAGCACCGTGTTCCACAGCGACCCCCGCATGGTCCGGTCCGAGAGCAGCTCGCCGTAGTTGGCCAGGGTCAGCTCGGCGGGCCGGGTGAAGACCTCGGTGAAGACCGTCCACCAGCCGCTGCCGGAGTTCGCGCTCTCCGGCCGCAGCGAGGCCACCAGCAGGCCGAACACCGGCATGAGCCAGAACACCGCGATGACGACGAGCAGCACGCGCACCGCCGGGCCGGCGATCCGCTCGACCACCCGGGACGCGATCGAGCGCCGCCGGGGAACGGCCGCGACCGGGCGGTGGGCGCCGACCGCGGCCGGCGCGCCGATCAGCGAGGTCACGACCGGTCCCCCTTGAACCGCCGGACGTTGAACACCATCGCCGGCGCGACCAGCAGGAACAGCAGCACCGCCAGGGCGCTGCCCAGCCCCTGGTCGCCGCCCCCGGACCCGAACGACACCTGCCACATCTGCAGCGCCAGCACGTTGGCCTCCTCCTGCGCCGACCCCGGCGCGATGACGAACACCAGGTCGAACACCTTCAAGACGTTGATCACCAGGGTGACCAGCACGACCACCAGCACCGGGGAGAGCAGGGGGACGGTCACCCGGCGGAACACCTGCCACTCGGTGGCCCCGTCGACGCGGGCGGCCTCCTGCGCGTCGCGGGGGATGGCGGCCAGCCCGGCCGCGATCAGCGTCATGGCGAACCCGGCCATCACCCACAGCCAGGCGGAGATGATCACCGGGGTGATCAGCGCGGGCCCCAGCCAGGTCAGCCCGCGGAACGGCTCGGCGAAGTTGTGCGCCGGCAGCCGCAGCGCGTAGTCGCCCGCCGGGAGGTCGGGGGCGGTGAACCGGCCGTCGTCGCCGGTGGTGGCGGTGGCCACGACCCGGCCGCCGGACAGCACCTCCACCGCGACCCCGGGCACCCCGCGCTCGTCGGCGTCGAGCTGCCCGGGCCGGTCATCGGCGCCGCCGACGTCCAGCCAGACCAGGCCCCGCACCCCCAGGCCGGGCTCGGCCGGCACGGCGGCCGATGCCTGCTGGGGAAGCGTGGCGGGGTCGTAGCCGGTCAGCGGCAGGGCCAGCACCGCGTCGGGACCGAACCGGGCGGTGGTGACCATCGCCCCGTCGGGCTGCGCGACCAGCCCGCCGCCCTCGCGCGGGCGCACCCCCGGGTACGGGGAGGCCTGGGAGAAGGCGTCGTGCACCGACACCGCCACCGCGTTGACCAGGCCGCGGTCCGGGTCCTCGTCGTAGACCAGCCGGAAGATGATCCCGGAGGCCACCAGCGAGATCGCCAGCGGCATGAACATCACCAGCCGGAACGCCGTGGCCCAGCGGACCCGCTCGATCAGCACGGCCAGCACCAGCCCGATCGAGGTGACCAGCGACGGCGCCACGACCACCCAGATGACGTTGTTGCGCAGCGCCACCAGGGTGCGGTCGTCGGTGAACGCGGTGGCGTAGTTGTCCAGTCCCACGAACTCGTCGCCCCGGGCGTCGAACAGGCTGCGCACCAGCGTGTACGCCGTCGGGTAGACCAGGAACACCAGCAGCAGCACCAGCGCGGGGGTCAGGAACAGCAGCGCGAGGCGCGGGCTCCCGCCCGAGAGGGCCCCGGTGCGGCGGCCGGTCTCCGACGCCCCGGCCGCGCGCGCGGCCGGGGCGGACGACGCCGACGGGGTCGGCGCGGGGGGTGTGGGCACGGTGTCCTCTCGGCTGGGTGGTCGGCTGGGTGGTCGGCTGGGTGGTCGGCTGGGTGGTCGGCTGGGTGGTCGGCTGGGCGGGTCGGGGCGGGTCAGCGCCGGGCGTAGGCCGCACCGGCCTCGGCCTCGAGGTCGCTGAGGATCTGCGGCAGCCGGTCGGGGTCGCCCAGGTAGTCCTGCATCGCCCGCCAGAACCCGTCGCCGCGGGTCGCCCCGAGCGAGGTGGGCATCAGGTCGGACATGTCGAAGCGCACGTTGCGGGCGTTGACCAGGTCATCGGCGATCCGGCGGGTGGTCTCGTCGGGGTAGCCGTCGAGCTCGACCTCGCGGTTGGGCGAGATGAACCCGCCGCGCTCGACCCAGATGTCCGCGGCCTGCGACGACGCCAGGAACCGGACCAGGGCCGTGGTGGCCGGGCGGTCGGTCAGCGCGACGACGGTGTCGCCGCCGGTGATCACCGAGGAGGTGTCGCCCACGCTCGGGAACGGGAAGAACAGCGCGTCCTGCCCGACCGTCGCCGACGTGCTCTCGGCGATCACACCGGCCACGAAGTCGGCCTCGAAGACGATCTCGGCCTTCGGGTCGTCACCGAAGACGTTGACCACGGAGTCGGCGAACTCGGTCTGCAGCGCGCTGGCGCGCCCGCCCGGCATGAACTGCGGCTGGAACGCCCGGCCGAGGGTCTCCATCGCCACGCGCACCGAGTCGTGGGTCCAGGGGATCTCGTGCTCGGCGAGCTTGTCGTACATCTGCGCGCCGGCGGTCTGCAGGTACACGTTCTCGAACCAGTCGGTGAGCGTCCAGCCGTCGGCCCCGCCGACCGAGAGCGGGGCCCCACCGATGTCGGAGCGGGTGCGCAGCAGGTCGATGAAGGCGTCCCAGTCGGCCGGGGGGACGAAGTCCTCGCCCAGCTGGTCGGCGTCGTACCAGACCGTCGACTTGTTGCTCGCCTTGAACACGAAGCCGTAGAGGGTGCCGTCGACGGTGCCCCACTCCTTCCAGACCGGCCTGAACTGCTCGCTGATCAGCGCGTCGGTGGCCGCGTCGAGGGGCACCAGCGCGCCGTCGACGGCCATGGAATGCACGAGCGCGGGCTGCGACACGATCGCCACGTCGGGCGGGGCCCCGCCGACCAGCCGCGTCGAGAGCACCGTGGGCAGCTCGTCGCCGCCGGAGACGTAGGTGACCTCGGCGCCGGTCTGGCGCTCGAACTCGTCCAGCACGCGTTCGAAGGAGGCCTGCTCGTCGTCGGACCACACCGCCGCGACCTCGATGCGCTGCCCCGACAGGTCGACGTCGGCACCGGGCGGGGCGCTGTGGCCGGCGCTGGTCGTGCAACCGGCCAGCACCACGGCCGCGGCCGCGACCGCGACGATCCTGAACGCGCGCATCCAAGCCTCCTTACCCAGACCTGCGCCCACCCCGGGGGACGGGGCGTTGTCTCGTGCTGATCCTTTCTCCTCGGGCCGACGGCTCGCGTCCCGGCTCGGTGCCGGCTCGGTGCCAGCTCGGTGCCAGCTCAGTGCCAGATGGAGCTCCCGGTCCCCAGGTCGAAGAAGTGCAGGTTCTCGACGTCCACCCGGACGGTGGTCGGCTGGCCCTCGAAGATGCGGGTGCGCGGGCTGAAGCGCCCCACCAGTACGGTGCCCGGGCCGGTCCGGCCCGCTCCGCCGCTGTCGCGCTCCAGCGACTCGCGGTCCTCGGTGCGCACCGCCTCGGCGTCGACCGGGAAGTGCACCATCACGTCCGCGCCCATCGCCTCCACCAGGTCCGCGACCGAGGACAGGGTGTCGCCGCCCGCGGCCACCGGCCCGGCGATCTCGGCGTCCTCCATGTCCTCGGGGCGGATGCCCACCGCCAGCGCGCGCCCGGCGTAGCCGCGCAGCGCCGGGCGCTTGTGCAGCACCGACGCCGGCACGGTGAGCCGGTGCCCGCCGAAGGTGACGCTCGCGTCGTCGCCGTCGAGCGCCAGCTCGGCGGTGACCATGTTCATCGCCGGTGACCCGATGAACCCGGCCACCAGCATGTTCTTCGGCCGGTCGTAGAGCTCCTGCGGCGAGGCGATCTGCTGCAGCACCCCGCCGCGCATGACGGCCACCCGATCGCCCAGGGTCATCGCCTCGGTCTGGTCGTGGGTGACGTAGACGGTGGTCACCCCGAGGTCGCGCTGGATGCGGGCGATCTGGGCGCGCATCTGCACCCGCAGCTTGGCGTCCAGGTTGGACAGCGGCTCGTCCATCAGGAACGCCCGCGGCTGGCGCACGATCGCCCGGCCCATCGCCACCCGCTGGCGCTGCCCCCCGGAGAGGTTGCGCGGCTTGCGGTGCAGTTGCTCGGTCAGCTCCAGCACCTCGGCCACCTCGCGCACGCTGCGCTCGATGGTCGCCTTCGGGACCTTGCGCAGGGACAGGCCGAACGCGATGTTGTCGAAGACCGTCAGGTGCGGGTAGAGCGCGTAGGACTGGAACACCATCGCGACGTCGCGGTCGCGGGCGGGCACCTCGTTGACCACCTCGCCGCCGATGCGCACCTCGCCCTCGCTGATCTCCTCCAGGCCCGCGACCATCCGCAGCGCCGTCGTCTTGCCGCACCCCGACGGCCCGACGAGCACCAGGAACTCGCCGTCCATGACGTCGATGGTGAGGTCGGAGACCGCCCTCGTGCCGTCGGCGTAGACCTTGCCGACCCGGTCGATCTCGATACCGGCCACCATGCTCCTGTCGACGTGCTCCGGGCGTGACGCGACTCACCCCGTCAGAGCCAGAATGCTAAGGACACCAATCCGAACGGCACCTTAAAGAGCTGACAGATCGGCCTGAAGGCGGGGCGACCGGCTGTACCTATCGGTCGCCCCACCGTTTACGGTGCGGTTATGCCGCTGGTGTTACTGGTCGAGGACGACCACGCAGTCCGCACCGCGATGACCGGCGCACTGCGCGAGGCGGGCTACGTCGTGCAGCCGGTGGCCAGCGCGCTCGACGCGCTGCGCACGGTCACCGACGAGCACGTCGATCTCGTCGTCCTCGACCTGGGCCTGCCCGACCTCGACGGCTTCGAGGCACTGCGGCTGCTGCGCGGCGTCAGCGACGCCCCGGTGATCATCGCCACGGCCCGCAACGACGAGGCGTCGATCGTGCGGCTGCTCAACGCGGGCGCCGACGACTTCCTGGCCAAGCCGTTCTCCAGCGAGCACCTGACCGCCCGCGTCGGCGCCGTGCTGCGCCGCACCAAGCCGGCCGACAAGGCGACCGACGGCCCGATCACCGTCGGCGACCTCATGGTCGACGTCGACCGCCGCGAGGCCCGGCTGGCCGGGGCGCCGCTGACCCTCACCCGCCGCGAGTTCGACCTGCTCAGCTACCTCGCCGCGCGCCACGGCCGGGTCATCTCCAAGGCCGAGCTGTGCCGCGAGGTGTGGCGGCAGCCGCACCTGCACCTCGACCAGACCATCGACGTGCACCTGTCCTGGTTGCGCCGCAAGCTCGGCGAGACCGCGTCCACCCCGCGGTTCCTGCACACGGTGCGCGGCGTGGGCGTCAAGTTGGTGGAGCCGTGCGACAGCTCGTCGCCCGCCTGACCCTCACCGCGGCCACCGTCGTCATCGCCGCCGTCGTGGCCGCCGGGCTCGTCGCCCACCTCGTGCAGGCCCGCGACCAGCTGCGCAGCGGCGCCGAGGCCGACCTCTCCGCGCTGACCAGCCTGGCCGAGGCGACCGCCGACGAGGAGTCGCTGCTGCGCGGGATCGCCCGCACCCCGGCCGGGCGGGAGGGCAGGCTGGCGGTGCACACGGGCGGGGTGACGATCGGCACCTCGCGCTCCGGGGCGGCGATCGCGGCGATCACCGCCGAGGGCGTCGGCACCACCGAGGTCCCGGTCGAGGGCGGCTCGGTGCTGCTGCGCCGGGCCGCGGGCCTGTCCGGGCCGGTCGTCGTCGAGGTGTTCCTGCCCACCGCCGCGCCGGCCGCCGACAGCTGGGCGTGGGCGGCGCCGCTGCTGGCCGCGGGGGCGCTCGGGGCCGGCGTCGGGGTGCTGCTGGCCGTGCGCCGGGTCCGGCCGGTCGCCGCCGACCTGACGGCGCTG
>NZ_JAHDTH010000304.1 GCF_018531445.1 Pseudonocardia lacus
GGTCGCCCGGCCCGAGCCGGTGGTGGCGCCGCTGCCGCTGGACCCGTCGGCCCCGACGCTGGTCGTGGCCGGGCACGGCGGTCCGCCGGTGCGCACCGACGCGCCGGTGGTGGCCGAGCCGACCTCCCCGGCGTGGCCGGGGGCGGTGCGCGGCGGCCCGTGGCTGCTCGACCGGCCCGACCTGCGTCCCGCGCAGGTGGTGGTGGTCGGCCGGCCCACGCTGCACCGGCCGGTGCAGCGCCTGCTGGCCGACCCGGAGGTCGACGTCTACGCCGTCACCGACGGCCGCGACCCGCACGGCTGGCCCGACGTCGCCGGCAGCGTGCGCGCGGTCGGCGCCCTCCCGGAACTGGTGCCCGACGCCGGCTGGCTGCACCGCTGGAAGGTGGCCGACGCGGCCGCCGTGGCCGCGCTCGACCGCGGCATCGACGGGCCGTCGGCTCCGGTCGGGCTGGTGCTGGCCAGGGCGCTCGTCCCGGCCCTGCCCGACGGCGCCCAGCTGGTGCTGGGCTCGTCGAACCCGGTGCGCGACGTGTCGCTGGGCGCCGTGCCGCGCCCGGGGCTGCGCGTGCTGTCCAACCGGGGGGTCGCCGGCATCGACGGCACGGTGTCGACCGCCCTCGGCGCCGCGCTCGCCCACCCGGGCCCCACGATCGCCCTGCTGGGCGACCTCACGTTGCTGCACGACACCACGGGTCTTGTGGTCGGCCCCGACGAGCCGGTGCCCGACCTGACGATGGTCGTGCTCAACGACCGCGGGGGCGGCATCTTCCACCTGCTCGAACAGGGCGCCCCCGAGCACGCGGGCGCGTTCGAGCGGGTCTTCGGCACCCCGCACCGGGTCGACCTGGCGGCGCTGGCCGCGGCGACCGGTGTGCGCCACCACCGGGCCCGCGACGTCGACGATCTGGTGGACGAGCTCACCCGTCCGGTCAGGGGGGTGCGGCTGCTGGAACTGGCGGCGGAGCGCAGCGAGCTACGAGGATCGCACGAACTGCTGCGAACGGCCGTACGTGATGCGGTGGACAGTGCAATGTCGGATGTCACCGGCTAGGCCGATCGGTCACCGGTCGCGTTCGCACGGTAACGGCGTCGGACGTATGGGCGACAATGAGCGCGGAGCTCCCCAGCACCCGACCGGTCGCCGCACCACCGGTCGCTCCCGTTCCGTCGAGGTGTCGCCGTGACCAGCAGCGCCGCCGGGCCCACCCGCCCGACCGTCCCGTGGAGCGAGCTGCGGATGCCGGCCGTCGAGTCGGTGGCCCAGCTCGCGCTGGTCGTCGTCGCGCTGGTCGCCACCGGCTGGCACGACCCGTCCGGCTGGACCGGGCGCACCACCGGGGTCCTGGTGTTCGCGGCCGCCATCGGCGCCGCCCTGCTGCTGGCCACCGGCGGCTTCGTCAGCGACAACCGCCGGGCCGTGCGGATGGCCGCCGCCGTCGCCGTCTTCGCCGGCACCGTGCTGCTGCCGGCCGCGGCGGGCCTCCCGCCCGCCTCCGGCATGTGGGCGCTCGTCTCCGACGTCGCGCTGCTGGGTGTGATCGGCTTCCTGGTGCTCGCGGTCCGCGCCTCGGCCGACCGCCGCGGCGACCGGATCGCCGCCGCGGTGGTCGGCGTCGTGGTCGCGGTGGCCACCGCCGCGCTGTCGGTCGTCGCCGCCACGGTCCCGGCGCCTCCCCCTTCCGACACCCTGCTGACCTCGGCCGACCTCGTCGTCTGGTCCGGCACCGGGGCCGCGGCGCTCGTCGTGTTCATCGCCGGCGCGGTCGCCGACCGGGCGCTGCTGCGCGGCACGGCGCTCGCCTTCGCCACCCTCGCCGCGGCGAACGCGGTGCGCATCGCCGCCGGCCAGGAGGCCGCCGCGGCGGCCGTCGCCGGGCTGCAGCTGGCCGCCGTCGCGATGCTGCTCGGGGTGGCCGTGCGGTTCGTCCGCGCCGAGGTCCGCACCGTCGTCGAGCGCCGGTCCCGGCTGGTCGGGGCCGAGGCCGCCGTCGTCGCCGCCAGCGAGCGCGAGCACGAGCTGCGCCAGCTGGCCGCCGGGCTGGCCGGGGCGGCCGGCGTGCTCTCCCGCGACGGCGCCGTGCCCGGCCCGGAGGACCGCAGGCTGCTCGCCGCGGCCGGCGCCGAGTTCGAGCGGATGCGCGAGCTGCTCGGCGGCGAGCCGGGGCCCTCGCGCGGCGAGATCGGCACCGTCCTGCGCGACCTGGCCGCCGTGCACCGCGCCAACGGGCTCGACGTCAACGTCGAGGTCGACGGCGACGCCCGCGCCGCCGTCGACGTCGGGCTGCTGGCGAGGGTCCTGACCAACGTCCTGGTCAACTGCGCCGAGCACGCTCCCGGCGCGCGCGTCTGGCTGCGCGCCAGCCCGGCGGAGGGCCGGCTGCGCGTCGAGGTCGTCGACGACGGCGCCGACCCGGCCCCCGAGTCCGTCGCCGCGCTCGTGCAGCGCGGCGGCCGCGGCCCCCGCCCGGCCGCCTCCGCCCTCGGCCTGGCGATCAGCGCCGGGCTGGCCGAGCGCCACCGCGGCGAGCTCACCGTCACCACGGTCGACCCGGCCGACGGGTCGGGCGCCGGCGGCTGCATCGCCGTCCTGGAGCTGCCGGTCGCGGACGAGCGGGTCGACCCGTGAGGGTGCGGGGCTCGACCGTCCTGGTGGTCGACGACCAGGCCCTGGTCGCCTGCTCGATCGCGCTGGCGCTGCGCGGATACGGGATGTCCGCGGCCGCCGTGCCACCGGCCAGGGTCGGCGAGCTGGCCGAGCGGCACGCCCCGGCCGGCGGCCTCGTCCTGCTCGACCTCGACCGGGCCACCGAGCCCGTCGCGGTCGTCACGGCCCTGTGCCGGGCCGGCTGGCGGGTCCTGCTGGTCACCGGCACGGCCGCCGAGACGGCCGTCGCCCTCGCCGTGGCCGCCGGCGCGTGCGGCCGCGTCCACAAGTCCCGCCCCCTGGAGGACCTGGTCCGCGTCGCGACCCTGGTCGCGGGCGGCCGGCCGGTCATGACCGACGACGAGCGCTCCCGCCTGCGCGCCGTCGCCGAGGCCGCCCAGCTCGCCGACCGCCGCGACCGCGACCGCTGGAGCCGGCTCACCCCGCGCGAGCGCGAGATCGTCGACCGGATCGCCGCCGGCCGTCGCCCCGCGGCCATCGCCGACGAGTTCGTCGTCTCGCTGGCCACGGTGCGCAGCCACATCCGCTCGATCCTGGCGAAGCTGGGGGTGGGCTCGCAGCTGGAGGTGGCGGCGCTCGCCCGGGCCCGGACCCCGTAACCCCGTCGAGAACGACGTTGTCGTGATCAACAGGCCCTGTTGATCACGACAAGTTCGTTCTCGACGGCGGGTCAGGAGCCGCGGACGCCCTCCAGCGCGTCGCGGAACGCGGCCAGCTTCGCCGCGGCCTCCCGCACCTCGGTGTCCGGGTCGGAGTCGGCGACCACGCCGCAGCCGGCGAACAACCGGGCAACCGGGCCGTCCAGCTGGGCGCAGCGCAGGGCGATGCCGAGCTCGCCGTCGCCGTCGCCGTCCACCCAGCCCACCGGCCCGGCGTAGCGGCCGCGGTCCATGCCCTCCAGCTCGGCGATCAGCGCCACCGCCGCCTCCCGGGGCGTGCCGCCGACGGCCGCCGTGGGGTGCACCGCCTCGGCCAGGCGCAGCAGGCCGGCCGGCTCGTCCGCGTGCAGGGTGCCGCTGACGTCGGTGGACAGGTGCGAGACGTTGCGCAGGGAGATCACGTCGGGGGTGTCGGGGACGTCGAGCCGCGCGCACAGCGGGCGCAGCGCGGTGGCCAGCGAGTCGACGGCGAGCTGGTGCTCGTGGCGGTCCTTCGCCGAGTCGAGCAGCCGGCGGGCCAGTGCCGCGGCGTCGGCGCCGCGGCCGTCGGCGTCGGGCCAGAGCGTGCCGGCCAGCACCCGGGACCGCACGCTCCGCCCGCCGGTGCGGCTGATCAGCATCTCGGGTGTCGCGCCGACCAACCCGTCGACCGAGAACGTCCAGCACGTGGGGTACCGCTCGGCCAGCCCGCCCAGCAGGAACCGGGCGTCCAGCGGGGCGTCGGCGACGGCCAGCAGGTCGTGGGCGAGCGCGGCCTTCTCCAGCTCGCCGCCGCGCATGCGGCGCACGGCGTCGGCGACGGCGACCCGGTAGCCGGCCACCGGCAGGTGGCCGTCGGCGTAGCGGACGGTGCCGGTGCGCCGCACGGGGCTGACCGCGCGCACGGGGGGCCGGTCGTCGCCGGAGAACTCGCTGACCCAGGCCCGGTCGCCGCGCCGCCCCACCACGACCCGCGGCACCACGAGCGCGGAGCCCGCGGACTCGGCGGCGAAGGTGAAGCTGGCGAACGCGACCGGTCCGGACCCGGGCTCGTCGACCTCGTCGTGCACGTCGAGGCGCTGTGTGAACGAGCGCCACCAGGCGTCGGCGCGGGCGAACCGGTCGGGGCCGGTGGCCGTGAAGCGGGCGACCTCACCCCACCCGACCAGGCCGTCGCCGTCGCGGACCCAGCACAGCGGGGCGTCGTCGGGGAGCAGGTCGAGCAGCCGGCCGGGGTCGTCGACGGGGCGCGTCCGCACCCGCAACGATGTCGGTAGCGGCGCGATCGTCACCCTTGCGAGAGTAGGAGCCCCGACCGGCGGATGCCCGCCCGGCCGGGGAGGCGCGGGACACAGCCGCGCCGTCGATACGATCGGCCGATGAGCAGCGGCACCCCGGACGCGCCGCCCGACCGGCCCACGGTCCGGGCCGTCGACGAGCTGGCCGACCTGCTGCGCCCCGCCCTGCGGCACACGAGCCGCCGGCTGCCCGAGGTCGTCGCGGGACTGGCGGTGCTGGCCGCGCTGGTGTCGGTGCTGGCGCTGGTCGGCGCCTGGATCGACGACCGCACCATCGCCGCCAACCCCGCCATCGCGCAGGCCGAGGTGCTCGACGGCTCGTCGTTCGCCCGCACGCTCGTGCGGTTCACGGTGGCCAACGGCGAGGCCGTGGTGCCGGAGCTGGGCGTGTACTACCCGCGTGGGCTGGAGGTCGGCCAGACGGTGGCCGTCGAGTACGACGTCACGAACCCCGAGCACGTCCGGGTGGCGGGGCGCAGCGTCCTGGACGGGGTGCTGCCGCTGCTGCTGATGACCGCGGGCTCGTGGGTGCTGCTGGTGCCCACGGCGGTGTGGCTGCGCAGGCGGCGCGCCCGGGCGAACCCCGCCGTCTGACGGGGTCGGCGGCGGTGCCCGTCGGTAGCGTGGATGCCGTGACCCGCGCCGGCCTGGACCGCAACCCGCACGACGTCGCCGCGATGTTCGACGGCGTGGCCCGCCGCTACGACCTGACGAACACGGTGCTCACCGGCGGCCTCGACCGCCGGTGGCGGGCGCTCACCCGGGAGTCGCTGCGGGTCGGGCCGGGCGATCGGGTGCTCGACCTCGCCGCCGGCACCGGGGTCTCGTCGGCCGAGATCGGGCGCTCCGGCGCGTGGTGCGTCGCGGCCGACTTCTCGCTGGGCATGCTGCGCGCCGGGGCGTGGCGCGGGGTGCCGATGGCGGCGGCGGACGCGCTGCACCTGCCGTTCGCCGATGCCGCGTTCGACGCCGTGTGCATCTCGTTCGGCCTGCGCAACGTCGTCGACATCGACCGCGCCCTCGCCGAGATGGCCCGGGTCGCCAGGCCCGGGGCCCGGCTCGTGGTGTGCGAGTTCTCGCAGCCGGTGTGGGCGCCGTTCCGGGCGGCCTTCCACACCGGCCTGAGCACGGTGCTGCCCGCGGTGGCCGCGCGCGTCTCCAGCAACCCGAGGGCGTACAGCTACCTGGGCGAGAGCATCCGGTCGTGGGACTCGCAGCCCGAGCTGGCCCGCCGGATCGGGGCCGCCGGGTGGCGGGAGGTCGCCTGGCGCAACCTCGTCGGCGGCGCCGTGGCCCTGCACCGCGGCGTCCGCTGAGCCGTTCCGTCCTCGTCACGCACACCTGGCTGCTGCGGCGCACATGTCGTGACACGTGCGTGGCGACCCCAGGTGTGCGCGACCCGGCGGACGCTGCTCAGAGCCGGCCGCGGCTCACCGCGCGGTGTCCCCGTCCGCGCGTCCCTCGGCCTCCCAGCGGTTCCGCACCGCCACCGGTACCAGCAGGTTCGCCAGCCACCGCCGCAGCGCGGGCGGCCGCACGACGGTCACCGCGGCGGTGATGACGGCCGACAGCAGGATGATCCGCACCAGCGCGGAGCCGCCGGCGAGCATCGGGGCGATGATGGTCTCGAAGGCGGCGGTGAAGAGCACGACCACGCCCGCGGTCAGGACCAGCGACGCCACCCGCGACTCCTGCGTGTCCGGTGCGAGGGGGCCGGGGGCGGTGCTGCGGGCCGGGGCGGTCGCGGCGGGTTGCGGGGCTGCGGGGAGAACCGGGCGGGGGGCGGGTTCTTCGCGGCGCCGCTCCGCCGGGGGCGGACCGGCCTGGCGTGGCGGGGCG
>NZ_JAHDTH010000305.1 GCF_018531445.1 Pseudonocardia lacus
CGGGCCGCGGCCACCCGGTCCGGGCCGAGCGCCCCGGCGAGCTCGGCGTCGAGCTCCGCGCGGTGGCGCCGGCCGGCGGCCACCGCGGCCCGCCCCCGCTCGGTCAGGTGCAGCAGGCGGGCCCGCCCGTCGGTGTCGGAGGGCCGGCGCACCAGCAGGTCGCGGCGTTGCAGGTCGGCGACGGCCTTCGACGCGGCCTGCTGGGTGACGCCCATCCGCCCGGCCAGCTCGGTGATCGAGAGCGGGGCGGCCAGCACGTGCTGGAAGACCACGCCGTCGTGCAGGCGCAGGTCGTCGAACCCCTCGGCGGCCAGCCTGCGCAGCAGCTCGTCGTTCATCGCCCAGCCGGCGACCATGCTGACGTCGGAGAGGTCCAGGCCGTCGACCGGCACTTCCACATCCACGGTTGTGCATCTTAGGGGTGGCGGCTAACTTCACAACCATGGTTGTGAAACCTGCTCCCGATGTCGTCCCCGACCGCCCCGACGCCGCCGTGCTCGACGCCTTCGTCGCGGTCGCGCACCGCGTCGTCTGGGCCACGGTGGCCACCGTCGACCGGCGCGGCCGGCCGCGTTCGCGGGTCATGCACCCGTACTGGCAGCGCACCCCGGACGGGCTGGTCGGGTGGGTGTTCACCCGCCCGACGCCGATCAAGCCGGCCCACCTCGCGGCATCGCCGTACGCGTCGTGCGCCTACTGGGATCCGGCGGGCTACGAGTCCGCGGTGGCCGAGTGCGCCGCGGCGCTGGTCGGCGACGCGGCCACCCGCCGGCTGGTGTGGGACCTGTTCGCCGGGGCCGACGAGCCCCTCGGCTACGACCCGCGCATCCTCGGGGTCGACGATCCCCGCGACGAGCGGATCACCGTGCTGCGGCTGGATCCGTGGCGGCTGGGCACGGGCGGCGCCCTGCCGTCCACGCCGCGCCACGTGTGGGTCAGACCTGCCGGCGGGTGAGGGCGACGAGGTAGCGGCACTCCGCCGCGGTCGGGTTGACGTAGCGGCACGGCTGGGGCGGGCCGAGCTGCAGGCAGTCACCGGTGGCCATCCGGTGGACCACGGCGCCCTCGTGGAAGTCCAGCCGCCCGTCCAGCACCCAGATCTGGTGGTGCACGGAGGTGTAGGTGTCGGGCGGGAAGGCGACCTCGGCCCCGCCGGGCAGGTGCACCTCGACCAGCTCGATCGGGCCGCCCGGCGCGGGGGAGACGGCGCGCCGCCGGTACCCGGTGCCCGGGTCGGTCCAGACGGGTTGGTCGGCGCGGCGGGCCAGTCGTCCGTGGCCGGCGTCGGCGCCGTCCTCGGCCCGCGCCACCAGCTCGGACAGCGTCATGCCGAGCGCGCCGGCGAGCCGGCCGAGCAGGGCAGCGGTCGGCTGGGCCGTCCCGCGCTCGATCTTGCCGATCATCGCCCGGGACACCCCGGAGCGCTCGGCCAGCGCGCCGGCGGACAGGTCGCGGGAGCGGCGGGCGGCCTGCAGCGCGGTGGCCAGGGAGGAGGACAGCGGATCGGTCACGGTTGTTCATCATAGGAGCATGGTTGTCTACTATCGTCCACATGACGCTGATTCGTGCGGCGACCACGCGCGATGCCGAGGCCTGTGCCGCGATCTACGCCCCGTACGTCACCGACACCGCCATCAGCTTCGAGAGCGAGCCGCCCACCGCGGCGGACATGGCCGGGCGCATCGCGGCGTCGGTCGAGCGGTTCGCCTGGCTGGTGGCCGAGGACGGCGACGGCCGCGTGGTCGGCTACGCGTACGGCGCGCCCTTCCAGGCGCGTCCGGCCTACCGCTGGTCCTGCCTGGTCAGCGTGTACCTCGAGCCGGGCAGGCGGCGCACCGGGCTCGGTCGCGCCCTCTACGCGGAGCTGCTGGAGCGGCTGGCCGCGCGGGGGTACCGGGTCGCGGTCGCCGGGATCACGCTGCCCAACGAGGCCAGCGAGGGACTGCACCGCGCCATGGGGTTCGAGCCGGTCGGGACCTACCGGCGGATCGGCTGGAAGTTCGACGCCTGGCACGACGTCGCCTACTGCCAACGCACCCTCGGTGCGGTGGGGGACCCGCCGGTCGAGGTGGCCTGACCGGGTATTGAAAAACCGAGCGCTCGGTCTGATAATGGCGAGGTGTCTACGCGCACCGGCCGCCCCGCCCCCTTCCACCTCGACCACGACGGGTCCCGCCTGGAGTTGCGCGTGGTCCGCGACGGCCTGCGCACGCGGGCGACGCTGCTGCGCGACGGCGAACCGGTCGGGGAGGCGAGCGGGCTCGGGGCCGTGCCCATCCCGGTCGACGACGGCGTCGACGGCGGTGAGGACGGCGGTGAGGACGACGCCGCCGCGGCCGAGGAGGGCGACGACGCCGGGGCCCGCCACTCCACGGTGCTCGTGCTGAGCCCGTTGCCGGGAGTGGTCGCGCGTGCGTTGCTGCTCGTGCCCCGCCCGTCCGGCGGGACCACCCCGGATTGCGGCCGGCCCGTGCCCGCCGAGCTGGTCGAGGCGCTGCCGAAGTCGCTGGCCCGGTTCGCGACCTCCGCGCGGCACGAGTTCGGCCCGCCGCCCGGGTCGGTGGCCGCCCGGCTGGCCGTGTTCCGCCGCGAGCACCCGCGGCTGTGGGCCGCCCGGCACGTCGTGCTCGCCGCGCTGAAGGTGGGCTTCGCGCTGCTCGGCCTGGCGGCGTTCCTGCGCCTGCTGGTCGCGCCGCTGCTCGGCTGGCTGCGCGGCCTGCTGCCCGACATCGACCTGCCCGACATCCCGTGGCCGGACATCGACCTCCCGGACATCCCGTGGCCCGACATCGACCTGCCCGACCTGCACGCCCCGGGGTGGTTGCTGGTCCTGCTGGGCACCGCGAAGTTCTGGGTGCCGATACTGGTCGCCGTCGGCGTCGCCGTCGTGGAGGTCCGGCGGCGGCGGCGGGTCGCGGCACGGGAGGACGACGAAGGCAGTGGCACGCACGGTTGACCCCGAGCAGCACCGCATGCGCCGGCTGCACATCATCGAGTCGGCGGTGGGGCTGTTCGCCGAGAAGGGCTTCGCCGCGACGACGACCGCCGACATCTGCCGAGCGGCCGGCATCAGCACCGGCAACCTGTTCCACTACTTCCCGTCCAAGCAGGCCGTGTTCCACGCCCTCTGGGAGCTCGACCAGGCCGACTGGGCGGAGGTGGTGGCCGGCGCCGTCGCCGAGCCGGACCCGTGGGCCGCGCTCATGGCCGTGGTCGACAAGTTGGCCGCCGACGCCGTCGAGCCGATGATGGCCGGGCTGCTGGTCGAGGTCATCGCCCAGGCCCACCGCGACCCGGAGTTCGCCGCCGGCCTGGCCGCGAGCGACCGCCGCCAGATCGACGACGTGGCCGCCATGGTGCGCAGGCTGCGCGAGGCCGGCCTGGCCGACCCCGACCTCCCCGACCGCGAGGCCGCCCGCTGGGTGCTGACCCTGACCGACGCGTTCCTGGGCCGGGGCTACCCCGAGCCCGAGCGCGACGCCGAGGCGGCCACCGCGACGGCGAAGCGGATGATCGCCCGCGTGCTGCGCTACCGGGAGCCGGCCGGGCCGCGCTCCGGCTGATCGCCGGGCTGTCGCGCCCGTCGTCGGGAGGACAGCGCGCGGACAGGGGCGAGACAGTGCGCCGGTCGACCATCGGGGCGACCGAAGGAGCAACCATGATCACCTCCACCTCCGGGATCGCCGCGCTGGGCACCGTGCTGGGCGTCTGGGCGCACCCCGACGACGAGGCCTACCTGAGCGGCGGGCTGATGGCGCTGGCCCGCGAGGCCGGCTCGCGCGTCGTGTGCGTGACCGCCACCCGCGGCGAGCTGGGCACCGCCGACCCCTGGACGTGGCCGCCGCACGCGCTGGCCGCCCGGCGCACCAGCGAGCTGGCCGAGTGCCTCGCCGTCCTCGGCGTCACCGAGCACCGCTGGCTGCGCTACGCCGACGGCGGCTGCGCGGGCGTCGACCCGGCCGAGCCGGTCGGCCGCCTCGCCGAGCTCATCGACCGCGTCGTCCCGGACACCGTGCTTACCTTCGGCCCGGACGGCGTCACCGGCCACCCCGACCACCGCGCGGTGTCCGCGTGGACCACCACCGCGTTCGACCAGGCGGCGCCGGCCGGTGCGCGGCTGCTCTACGCCGCGGTGCCGGAGGCGTTCGCCGCGGCGTGGGTCGAGGTCGACGAGCGCTTCGGCGTGTACATGCCCGGCTACCCGGTGACGACACCGGCCGACCGGCTCGCCGTCGACGTCGTCCTGGACGCCGGGACCGCCGCGCGCAAGGTCCGCGCGCTGGCCGCGCAGCGCACCCAGACCGCCGAGCTGATCGCGGCGCTGGGCGTGGACACCTACACGGCGTGGGTGCGGGAGGAGGCCTACGTCGAGCGGTCGCGGCACCCCTCGGTGGCCGCGACGGCGGACACGGCAGCGCCCGCGACGGCGGTCACGACCGCGTGAGGTTGCGCTCGATCGCGCGCCGGGCCACGGCCAGCGCCTCCGCGCGCCCCGGCGCCGGTACGCCGGCCGGAGGGACCCCGCGGCCGTCCGCGGGGGCGTCCGGCGCGGCCGCGGCGGCCGCGACGAGGAGTTCGCCGTCCCCGTCGCCGATCCCGCGCAGCAGCGCCGCCAGGTCGCGCAGCGTCGCCCACAGGTGCGTCCAGTTGCCGGTGCGGGCGAAGTAGTCGACGACCTCCCGATATCCCCGCAGGGCCCGGTCGGTGTCGCCGCCGAGCACGCTCAGCAGCCCGACCGTCGAGACGCCGACCAGGAACGTCGCCCCGGCCCGCCGGGCCAGGTCGAGGGCGAGCCGGTAGTCGGCCTCGGCCCGCTCGCGGCTCCCGGCCAGGTTCGCGATCTCGCCGTCGACGTAGGCGACCCAGGCCCGCAGCGTGGGCGACCGGGCGCCGGGGCGGGCGAGGTCGTTCAGTGTCCGCGCGCGGTCGAGGTCGCCGGCGTACGCGGCGGCGAGGCCCGCGATGCCGTGGCTCTCGCTGGCGCGCGGACCGTGGGCCGCGGCGGCCACGGCCCGGTCGAGTGCCTCGGCGTGCGCGCCGCGGGCGAGCGCGGCGACAGCGAGCGGCAGCAGGCAGTACGCCCGGGCGGTGTCGTCGGCGGCGAGCTCCAGCCCGGCCCGGCCCAGCTCCTCGGCCCGGGCGTGGTCGCCGCTCTGGTACGCGGCCTCCGCGGCGACCCCCAGCACGACGGCCGCCCGCGGGTGCCCGACCAGCGCGGGGTCCGCGGCCAGCTCCAGCGCCCACTGCCGGAGCTCGACGAGGTCGCGGTAGCCGACCGCGTCCATCAGCGAGGTCACCACCGCCGCCGCGTCGTCGAGCGAGCGCCGGTCGCGGACGAGCCGCCAGGCCGCCCGCAGGTTCCCCAGCTCGCGGCGCAGGGCGGCGTCCGCCTCGGGCTCGTCTTCGGTCTGCGCCCGCGCCGCGAACCGGGCCGTCAGCTCCACCGCCCAGCCGACCAGGCGCGCCCGCGCGGTGTCCAGCTCCCCGGTCGCGGCCAACCGGTCGTGCCCGTAGGCGCGCAGCGTCTGCAGCATGCGGTAGCGGGTGCCGCCCGCGGTGAACTCGGCCTCGACCATCGAGGCGTCCACCAGGCGGGCCAGCGCGCCGGCGGGGTCGGTACCCGGGCCGAACTCCTCGGTGACTTCGGTGGCGAGCCGTTCGGCGGTGTCCAGGTCGACGCCGTCGACGAACACCGACAGCCACCGGAACAGCCGCTGCTGCTCGTCGGACAGCAGCTGGTAGGACCACTCGACGGTGGCGCGCAGGGTGCGGTGGCGGGCGTCGCCGGCGGGCCGGCCGCCGCCGAGCAGGTCGAGCGAGCGGTGCAGCCGGGCGCGCAGCTCGGCCGGCGACAGGCCGGACAGCCGGCCCGCGGCCAGCTCGATGGCCAGCGGCACCCCGTCCAGGCGCCGGACGATGTCGGCGACGACCGCCAGCTGGTCGGGGGTCGTCGCGGCCCCGGGCCGGACCCGGTCGGCCCGCTCCAGGAAGAGCGCGACCGACGGGACCCGGGCGACATCGGCGGGAGCGGCCCGGCCGTCGTCCGCGCCGGGCAGCGGCAGCGGGGCGAGCCGGAAGGTGTGCTCGGCGGGCAGCCCGAGCGGCTCGCGGCTGGTCGTCAGCACGGCCAGCCGCGGGCACGCGGCCAGCAGCACCCCGACGGTGTCGCGGGCCGCGTCCAGCAGGTGCTCGCAGTTGTCGACCACCAGCAGCCCCGGCCGGTCGCCGAGCACCGCGGCGCAGGCGGCCAGGACGTCGCCGCGCGTGCCGGTCAGCCCCAGCGCGGCGGCCAGCGCGTGCGGGACGCCCGCCGGATCGGTGACCGGGGCCAGCGGGAGCACCGGCGCGGCGCCGCCGGCGCCG
>NZ_JAHDTH010000306.1 GCF_018531445.1 Pseudonocardia lacus
GGCCGGCGAACGGGGCGGGGCCGCCGGCCGTCGGCGGACCGGAGGAGCCCGGCCAGCCGGGCTCCTCGACGGCGACGTCGCCCACCTGCTCGACGATCAGCGGCGACACCGCGACCCCGTTGATCCGCTGCAGGTGCTGCAGCGCCTGCCCGAACTCCAGCGCGCTGCGCGGCCGCTCGTCCGGGTCCTTGGCCAGCGCCCGCTCCAGCACCGCGCACACGTCCGGGGGGATGCCCTTGGCGCGCAGGTCGGGCGGCGGCTCGGTCAGGACGCGGCCGATCAGCGAGGTCAGCGAGTGCTCGGCACCGCGGATGAACGGGGGCGCGCCGGCGAGCAGCGCGTAGAGCGTGGAGGCCAGCGAGTAGACGTCCGAACGGGGTGTCGGCGGCTTGCCCTCCAGCACCTCCGGCGGCGCGTGCGAGAGCGTCGCGTTGACCACGCCCGACTGCGTCTGCAGCGCCCCGCTCATCCGGGCGATGCCGAAGTCGGCCAGCACGGGCTCGCCGTAGCGGGAGAACATGACGTTGTCGGGCTTGATGTCGCGGTGCAGCACGCCCGTGCGGTGGGCCGTCTCCAGGGCGCCGCAGAGCTTGACGGCGATGTCGGCGACCCGGCGGACGTCGAGCGGGCCCCGCTCCAGCTGCTCGGACAGGGTGCCGCCCGGCAGGTACTCCATGACCAGGTACGGCGAGCCGTCGACCGTGGTGCCGCCGTCGTAGAGGGTGACGATGTAGGGGTGCTGGGCCAGCGCGCCGAGCACCTGGCGCTCCCGCTCGAACCGGGCCTGGGCGAACGGGTCGACCGAGGACAGGGTGAGCACCTTGATGGCGACGTCCTGCTGGAACGCGACCCGGCGGGCGCGGTAGACCACCGCGAAACCGCCGCGGCCGATCTCGACCACCCGGTCGAAGCCGGTGATCCGCGCCGCGGCGAGCACGCTCGTCGCGGCGTCGTTGCCAGTGGTCATCGAGGGCCAGTCGTCATCAGGGGTACGCCTCCGTGCGACGACGCTAGCAACCAGCACCGACACTCCACCCGTCCGGGGGACCCCCGAACGAGGAGCGGGAACCGCGGTGCGTCAGCCGACGGCCGCGACGACCTCGGCGACGCCGCCCGCGACCGACTTGGCCTGCTCGACCGTCGGCGCCTCGACCATCACCCTGACCAGCTGCTCGGTGCCCGATGGCCGCAGCAGGATGCGACCGGTGTCGCCCAGCTCGGCCTCGGCGGCGCGCACCGCCTCCTGCACCGAGGCGTCGGTCGCGACCCGCTGCCGGTCCGCCACCGCCACGTTGACCAGGACCTGCGGCAGCGTGGTGACCACGGAGGCCAGCTCGGCCAGCGGCTTGCCGGTGGCGGCCATCCGGGCCATCAGCCGCAGCGCCGTGAGCGCGCCGTCGCCGGTGGTGGCGTGCGCGGGCAGCACCACGTGCCCGGACTGCTCCCCGCCCAGGCTGTACCCGCCCGCGCGCAGCTCCTCCAGCACGTAACGGTCGCCGACGCCGGTGACGCGCATGGCGATCCCGGCCTCGCGCATCGCGATGTGCAGGCCCAGGTTGCTCATCACGGTGGCCACGAGCGTGTCGTCGACGAGCCGGCCGGCGTCGCGCATGGCCAGCGCCAGCACGGCCATGATCTGGTCGCCGTCGACCTCGGCGCCGGTGGCGTCGACGGCGAGGCAGCGGTCGGCGTCGCCGTCGTGGGCGATGCCCAGGTCGGCCCGGTAGGCGACGACCGCCTGCCGAAGGGGCCCGAGATGGGTCGAGCCGACCCCGTCGTTGATGTTGAGCCCGTTCGGCTCGGCGTGCAGCGCGATCACCTCGGCGCCCGCCCGGCGGTAGGCCAGCGGCGCGGCCTCGGAAGCGGCCCCGTGGGCGCAGTCGACGACGACCTTGATGCCGTCGAGCGGGGTGGGGCTGCTGCGCAGCAGGTGCTCGGTGTAGCGGCCGACCGCGTCGGGCAGATCGCGCACGCGTCCGATGGCCGCGCCCGTCGGCCGGACGGTCGGGCCGGGCAGGCCGGCCTCGATCGCGTCCTCGAGCGCGTCGGGCAGCTTGTGCCCGCCGGAGGCGAACAGCTTGATGCCGTTGTCCGGCATGGCGTTGTGCGAGGCGGAGATCATCACCCCGAGGTCGGCGTCGAGCGCGCCGACCAGGTGCGCGACCGCGGGGGTGGGCAGCACGCCCACGCGCACCGCGTCGGCGCCCGCCGAGGTGAGCCCGGCCAGCACCGCGGCCTCCAGCATCTCGCCGCTGGCCCGCGGATCGCGCCCGACGACCGCGACCGGTCGGTGCGACCGGTCGCGCTCGGCGAGCACGCGGGCGGCGGACGCGGAAAGCGCGACGGCGAGCTCCGGGGTGAGGAGCTCGCCGTTGGCCAGTCCGCGGACGCCGTCGGTGCCGAACAGCCGCCCGCCCAAGGTCAGCGCTTGCTGTACTGGGGTGCCTTGCGGGCCTTCTTGAGCCCGTACTTCTTGCGCTCGATGACGCGCGGGTCGCGGGTGAGGAAGCCGGCCTTCTTCAGCGGCGGGCGGTCCTCGGAGTCGACCTCGATCAGCGCGCGGGCGATGGCCAGGCGCAGCGCGCCGGCCTGGCCGGAGGTGCCGCCGCCGCGCAGGTTGGCGAAGATGTCGAAGCGCTCGGTCTTCTCGACCGTGACCAGCGGCTCGCGGATGAGCTGCTGGTGCAGCTTGTTCGGGAAGTACTCCTCCAGCGAGCGCCCGTTGAGCCGGAACTGGCCGCTGCCGGGCATGAGGCGCACCCGCACCACGGCCTCCTTGCGGCGGCCGACGGTCTGCACGGGGCGGTCGGCGAAGGCCGGGACCTCGGGGGCCGACAGGTCCACCTCGACGTCCTCGACGGCCTCGACGTCCTCGACGCCATCGGCGTCGAAGGTCTCGTCGAACGCGTCCTCGACGGCCTCCTCGACGACCTCGTTCTCGGGCTCGGGGGTGGTCACGGGCTGTCCTTCTTCCACAGACTCGGGTCCGGTCGCGTCGGCGCTGGTCACTGCGCGACCTGGGTGATCTCGAACGCGGCCGGCTTCTGCGCGGCGTGCGGGTGGTCGGGGCCCGCGTAGACCTTCAGCTTCTTGCTCATCGCGCGGCCGAGCTTGTTCTTCGGCAGCATGCCCTTGATCGCCTTCTCGACGAGGCGGTCGGGGTGGTTCTCGATCATCTCGCCGACCGAGCGCTGGCGCAGACCGCCCGGGTAGCCGCTGTGGCGGTACACGAACTTGTCGGTCCGCTTGTTGCCGGACACGGCGATCTTCTCGGCGTTGATGATGATGACGAAGTCGCCGGTGTCCATGTGCGGCGCGAACATCGGCTTGTGCTTGCCGCGCAGCAGGGTCGCGGCCTGGACGGCCAGCCGGCCGAGCACCACGTCCGTAGCGTCGATCACGTGCCAGGCGCGGGAGATATCGCCGGGCTTGGGGCTGTACGTGGACACGGACCTACCTCGTCGCTGTCGTCTGCTCTGCCGAGTCGCTCGGGAGCTGCCTTCGGTGCGGGGGTGCAGCGGGCGCCGGGGCCCCGATGGGCCGTCGCAGCCATGGGACCACGGCTGCGGGCATCCACCCACCGCACTGTCGAAGACCGAGGGTACCCGTCGCCGCTGAGCGGGGTCAAAACGCCCCCTCCACAGCGCGGCGGTGCGCCGGGAGCGCCCCCTCGTTCGCCCGTTCGCGCAGCCTCGTCCCGGCGCACGAGCACCGGCCCGGACGCCGCCGGGGTGGCGGTGTCCGGGCCGGTGCGGTGGGGCGGGCCGCCGGGTGGTGCGGCCCGCTGCCGATGGGTCGCGCTAGCGCCAGCGCGCGGCGTTGGCCTGCTCGACCTGGCGGTACCCGTCGTGCACGGAGCCGAGCGCGACCGCGATCTGGCTGAGCACCTGGGCGAGGTCGCCCGCGGCGGCGTCCCAGTTGCGCTGCGCGGTGCGGTACTCCTCGGCCGCGGCGCCGTCCCACGAGGCGACCAGCGGGGCCAGCATCCGCTTGAGCTCGGCGAGGCGGGTGTTGATCCGGTTGGCCGTGCCGGCGACGTCGGCGCGGGCGGCGTCGATGGCGCCGAAAGTGACCTTGATCTCAGGCATCGTCGTCCCCTCAGCCCAGCGCCGCGCGGATGCTCGACATGCCGGCCGCGTTCTGCTCCTCGTGCGCCCGGTAGTCGGCGCCGGAGGCGCTGATCGACACGCCGATGGTGCGCAGCGAATCGTTGATGACGCGCGCGTCGGCGTCCCAGCGGTCCATCAACCGGCCGAACGCCGCGGCGGCGTCGCCCCGCCAACCGCCGGCCAGCGGCGCCAGCCGGTTGCGCAGCATGGCCAGGTCCGACTGCACCGTGTCGTTCACCGAGAGGACCTCCTTGCCGGCGCGGTCCATCTCCTCGACTGTCGTGCCGAAGCCCTCGTTCACCATCAGCGATCACTCCCTGTTCGATTCCGTGACGGGAACGGTCGCAGCCGGGGGCGGGGCCGCGGGGCGGAACGGGCGAAACCGTGTGCGGGTGCAAATCCGGCGCCCTCCCGCCGAGTGCCAGGAAGCCACCCCCAGGACGTCGGACGTCCTGGAGGTGGCTTTCCTGACGATCGGACGCGGCCGGTCAGCCGCCCTCGTCCGGCGCCTGCGGGGCCCACGCCAGCTGGATCCGCCGGGCACCGCGGCGCCGGTCGACCAGGACCCCGCGACCGGGCGGGCCCGGGGCCGGGCGGACCGACTCGACCAGCGCGCCCTCGTCCGGGCTGCCGTTGAGCACCAGCCCCGGCGTGCCCAGCTCGCGCAGCCGCCCGAGCACCGGGTCGAACAGCGACCGCCCCGCCCCGCCGCAGCGGCGCGCCAGCACGACGTGCAGGCCCACGTCCTTGGCCTGCGGCAGGAACTCGGCCAGCGCCAGCAGCGGGTGCGGCACACCGCCGCCGGGGGCGACCAGGTCGTAGTCGTCGACGAGCAGGTACACCTCCGGGCCGCTCCACCAGCTGCGTTCGCGCAGCTCGCGGGCCGTCACCTCGGGCCCGGGCAACCTGCGGCGCAGCGACCCGGCCACCTCCGCGGCGACCTCGGCCGTGGCGTCGGCGGTGCTCGTGTAGCCGATCAGGTGCGAGTCGGGGACCGCGCCCAGCAGCGTGCGCCGGTGGTCGACGAGCACGATGCGGGCCTCCTCGGGGCCGTGCCGCTCGGTGATCGCGCCGGCCAGCAGCCGCAGCAGCCCGGTCTTGCCGCTCTCGGCGTCGGCGAAGCAGATCAGGTGCGGCTCGACGGCGAAGTCGACCGCGACCGGGGCGAGCTCCTCGTCGACGCCGATCGCGATGCCCGACGGCGCCGCGGGCAGCTCGTCGACGCCGACGAGCTCGGGCAGCAGCCGCACCGGCGCCATCGCGGGCCCCGACCAGGCCCGCGCGACCGCCTCCACCAGCGCCGTGGTGTCACCGGCTCCGGCGGCCAACCGCGGCGCCGCGACGAGGGCGGGCGCGGCGTCCGGGGCGAGCGCGTGACCGGGCCGGCACGGGACGGCGGCCGCCGCCCTCCGGTCGATCTCGGACTCGGCAGGCTCGCCGAGCCGCAGCTCGACGCGGCTGCCGATCAGGTCCTTCAGCGCCGGGCGCAGCTCGCTCCACCGGGTGACCGACACCGCGAGGTGCAGCCCGTAGGCCAGCCCCTGGGCGGCCAGCCCGAGCAGCCGCTGCTCCACGTCGTCGAACTCGCCGCCGCGCAGCGTCAGGTAGCCGTCGACGACGAGCAGCAGGTCGGTGGCCGGCTCGTCCGGGAACTCCCCTCCGGCCCGCCGGGCGCGGAACACCTCGACCGAGGCCACGCCTGCGTCGCGGAAGAGGCGCTCGCGGCGGGCCAGGGCCGCCGAGAACTCGGCGACGGTGCGGCGCACGAGGTCGGGCTCGTGGCGGTCGGCCACGGTCCCCACGTGCGGGAGCCCGGTCAGTGCCGCCAGCGCGCCGCCGCCGAAGTCGAGCGCGTGCACCCCCAGCTGGGCCGGCGTGTGCGTCAGCGCGAGGCCCAGCACGGTGCTGGCCAACGCGGTCGACTTGCCCGAGCGCGGGCCGCCCGCGACGGCCAGGTGGCCGCTGCCACCGGCCAGGTCGACCACCAGCGGGTCGCGCCGCTGCTGGTAGGGCCGGTCGACCAGGCCGATCGGGACGCGCAGGTCGGCGCCGCCGGGCGCGCGCAGGCCCGTCCCGGCCAGCTCGACGACCTGGCCCAGCACCTCGTCCAGCGGCGGCGGGTCGGCCAGCGGGTCCAGCCACACCCGGTGCGCGGGCGGGCCGTCGCCGGCCATCGCGGCGAGCACCGTGTCCAGGACCGTGGGCGCGCCGGCGTCGTCGGGGGGCGGCTGCGGCGCCCG
>NZ_JAHDTH010000307.1 GCF_018531445.1 Pseudonocardia lacus
GGCGGCCTGCCGACGGGGGCGTCGGGCTCCCGCCGGGCGGGTCCGGCCGGGGCGTCGAGCCGCTGGAGGAGCTGGGCGCCGACCGGACCGTCGCCGTCGCGCACGGCGGCCCGCAGGCTCATGCCGGCCGGGTCGACCTCGCAGACGACGCCGTCCAGCACCCCGGGGAGCCTGCTGCGCATCCACCCGGTGGCCTCGTCGCGGCTCCACCCGGGCGCGAGGACCGTGAGCACACCGGCCTCGCCCTCCTCGATGCGCCCGTCGGGCGGCAGGTGGCCCCGCAGTGCCTCCGCGACGGCCCGCAGGACCTCCGCCGAGCGCCGCCCGACCAACCTGCGCCCCTCCCGGGCGATGTCGATGCCGACGACGCAGCCGTCGGCGTCGGACGGGCCGCTCCCGGGGCGCGGCTGCGCCACCGGCTGTGACACAGGGGCCGGCCCCGGGGCCGGCGGCTCGGCGAGCACCGGGTCGAGCAGCTCGTCCGGCAGCGGTCCGAACAGCGCCGCGTCGGCCGCGTCCGCCGGCGGCACCGAGGGCGCCGGGGGCACCGACTTCGGACGCACGGCGGGCAGCATGGTGGTCTCCGCCCGGGCGATGGCTGCCTGCCGGACCCCCCGGCTCGACCGGGGTGAACTCCCCGGCGCGGGCTGGCCCGGCATCGACCGCCGGCCGGCGGGGCGCCCGCCCCCGGGTTCGGCGCCGTCCTCGTCGCCCCGCGGCACGGCGCGGCGACGACCGGTCGGGGCGCCGCCCCGACGATCGGCGCCATCGGTGCCGTCGCGCTGGTCGGGAGCGTCGCCCGACCCGGCCACGCCGGTGGCGGTGCCGGCCGGCTCGTCATCGACCTCGTCGCGGCGCCGGCTCGACGGCTCGTCCTCGGTCGACGCTTCCGGATCCTGGGCGCGGCGCCGCGGTCCGGTCGGTTCAGGCAGGCCGCCGGAGGGAACGTCGGGTTCGGCACGACGCCGCCCGCCCCGCGGGCGCCCGCCTTCGTCGGAGTCCGCTCCCGAGCGCCAGCCCGGGGAGCGCTCGCGTCGCTCGTCGGGCTCGGCCGGATCGTCCGCGGCCGGCTCCGACCCGGCGCGTCGACGCATCCCGGGCAACCCGCGGCCGGCGGAACGGGTCGCGGTCCACGAGGGCGCCGACGGACCGCTGTCCCCGTCCGTCGCACCGGCGGTCGCACTGTCGATCACGGTGTCGGTTGCGGTGTCGATCACGGTGTCGGTTGCGGTGTCGATCACGGTGTCGGTTGCGGCATCGACGCTCGACGGCTCGTCCTCGACGGGATCGTCGGCGGCGCGCCGGCGTCCGATCCGGCCCTCGCCCGCCCCGGTCGGGACCGCCGCGACGCGGTAGTCGGCGCCGGGCCGGCCGAGGCCGGACCGCGCGGGCGTCGCGCCACCGGGCTTGCTGTCGCCGGCCGCACCGAACCGACGGCGAGCGCGCACCGGCCGCGCCGGATCCGCGCCGGCGGGCTGCTCGGCGCGCCGGCGGCCACCGCTCCGCCGGGGCCGATCCGTGGAGTCGGGGGAGTCGTCGAGGCCGCCCTGCTCGTCGGCGCCTCCGTGGTCGCTGCCGTCGTGGTTGCTGCCGTCGTTGTCGTTGTCGCTGTCGCTGTCGCTGTCGTGGTCGGCGCCGCCGTGGTCAGCGCTGTCGTGGTCCGACTCCGCCGGGTCGCCGCCCGTCCGCGACCGGCGCGCCGGCCGGTCGGCGGCGCGCTCTGTCGCGTCGGCGTGCGCGGGGGTCTCGCCCGGCTCGGGCCGCACGACCGGTTGGGAGATCCGCTCCCAGATCCGTTCCAGGTCGGCCAGCTCGGCGGCCAGCCACTCGGCGGAGAACGCCGCGGGGGCCGACTCCTTGCGCCCGGCCGCCGCCCTGCGCGCCTCCAGTTCCTCGGTCGCCGTCCGGCGTCGGGTGGCGGGGATCGGGTTGATGCCGGAGTCCAACCGGTGCCGGTTCGCGGGCCCGGTGGGATCGGCCGCCGGTGTGGACCCCGGCGCCTCGGGCTCGTCGCGGTCCGACGCGTCGGCATCGGCGTCGGTGACGCGCAGGAGTTCGGTGCGGGCGGCGTCGGGCGACCCGGCGGCCGGGGTGCGCCTCGCCCGGTGGCCGTTCGACGACGGGGCCGGCGTGCCATCGGATCGCATCGTGCGCATCAGCGAGTCGCCGATGGGCGACTCGGCGACGTCGTCCCACCGGACGTCCCAGACCGCCGAGCGCCCGCCGGGTCGCTGGTCGGCCTCGGCCCGGCCGGCGCGGCCCTTCCGGTCCGGCCGGTCGGCCGTGGTGCGCGTCGGGCCGCGGGAACCACCGCCACCGGCGGGTGGCGCCCCGCTGTCGCGGGAGGCTTCGTCGTCGGCGGGCTGGTCGCGGGGCTCGTCGTCCCCGGCGGGGGCGTACTCGCCGAGCTGCCAGGCCCGGTCGACCGCCAGTCCGTGCCGCGAACGCCGACCCCGGTCGGCACCGCCGCGGGTCCCGTCCGGTCCGCCCGTGGTGGGCAGCATCGCGGTGACCGGTTCGGCCCCCGGCCCGACCGGCAACGGCCGCGTCATGCCCAGCGGGTCGGGCCCGCCCGCAGGGGCCCCGGACGCAGTAGCCGCCGGGGCCGCCGGGCGCGCCTGGACCGGCAACGAGGCCAGCGCCGCCCGGAAGCGCTCCGAGCGGCTGCGGTCGCGCCGCTGCGCGGCGACGCCGCGCTCGACCGTGGTCAGCGCGAAGTCGGGCCGGCCGGCCTTCTCGTAGACCGCACCGAGGGCCGCGCAGCACAGCGCTTCCAGGTCGGGGGCGTCGCACTCGGCCGCGTCGCGGACCGCCTGGCCCAGGATGTGCGCGGCGGTCTCCGCCGCGGTGCCGCCGACCGCGCTCCCGACGGCGTTGGTGCGCGCGACCGCCAGGCGCAGCCGGGCCAGCTGGCGGCTGGGCCTGCTGTGCTCCAGGCGCGGGGCCAGCTCGGCGCAGCCCTGTCGGGCCTGCTCGGTGTCGCCCGCGTCGAGCAGGGACAGGATCCACTCGGCGGCCAGCGCCGCGGCCAGGTGGCCCGAGCGCGGACCCGTCCCGGCCGCGCCCCGGGCCCGCTCCAGCTCGGCGAGCCCGTCCGCGGCCCGCTCGGCGGCGACGTGGGGACGGGCGGCCCTGCGGTGCGCCGCCGCGGCGACCAGCGCCACCGCGGCCGCACCGAGCTCGGACAGCGGTGGGCCGACCTCCCCCCACGCCAGCTCGGCGCACTCCAGGGCGGCGTCGACCCGGTCGGGATCGTCCTCGACGGCGCACCGGGCGAGCACGCCGAACGCGTCGCCCCGCAGCTCCGCCTCGGCGGACTCGGCCACGACCGGCGCCAGCAGCGCCGACGCGGCGCCCGACTCGCCGGCGTTGACCGCCACCAGGGCCAGCTCGACGCGCAGCCGGCCGGCGGCCGCACCGTCGAGGATCCCGGGGCCCCACTCGGCCAGGCCGCCGATGACGTCGGACGCGGCGTCGCGGCCATCGCCGGTGGCCGACCTGGCGTGCACCGCCCAGCCCGCGGCGGCCAGCCAGCGATCGCGGTCGTCGGTGGCGGCCGCGGTCTCCAGGACGTGGTCGGCGAGAGCGGCGGTGAGGTCCGGTCGGGACCACCGCAGGTCGGCCGCCGCCGCCAGCGGGTCGGCGGGCGCCGCCGCCGTACCGCTGTCCGGGGCGCCTGCCCCGGGCCGGATCGCCCTCACCGGACCTCCTGGTGTCACTACGTCAGGACTCGCCGATCGGGGGATCAGCGCGGAGTGGCATCACTGCGTGGGATCGCTGGGTGGCTCACTGCGTGGGTCGCTGTCAGTCACGGGTGAGCTTACGGTGGGTGACGCGGTGCGGGCGCGCGGCGTCGGGTCCGAGCCGTTCGATCTTGTTCTTCTCGTAGGCCTCGAAGTTGCCCTCGAACCAGAACCACGCCGCCGGGTTCTCCTCCGTGCCCTCCCACGCGAGGATGTGGGTGACGACGCGGTCGAGGAACCAGCGGTCGTGGGAGATGACCACCGCGCAGCCCGGGAACTGCTCGAGCGCGTTCTCCAGCGAGGACAGCGTCTCGACGTCGAGGTCGTTGGTCGGCTCGTCGAGCAGGATGAGGTTGCCGCCCTCCTTGAGCGTCAGCGCGAGGTTGAGCCGGTTGCGCTCGCCGCCCGACAGCACCCCGGCCGGCTTCTGCTGGTCGGGCCCCTTGAAGCCGAACGCCGCCACGTACGCCCGCGAGGGCATCTCGACCTGGCCGACCTTGATGTGGTCGAGCCCGTCGGAGACGACCTCCCAGAGGTTCTTCTTGGGGTCGATGCCGCCGCGGTTCTGGTCGACGTAGGACAGGCGCACGGTGTCTCCGACGCGCACGATGCCCGAGTCGGGCTTCTCCAGGCCGACGATCGTCTTGAACAGGGTGGTCTTGCCGACCCCGTTGGGGCCGATCACCCCGACGATGCCGTTGCGCGGCAGCGAGAACGACAGGTCCTTGATCAGCATCCGGCCGTCGAAGCCCTTGTCGAGGTGCTCGACCTCGACGACCACGTTGCCCAGCCGGGGGCCCGGCGGGATCTGGATCTCCTCGAAGTCGAGCTTGCGGTGCTTGTCGGCCTCGCTGGCCATCTCCTCGTAGCGCTGCAGGCGGGCGCGGCTCTTGGCCTGGCGCGCCTTGGCGCCCGAGCGGACCCAGGCCAGCTCGCTCTCCAGGCGCTTGCGCAGCTTGGCGTCCTTGCGGCCCTGCACCGCGATCCGCTCGGCCTTCTTCTCCAGGTAGGTGGAGTAGTTGCCCTCGTACGGGAAGAACTGGCCGCGGTCGACCTCCAGGATCCAGCCCGCGACGTTGTCCAGGAAGTACCGGTCGTGGGTGACCGCGAGGATGGCGCCGGCGTAGGACGCCAGGTGCTGTTCGAGCCAGAGCACGCTCTCGGCGTCGAGGTGGTTGGTCGGCTCGTCGAGCAGGAGCAGGTCGGGCTTGCTCAGCAGGAGCTTGCACAGCGCCACCCGGCGGCGCTCGCCCCCGGAGAGGATGGTGACCGGCGAGTCGGCCGGGGGGCAGCGGAGCGCGTCCATCGCCTGCTCCAGCTGCGAGTCGAGCTCCCAGGCGTCGTTGTCGTCCAGGATCTCCTGGAGCTCGCCCATCTCGGCCATCAGCTCGTCGGAGTACTCGCCCTCGCCCATCTTCTGGGCGATCTCGTTGTAGCGGTCGAGCTGCTCCTTGATCTGGCCGAGCCCCTCCTCCACGTTGCCGAGGACGGTCTTGCTCTCGTTGAGCGGCGGCTCCTGCTGGAGGATGCCGACCGTCGCGTCGTTGGCCAGCTTCGTGTCGCCGTTGTTGACCGGCTCCAGGCCGGCCATGATCCGCAGGACGGTCGACTTGCCGGCCCCGTTCGGCCCGACGACACCGATCTTTGCTCCGGGCAGGAAGTTCAGTGTCACGTTGTCGAGGATGACCTTGTCGCCGTGGGCCTTGCGGACCCGCTGCATGCTGTAGATGAACTCCGCCACGCCCACGATGGTAGTTCCGGCCACGTCAGGCCCCGACGCCCGCCTCGACCGGGGCGCCGAGTCGGTCGCGCTGGTCGTCGGGGGGCGGCTCGGGCGCGCCGAACCCGCCTCCGGCGTCGGCCGCGACCGTTCGACCACCCTCCGGATCCGCCGACCGCCGGTTGCGGGTGAGGACGGCCCGGCAGCGGCTGAGGTCCGGCCCGACCGCCTGCGCCTCCATCCTGATGTCGGAGCGGCGCTTGCCCTCGTACTCGTAGTCGTCGGTGTAGAGGCGCCCCCGCACGACCACCGGATCGCCGACGCCGATCGAATCGACGACGTTGTCGGCCAGCTGGCGCCAGCAGGTGATCGACACGAACAACGGTCGACCGTCGGACCACTCGCCTGCCTGTCCGCGCCACCGTGGCGTGCTCGCCACCCTGAACTTGGCCACGGTGTCGCCGTTGGGCAGCTTCCGGTGCTTCACCGCGGTGGCCACGTTGCCGACCACCGTCACCTGCGTCTCGAACACGTCCGCCTCCTCGTCCCGACCCCGCCGATGCGGGGCGTGTGACCGAGGGTGCGGATCCGGCGGGCAGCCGGCCACGCCGATTTCCGCAGCTGTGGACAACTGCCGTGATGTGGAGAGCTGAGCGTCCGAGGTGGCCCGTCGACCCGGTTTTGTCGGAGGCCTGTGCTAGCGCCCGCTACGGCGTTCCGGGCGCACGAAAAAAGGGCCCGGATCCTGAAAACAGGATCCGGGCCCCATGTTGAATGTCGGCGGCGACCTACTCTCCCACACCCTGACGAGTGCAGTACCATCGGCGCTGGAGGGCTTAGCTTCCGGG
>NZ_JAHDTH010000308.1 GCF_018531445.1 Pseudonocardia lacus
GTCGCAGCGACGAAAGGCCCTACCGGGCTGGATCCACGAGTACAACCATCACAGACCCCACACCGCCATCGGACGGGTCCCGCCCATCACCAGGTTGACCAACCTGTCCGGTCAGTACAGCTAGCGGCGGCGCCTGCGCGGCGCGTCATCTCGGCGGACGAGCGCGAGGCCGAGCGTTCGAACTTATGTTCGAGTAGGCTGGCGGGGTGGGCTGGAGCAACCCGGACGTCCCGTGGACCGAGCTGGAGGCGGCGCTCTCCGGCCGGGTCACGCGCGTCCCCGGCCCGCTCGACGGCGAACCCGACGGCGGCGACAGCCCCGCCTGGTCGCGCAAGCGCGCGCCCTATGCGGCCCCGCCGGCCCGCCGGGTCGACCCGGCCACCCGGGTCCCGTTCGCCGAGCTGCACTGCCACTCCAACTTCAGCTTCCTCGACGGCGCCAGCCACCCGGAGGAGCTGGCCGAGGCCGCCGCCGACCTCGGGCTCGACGCGCTCGCCCTCACCGACCACGACGGCATGTACGGCGTGGTCCGGTTCGCCGAGGCCGCGGCCGAGCTGGACGTGCCCACGGCCTTCGGCGCCGAGCTCTCGCTGGGGCTGAGCGCCCCGCAGAACGGCGTCGCCGACCCGGAGGGCAGCCACCTGCTGCTGCTCGCCCGCGACCCCGAGGGCTACCGCGCGCTCTGCCGCACGATCAGCACCGCGCAGCTGGCCGGCCGGGAGAAGGGTCGCCCGGTCTACGACCTGGACGAGGTCGTCGCCGACACGGCCGGGCGGGTCGTGGTGCTCACCGGGTGCCGCAAGGGCGCGGTCCGCCAGGCGCTGCGCACGGGCGGCCGGGACGCCGCGGCCGCGGCCCTGCGCGGGCTCGTCGAGCGCTTCGGGGCCGACCACGTCGCCGTCGAGCTCACCCACCAGGGCCTGCCCACCGACACCGAGCGCAACGACGCGCTCGCCGATCTGGCCCGCGCGGCCGGGCTGCCCGTCGTCGCCTCCAGCGCCGCCCACTACGCATCGCCGCTGCGGTACCCGCTGTTCACGGCGCTGTCCGCGGTGCGGGCGCGGCGCAGCCTCGACGACGCCGACGGCTGGCTGCCCCCGGCCGGCACCGCCCACCTGCGCTCCGGCGCGGAGATGGCGGAGCGGTTCGACCACCGCTACCCGGGGGCCGTGGCGGCCGCCGCGCGGATCGGTCGGGAGTGCGCCTTCTCGATCGACCTGGTCGCCCCCGACCTGCCGCCGTTCCCGGTGCCGCCCGGCTACACGGAGGCCCGCTGGCTGCGCGAGCTGGTGCGCCGGGGGGCGGTGCGCCGCTACGGCAGCCACGCCGAGTACCCGGCCGCGCTGGAGACCGTGGAGCGCGAGCTGGCGATCATCGAGCAGAAGAACTTCCCCGGCTACTTCCTGATCGTGCACGACATCGTGGAGTTCTGCCGCAAGGCCGACATCCTCTGCCAGGGCCGGGGCTCGGCGGCCAACTCCGCGGTCTGCTACGCGCTGGGCATCACCAACGTCGACGCGGTCAACATGGGCCTGCTGTTCGAGCGGTTCCTCTCGCCCGCCCGGGAGGGCTACCCCGACATCGACCTGGACATCGAGTCCGGCCGCCGGGAGGAGGTGATCCAGTACGTCTACCGCACCTACGGGCGCGGCTGCGCGGCCCAGGTCGCCAACGTGATCACCTACCGGCCGCGATCGGCCGTCCGCGACACGGCCAAGGCGCTCGGGTTCTCGCCCGGCCAGCAGGACGCCTGGAGCAAGCGCATCGAGCGCTGGTCCGGCCTGGCCGACGGCCCCCTCCCGGCCTCGATCCCCGAACAGGTGATCGAGCTGGCCGACGACCTGCTCGGCTTCCCCCGCCACCTGGGCATCCACTCCGGCGGCATGGTCATCTGCGACCGCCCGGTCTCCGAGGTGGTGCCCGTCGAGTGGGCCCGCATGGACGGCCGCTCGGTCGTGCAGTGGGACAAGGACGACTGCGCCGCCGCCGGCCTGGTCAAGTTCGACCTGCTCGGGCTGGGCATGCTCACCGCCCTGCACCTGATGATCGACCTGGTCGCCGAGTACGCGGAGCGGATCGAGCTGCACGACCTGCAGCCCGTCGACGACGCCGTCTACGCGATGCTGCAGCGGGCCGACTCGGTGGGCGTGTTCCAGGTGGAGTCGCGCGCCCAGATGGCCACGCTGCCCCGGCTCAAGCCGCGCGTGTTCTACGACCTGGTCGTCGAGGTCGCGCTGATCCGGCCCGGCCCCATCCAGGGCGGCTCGGTGCACCCCTACATCCGCAGGCGCAACGGCCAGGAGAAGCCCAGCTACGACCACCCGCTGCTGAAGAACGCCCTGGAGAAGACGCTGGGCGTGCCGCTGTTCCAGGAGCAGCTCATGCAGATCGCGGTCGACGTCGCCGGCTTCTCCGCGGGCGACGCCGACGAGCTGCGCCGGGCCATGGGGTCCAAGCGCTCCACCGAGAAGATGGAGAAGCTGCGCGCGCGGTTCTTCTCCGGGATGGCGGCCAACGGCATCTCCGGCGAGGTCGCCGAGGGCATCTTCGCCAAGATGCTCGCCTTCGCGAACTTCGGCTTCCCGGAGAGCCACGCGATCAGCTTCGCCTCGCTGGTCTACTTCAGCGCCTGGTTCAAGCTGCACCACCCGGCGGCGTTCTGCGCGGCCCTGCTCAACTCCCAGCCGATGGGCTTCTACTCGCCGCAGTCGCTGGTGGCCGACGCCCGCCGGCACGGCGTGCTCGTCCGCGGCCCGGACGTCAACCTGGGCCGCGCCGACGCCGTCCTGCAGCCCGACCCGCGCAGCCACCGCGGGCAGGCCGTGCGGCTGGGGCTGGCCGAGGTGCGCCGCATCGGCCTCGACGTCGCCGAGAGGATCGACGCCGAGCGCGACCGCGCCGGCCCCTACGCCGACCTGGCCGACCTGGCCCGCCGCGTCCGGCTCACCGTCGCCCAGGCCGAGGCGCTGGCCACCGCGGGTGCGTTCGGCTGCTTCGGCGTCGACCGCCGCTCCGCGCTGTGGGCGGCCGGCGTGGTCGCCGCCGTCCGCTCCGACCAGATCCCCGGCACCGCCGTCGGCCTCGACGCGCCGCCGCTGCCCGGCCTCACCGACGCCGAGACCACCGTCGCCGACGTCTGGGCCACCGGGGTCTCCCCCGACAGCCACCCCATGCAGCACCTGCGCGAGCGCCTCGACGCGCTGGGCGCCGTCCGCATCGACCGGCTCGACGCCGTCGGCCGCGGCCTGCGCCCCGGCGACCCGGAGCAGATCCCGCCCCGCGTCCTGGTCGGCGGCCTGGTCACGCACCGGCAGCGGCCCGCCACCGCCGCCGGGGTCACCTTCATCAACCTGGAGGACGAGAGCGGCATGCTCAACGTCACCTGCTCGGAGGGCCTGTGGGCCCGCTACCGCACGGTCGCGGTCGGCAGCACGGCCCTGCTGGTGCGGGGGCGGTTGGAGCGCAGCCCCGAGGGCGTGCTCAACCTGGTCGCCGACCGGTTGCAGAAGCTCCCGCTGGCGGTCCCGGTGAAGTCGCGCGACTTCCGCTGACCCGGGCCCGGACCCCACCGCCCGGTGAGCGGCGTTCTCGCCCGGGCCCCGGTTGCCGTCGACAACGAACTTGTCGTGATCAACAGGGCTTTTCGATCACGACAAGTTCGTTCTCGACGGCGGGGTCGGTCGCTAGGCGCCCGGCTCCACCAGGCCGTGCTCGTAGGCGAACACCACCGCCTGGACCCGGTCGCGCAGGTCGAGCTTCATCAGCACCCGCGCGACGTGGGTCTTCACCGTGGCCTCGCCGACCACCAGCTCCGCGGCGATCTCGGCGTTGGACAGCCCGCGGGCCAGCATCCGCAGCACCTCGTGCTCGCGGTCGGTAAGCCGGTCCAGGGCCGGCGGGCGCGGGCGGCGGCCCGGCTCGGGCAGCGTGCTGAACGCGCTGATCACCCGCCGGGTGACCAGCGGGTCGAGCAGGGCGCCGCCATCGGCGGCCACCCGGATCGCGTCGACGAGGCGCTCCGGCGGGGCCACCTTGAGCAGGAAACCGCTCGCGCCCAACCGGAGCGCGGCGTGCACGTTGGCGTCGTCGTCGAAGGTCGTCAGCACGACGACCCGGACCGCGGGGTGCTCCTCCAGGATGCGCCGGGTCGCGGCCAGGCCGTCCAGGCCCGGCATGCGCACGTCCATCAGCACGACGTCGGGGTGCAGCGCGGCGGTGGCCGCCACGGCGGCGGCCCCGTCGCCCGCCTCGCCGACGACGACGATGTCGGGCTCGGTTTCCAGCACCAGCCGCAGCCCCGCCCGGATCATGATCTCGTCGTCGGCGAGCAGGACGCGGATCGTGCGCCCGCTCACGGCGGCGCCGGGAGCCGGGCGCGTACCGCCCAGCCCCCGCCCGGGGCGGCCCCGGTCTCCAGTTCGCCGCCGTACATGCCGACGCGCTCGCGCATGCCGGCGAGCCCGTGGCCCGCGGGTTCGCCGGGTCCGCCGGCGCCGTCGTCGACGACCGACACGGTCAGCTCGGCGGGGTCGTAGCGCACGACGACGCGCGCCCGCGCCGGTCCGGCGTGCTTGAGCGCGTTCGTCAGGCCCTCCTGGACGATCCGGTAGGCGGCCAGGTCGAGCCCGCCGGGCAGCGGCCGGGGTTCGCCCTCGACGCGCAGGTCGACCGGCAGCCCGGCCGACCGGATGCGCTCGGCCAGCTGCCCGACGTGCTCCAGCCGGGGCGGCGGCGCCAACCCGGACTCCCCGTCGGGTTCGGCGGCGAGCGCGCGCAGCACCCCGACCACCCGGTGCAGCTCGGCCACCGCCTCCCGGCCGAGGTCCTCCACCCCGCGCAGCATCGCGGTCTCGCGCTCGCGCCCGCCCCCGGCGTCCAGCAGCCGGCGCACGCCGCCGACCTGAAGGGTCATCACGCTGACGATGTGGGCCACCGCGTCGTGCAGTTCGCGGGCGATCCGCCCGCGCTCGACGCGCACCGCCTCGTCCGCCCGCGCCTCGCGCTCCAGCGCCAGCTGGGCGGCGACCGCGGCCAGCTCGGCGCTGCGGTCCTGCTCGCGGCGCACCAGCCGGCCGATGCCCCACGCCGAGCCGGTGCCCAGCAGCATCGCCATCACGTCCCACGGGCGGTCGCCGAGCAGGCTCAGGGCCCCGAAGAGGGCGAACGTGCCCGTCGCCGCCGCCGCACCCACGGCGGGCGCGCACCGCTGGGCGACGCTGCTCAGCGCGACCAGCAGGCCGAGCGCCATCGACGCGGTCAGCCCGACGCCGTCGCCGGGGAACTCCGAGGCCGCCAGCACCAGCAGGGCCACCCCGAACGCCACGAGGGGCAGACGGGTGCGCAGCAGCAGCGCGCCCGCGGCGACCGCGATCGCGCCGGCGGCGACCGGCGGGTTCGAGTCCGGCAGCGCGCCGAGCGCCAGCTCGGCGAGGCCCCCGGCGCCGAGCGCGCCCGCGAAGGCCGCGTCGAGGCGGGTGGGGGCGCGCACAGCGGCTGACGCTAGCCGAGCCCGCTCCCACCCGGGTCCCCCGCGCGGTGGATCCGCGTCCGCCGCGCGGCGGACCCCGGGATCACGATCGAGGGCGACGACGGGACGGGGACGCGCGGCCAGGCTTTCCCGGCCCGCCGAACCGCGGCGGGCGGGGGAGGAGACAGGCGATGAACAGCGCGATGGTCCGGGCGGGCGGGGCGGCGGTCGCCGCGGGCGGGGTGGTGTGGGGTGCGGTCGGCCTGCTCGCGCCGCCGGACGGGGAGGCGGTGAGCGCCACCGACGTGTGGTCCAGCGGGGTGTACCTGCTCGGCGTGATCGCGCTCGTCGCCGTGGTGGGCGGGACCGGGGCGGCCGGGCGCGGCCGGTGGGGGCGCTGGCTGGTCGCCGTGGAGCTGGTCCTGCTGGGGCTGGCCGCGCTGTCCACGCTGATCACGCTGGCGCGCGGGCAGTACGAGCTGTCCGGGGTGCTGCTGGTGCTGGACATGGCCTGGCCGCTGAGCCAGCTGGGGATGATCGCGGTCGGGATCACCGTCGTGGCCGCGCGGGTGTGGCCGGCCCGCACGAGTTGGCTGCTGCTGGCCACCGCGCTGTGGCTGCCGGTCGGCTTCGTCGCGCCGGAAGCGGTCACCTCGGTGTACCTGGTCGTCGTCCCGCTGCTGCTGGGGCTCTCGGTCGCGCTCGACGTGCCCGCGCGCGCCGGCCGGTCGGCGCC
>NZ_JAHDTH010000309.1 GCF_018531445.1 Pseudonocardia lacus
CCGCCCCCGACGGCACCTCGGTGTTCTTCTGCCGCACCGACTCCCCCGACGGCTGGCTCACCGACTTCCTCGCCGTCCCGCCCTCCGACCCCGCCGCCGGGGGCGCATTGGTCACCGGTATCGACCACGTGGCGCTGGCCCAGCCCTACGACCAGTTCGACGAGGCCGCGCTGTTCTACCGGGCCGTGCTGGGCATGGAGCCCGAGCCGACCGCCGAGATCGCGGCCCCGTTCGGCCTGGTGCGCGACCGGGTCGTCACCGCGGGCGGGGTGCGCCTCGTGCTGACCGCGAGCCTGCTGCGCCGCGGCGGCTGGGCGCCCGCCGTGCCCGACCCGCAGTACGTCGCGTTCGGCACGCCCGACGCGCTGGCCGCCGCCAGGGCCGCCCGCGCGGCCGGCGCGCCGCTGCTCGACATCGGCGACAACTACTACGACGACCTCGACGCCCGCCTCGCGCTCGACGCGGCCCTGCTCGCCGAGCTGCGCGCCCTGGGCGTCATGTACGACCGCACGCCCGGTGACGAGTACCTGCACTTCGCCACCGAACTGCTGGGCGGGCGGGTGTTCCTGCAGGTGGTGCAACGCTCCCCCGGCTACGCCGGGCACGCCGCCACCGACGCCCCCATCCGGATGGCCGCTCAGCGCCGCCGCCGGCTGGCCGTCCACGACGGCGCCCCCGTCGGGCTCCCGGCATCCCGGCCCTGACACCCGGGTCAGCGGACGAGGGCGGGGCGCTTGGGGTCGAAGGTCCAGCCGTCGACGAGGTAGCGCATCGCGGTGGCGTCGTCGCGGGCACCGAGGCCGTGGTCCAGGTGGAGCTTGTGCGCGCGGTCGAGGGCCGCCCGGTCGATGGTGACGCCGAGACCGGGTCCGGCCGGCACCCCCAGGTGGCCGTCGCGGATGCGGGGCGGATCGGCGAGCAGGTGCTCCCCGTCCTGCCACATCCAGTGCGTGTCCAGCGCGGTGATCGGCTCGGGGGCGGCGGCGCCGACGTGGGCCAGCATCGCCAGCGAGACGTCGAAGTGGTTGTTGGAGTGCGAGCCCCAGGTCAGGCCCCAGTCGGCGCAGAGCTGGGCGACCCGCACCGAGCCGGCCATCGTCCAGAAGTGCGGGTCGGCCAGCGGGATGTCGACCGCGTCGGCCTTCACCGCGTGGGCCAGCTCCCGCCAGCTGGTGGCGATCATGTTGGTGGCGGTGGGCAGGCCGGTGGCGCGGCGGAACTCGGCCATGGTCTCCCGCCCGGAGAACGACCCCTCGCGCCCGCACGGGTCCTCGGCGTAGGCGAGGACGTGGCGCAGCCTCCGGCCCAGCCGCACGGCCTCGGGCAGCGACCAGGCGCCGTTCGGGTCGAGGGTGATGCGGGCGTCGGGGAACCGGTCCTTCAGCGCGGTGACCGCGTCGGCCTCGGCGTCGCCGTCGAGCACGCCGCCCTTGAGCTTGAAGTCGCCGAAGCCGTAGCGGTCCGCGGCGGCCTCGGCGAGCCGGACGACCGCGGCGGGGTCGAGCGCGGGGTCGCGGCGGATCCGGGTCCAGGCGTCGCCGTCCGGCTCGCCCGCGGCGTAGGGCAGGTCGGTGCGGGTGCGGTCGCCGACGTAGAAGAGGTAGCCCAGGACGGGGACGTGGTCGCGGACCTGCCCGTCGCCGAGCAGTTCGGCCACCGGCACGCCGAGGTGCTGGCCGGCCAGGTCGAGCAGCGCCGACTCCAGCGCGGTGACGGCGTGCACGGTGGTGCGCAGGTCGAAGGTCTGCTCGCCGCGCCCGGCCGCGTCGTGGTGGCCGAAGCGCTCGACCACCCCGCGCAGCAGGGAGCGGTACCGCGCGACCGGCTGCCCGACCAGCCCCGCGCCGGCCTGCTCGACGACCGCGCGGATGGCCTCCCCGCCGGGCGTCTCCCCCAGTCCGGTGCGCCCGGCGCTGTCGGTGAGCAGCACGACGTTGCGGGTGAAGAACGGGCCGTGGGCGCCGCTGAGGTTGAGCAGCATGCTGTCGTGCCCGGCGACCGGCACGACCTCGACCGACTCGACCACCGGCCCCCCTGGTCGAACAGCCGCCGTCACGCGAGGCCCTCGATCCGACCGTCGATCCGACGGACCCGACCCCACGAGGCGCGCACCTCCCCCTCGGTGCCCACGACCGGTTCGCCCGCCACCAGCACGGCGCCGGCCAGCCGCCCGGTCATGCCCGCGCCACCGGGGTCGCGATGCGCTCGACGAGCGCAGTCAGCGCGGTCAGCTCCGCCGCGGTGAGGTCGGTGAGCGGGGGTCGCACCGGCCCGCCGCCCCGCCCGACCGCGGTCAGCCCCGCCTTGATGATCGACACCGCGTAGCCCTTGCGGCGGTCGCGGATCTCCAGGTAGGGCAGCACGAACTCGTTGAGCTTGCGGTAGACGGCCCCGCGGTCGCCGGCGCGCACGTCGGCGTAGAAGTCCAGGGCGAAGCGGGGGACGAAGTTGAAGATCGCCGACGAGTAGGTGGTCACGCCGAGCTGCAGGTAGGGCAGCGCGAACGTCTCGGCCGTGGGCAGCCCGCCGATGTAGGTGAACCGCTCGCCCATGCGCGCGTAGACCCGGGTCATCAGCTCGATGTCGCCCACGCCGTCCTTGAACCCGACGAGATTGGGGCAGCTGTCGGCCAGTTCGGCCAGCGCCGTGACACCGATGCGGGCGTTCGCCCGGTTGTAGAAGACCACGCCGAGCCCGGTGGCCGCGCACACCGCCTTGACGTACGCGACGATGCCCTCCTCGGAGGCCTCGGTGAGGTAGGGCGGGAACAGCAGCACCCCCGAGGCGCCCGCGGCCTCGGCCGCCCTGGCCTGCGCAACGGCCTCCACCGCGCCGCGCCCGGCCGGGGCGAGCACCGGCACCGCGCCGCCGATTTCGTCGACCGCGGCCCGCACGACCCGGTCGACCTCCGCCGGGGTCAGCGAGAAGAACTCGCCGGTCCCGCCGGCGGCGAACAGCCCGGCCACCTCGTGCCCGGCCAGCCAGTCCAGGTGGGCGCGGTAGGCGGGCTCGTCGAACCCCAGGTCGGCGCGGAAGTGCGTGACCGGGAACGACAGCAGCCCGGCGCCGAGCCGCCGGGCCAGGTCGGTGGGGGCGAGTTCGGGCACGGGGGCCTACCTCCGGGGTGCGCGGCTGGTTCGCGGCAGATGCCGGCGCCGCGGACGTGGTGGGTCCGCCGCCGACGGCGCCACTGTAGGTGCGTCCCCGATACCTGGATAAGTGGTTCCGGGCATCGGACGATGCCCGGCGCGAGCTCGCACCCGGCGACTCACCGCCCTCGCAGGCGACGGGCGGAGTTCGCCAGGTGCGTGCGCATCGCCGCACCCGCGGCCGGCGGGTCGGCGTCGGCGATCGCGGCGCGCACGGCGGCGTGCTCGGCGTGCACCAGGGCGATCCGCTCCGCGGACGCGACGAGCCGCTCGTGCGGGATGGCCAGCATGCCCCGGCCCAGCGAGCCCAGCAGCGCCGGGAAGTGCCGGTTGCCCGCGGCGTGGGCCACGGCGAGGTGGAACGCGTAGTCGGCGTCGACGACGCGCCCGGGGTCGGCGGCGGCCGCGGTGAGCTCGGCCAGCGCCGCGTCGATCGCGGCCAACTGCTCGGGCGTGCGGCGCCGCGCGGCCAGCCCGGCCGCCTCCACCTCGACGGCGGTGCGGAACTCCAGCAGCTCGCCCGCCTCGCGCGGGCCGCCGGCCCCGACCTCCACCAGGAACTCGCCGGAGTCCGGCGGGGCCAGCACGAAGCTGCCCCGGCCCTGGTGGGTGCGCACGATCCCGGCCGCCTGCAGCTGGGTGATGGCCTCGCGGACGACCGTGCGGCTGACGCCGTGCCGGGCGGCCAGCGCGCTCTCGGTGGGCAGCTTGGCGCCCGGGCGCACGACGCCCTCCCGCATCTCCGCGAGCAGCGCGGCGACCAGGGCGTCGGCGCGGCGGGGCCGGCTCACGGGGCGGTGTCGACGGCGGTGTCGACGGCGGTGTCGACGGCGGTGTCGACGACGACATCGGCCACCGTCCAGCCGGGCACCCGGTCGCTGAGCGTCAGGCCCACGCCGGGGCGGTCGGGCACGACCATGCGGCCGCCGGCGATCTCGATGCGCTCGTCGAACAACGGCTCCAGCCAGTCGAAGTGCTCCACCCACGGCTCGCCCGGGTAGGCCGCGGCGAGGTGCACGTGCAGCTCCATCGCGTAGTGCGGCGCCAGCGCGAGCCCGGCCTGGTCCGCCAGCACCATCAGGGTCAGGAACTGGGTGATCCCGCCGATCCGGGGTGCGTCGGGCTGGATGGTGTCGACCGCGCCGGCGCGGATCAGCTCGACGTGCTCGCGCACGCTGGTCAGCATCTCCCCGGACGCGATCGGGGTGTCCAGCGCGTCGGCGAGCCGGGCGTGCCCGGTGGCGTCGTAGGCGTCGAGCGGCTCCTCGATCCACACCAGGTCGAACTGCTCCAGCGCGCGGCCCGTGCGCAGCGCGGTGGCCCGGTCCCACTGCTGGTTGGCGTCGACCATCAGCGGGACGTCCGGCCCGATGTGCGCGCGGACCGCCGCCACGCGGGCCAGGTCGAAGCCCGGCTCGGGGTGCCCGACCTTGATCTTGAGCCCGCCGATGCCGCGCTCCAGCGAGGCGTCGGCGTTGTCCAGCACGCCCCCGATCGGGGTGTGCAGGAACCCGCCCGAGGTGTCGTAGCAGCGCACGGTGTCGCGGTGCGCGCCGAGCAGCTTGGCCAGCGAGAGCCCGGCCCGCTTGGCCTTGATGTCCCACAGCGCGTTGTCGATCGCGGCGACGGCCTGGGTCGACGCGCCGCTGCGGCCGACCGAGGCGCCGGCCCACACCATCGCCGTCCAGAGCCGGGCGATGTCGTTGGGGTCCTGCCCGACGACCACCGGAGCCACCTCGTGGGCGTGCGCGAACTGGGCGGGACCGCCGGCGCGCTTCGAGTAGCCGAAGCCGAGCCCGGTGAGCCCGTCGGTCGTGGACACCTCGGCGAACAGCATCGCCACCTCGGTCATCGGGCGCTGCCGGCCGGTGAGCACCTTGGCGTCGCTGACCGGGGTGGGCAGCGGCAGGCGCACGCTGCGCAGCCGGACCTCGCGGATGCGGTCACGCGTGCCCGGTGCCGCGTCGACCGTCCCGAGCGGGCTCTCCACCGCCACCCCCGCGCGAACCGTTGTCATATGAATCGACGAGTCATCGTATGACTTGCCCGACGGATCCACCACCCGTCCGTGGTGTGACGCAGTGTCACCCCGGGTACGCCCGAAGCGGTCGAGTCGATGGGAGTCGGGATGCACGAGGGAGCCGTGCTGGACGAGCGCTACGAGATGGGCGCGGAGCTCGGCCGTGGCAGCACCGCGACCGTGCACCGCGCGCTCGACCGGACCACCGGCCAGGACGTGGCGGTCAAGGTCTTCACGACCGCTCCCTCCCCCGCCGACGCCGGCCGCGACCGCCGCGAGGTCCGCATCCTCAGCGCGCTGCGCCACCCGGGCCTGGTCGCGTTCCTCGACGCCGGCACCGCCGACGGCGACCGCTACGTCGTCACCGACCTGGTCGACGGGCGCAGCCTCGCCGATGCGCTGAACGACGGCCGGATGGACGCCGCGGCCGTCGCCGCCCTGGGCGCCGAGCTCGCCGACGCGCTGGCCTACGTGCACGCGCAGGGCGTCGTGCACCGCGACGTCAAGCCGGCCAACATCCTGCTCGACCGCGACGGCCGGCCCCGGCTGGCCGACTTCGGCATCGCCCGCCTCGACGGCGCCACCAAGGTCACCCACACCGGCGTCGTCATCGGGACGGCCGCCTACATGGCCCCGGAGCAGGTGCGCGGCCACGACGTCACCGCGCCCGCCGACGTCTACTCGCTGGGGCTCGTCCTGCTGGAGGCGCTGACCGGGGAGCGCGAGTTCCCGGGCTCCGCCGTGGAGGCTGCCGTGGCGCGGCTGCACCGCCCGCCCCGGATCCCGGCCGCCGCGGGACCCCCGCTCGCCGGGGTGCTGCGCCGGATGACCGCGATCACCCCGAGCGCGCGGCCGGCCGCGGCCGAGGTGGCGCGGCTGCTGCGAGCGCTGCCCGAACCCGGCG
>NZ_JAHDTH010000310.1 GCF_018531445.1 Pseudonocardia lacus
CTGACGGGCGCTCCTTGACCCCGCCGCCTACCTCGACGCGCCCAGAACCCGGCGGAGAACCCCCAGAACAAAGATCAACAGCAAGAACAGGGGGTTGACCGGCCCCGCTCCTTCAGGGATGACAGTCAGGTGAGGGCTGGTCAGCCCGGCGCGGCGTGGCCGCGCAGGGTGGTGATCGCCGCAGCGAGCAGGGCGGCGGCTCAGGCTGCCCACTGTAACAGACGGTAGATCTCCACCGACTCCGGGTGGGCAACGAGAAGCTGCGCCCATTGCCCGACACTCGGAGGTCCACGGCGGTGACAACCAGAGACGAAGCGGAGAGGCTGCTGTCCTCGTTAAGCGACGACGATCTCGTGGAGATTGACTCCAACGGGAACGTCTATGCGGTCGGCAAGGCTCCCCAGCTTGGCGCCGGCAAACCGATCGCTGGGATATCGGACCAAAAAGGCGAGTACGGGAGCCAGCCGTGACCTACCGTGTCCCCCGGAGCCTGCTGGTGAGCGAGATTGGGCCAGACGGACGACTGGCAGCCGAGCGGCGAATACTCACGAAGCACTTCCCACAGTTCAGATTGGACGAAAGCAGGAACCAGGGCGAGCTGGCCGCCGCCGCCGGCTCTCTCACCACGTTCACCGGCAAGCGCTACACGATCAAGATCGTGCTGGGAAACCGGTATCCCCACGAGTTGCCCGCGGTCACGACGCCGGGCTGGACGCCGCAGCGGAACCCGCACATGATCGGCGGCACGTTGTGCGTCATGAAATCGACTCAATGGCATTCCTTGATGTCCATTGCATTTATCGTGGCTAAGAGCGCGCTCTGGCTAAACAAGTACGAGATCTTCCTCGATCGCAAGATCTGGCCAGGTCCGGAGCAGCACGTACACGGACCGATCTACACCTTCCGGAAGCGCCTAAATGACCTCGGATAGCAGACTGGACACCAGTCGGATCGACTACCTGCTGGCCAACTCTGGGCTAACCGACAGCAAGATCGTCATCGCCGGTCTGGGTAGCGGTGGCATAGTGGTCCTAGAGCGGTTGGCCATGACCGGCATCAAGCGGTGGTCGCTGTTCGACCCCGACGTCCTTACCGCGGTCAACCTCGTGAAGCATCCGGCCCGGCGCTGCGACATCGGTCGACTCAAGACCGACATCGCCGCGGACTGGCTGGTTGACCGCAATCCGGAGTGCAAGATCGACCACGCCGGGGGCGACGTCTTCGACGCCCCCGGATTCGCGGACGAGGTCGGGAACGCCGACCTTGTCGTGTGCGCCGTTGATAACGCTGCCGCGCGCAGCTTCGTCAACGAGGTGTGCGTCGAGAAGCGGAGTCCCTGCGTCTTCGGGTCGGTGTTCCGGACCGGCCTCGGCGGTGAGGTGTTCGCGTATCTGCCGGGTGAGACGGGCTGCTACAATTGCATGAGGCTATTCAGCCTCGAGCAGGGTCGAGACATCGAGAACTGGCTCGATCTCACCGACGAAGAGACGCAGCGCATCTACGGTGTCGGACAGGCCGACTTCACCGCTTCTGGGCTGGCTGCCGACATCGCGGTCATCGCTTCCTTGCACGCCCACTACATCACCGCGCTGCTCGGCAGCGGCAACTCCGACTACCTGACCGCACCGTCGTTCAACTGGCTGACGGTGGCCCTTCGGCGGGTGAACGGTCTCTTCCCGACGATGTACGAGACCACCCGCATGCTGCTGAGACCGCAGGCCCGGTGCCACCTCCGATGTGGCGCCCCAGGATTGGGGGACTGACGTGGCTGAGATCCTCGCCAAACTCGAGGACGTGCTGCCGACCATTGTCGTGGCGCGCACTGTCGCCGTACGGTTCACCGAGGAGATACAAAAGCACCCCGGGGTAGAGGTGGGTGGCAAGTTTATCGGGCTGATCCGCGGCCCGGCGCGCCATTCCGATGTCCAGGCCCGTATCGATTCGCTCGGCGAGCTGACCTTTCAGGTTACCGACTATCTGGATGACGGCCCGCGCGCACAGCGCACCCCGACCTACCACTTGGGCGATGCGCAGTGGCAGACGACCGAGTTCCGAAAGCGCGAGCTGGCGGATCCGCGCATCGAGCAGATAGGTAGCTGGCACAGCCACCACCCGAACGGTCTCGACCGGCTCAGCAACGGCGATGTCCGTGGCTACCAGGACACTGTCGACGACCCCGGGCACAACCACGACTTCTTCATCGCAAGTCTCGGGGTCGACTTCGACGGGTTCGCGACAGCCAAGCACTACCTGTTCGTGCGGGGCTCTCGGAACCACTGGCGGCTGCCGCCCGGTTGCGTGCGTGTCCAGGATTTCCTCCCGGCCAGCGAGCAGGGCAAGAACGCGGAGCACCGGGCAGTGGACGAATTGTCCCAGCCGGACGTGGGAGGTCCCGTATCCCGCTCCGAGCCGGCGCCCCCCGAGCAGCGCACCGAGGCCGCACCGCCGAAGGCCGTCCCGACCGGTGACGGTGGTCGAGCGGTTGGCGAGGCCAGCTCCAAGGTCCGGGTACCGGGGTGGAGCGACTCGGAGGTTGGCCGCCGAGCCCTCGCCCAACAGCAGCTATTGCTCTCCGAGAAGGGCTTCGCTCAGGTCCGGCTCGGCTCCAGTGACGGCCGGCTGCTGGCCTCCGGCTGGATACCGACCAAAATCGGCCGGGTCTCGCTTTCGCTCGTTTATCCAAGTGTGCCCGGTGGCGACGATGGCCTGCTGAAGCTAGTGACTACGGACACCGGGGCCACCGTCGACCTCGCCATGTCTGGCTCGGCGGCATGGGGGCTCGCCGAGCTTCGCCCGGCGCTGCACCAGTTCGTCGAGTTGGTCACCCAGCAGTACACACCGCCGCAGAGGCCGACCAGCCGTTGGATGAGAAGATGGAGTTGACCGACCACAGGCACCGGGCATACCGCCGGGCGGAAAGGGCGGCAGCATGACGGGCGAGCACCGGCCGCCCGACTTTCCTCCAGGGGCCATCGGCACCGGGCTCGGCAGGCTCGGCGAGCTCTCGGCCCCTTGGACGGCAGCCCGCGCCATCACTGCCCCAACGCTCACCCTCGGTCTGCTCCGCCACGAGCCGGGCTTCGCTGGCCTGCCCAGGAGCGACCTGCTGGCGGCGGCTAACTCCCTAGCGTACCTCTACCAGCACACGAAGTCGTGGGTGCTGATTTGGGCAGAGTCAATCGCCGGGCCAGCGGCGTTCAAGGATAGCCGGACGGTGCGCTGCGGGGTGGGGCAGGAGAAGTCGAAGGAGCTGGCGCTCTCGGCCGGGCTCACGTTGAAGGCGGAGGGGGACGTGTGGCTGGCCAGCGCGTCCGCCGAACTGTCGACCGAGTGGTCCAAACTGACCCAGTCCACTGTGCGCATCGACGTCGAGTCCGAGTTCACCAGAGAATTGGAGTTCGACGTCCCGCCGGGCGGTAGGGACATCGCTCTCTGGCAGCTGGAGTCGCGGTTGACCAAGCGCCTCGTTCAGCGCCCGAACGTGGCACTGCCACCGGATCCGCTGCCGGAATGGGTGGAGATCGCGATCGCAACGCCACCGAGGACCACGACGGTCCTGACCGCCATCACCCAGACCATTACACGCCTCGCGGAACAATGAGGGGACTGCCCAGACTTCGGTTGACCCGGTTCAGTAGGCGGGGATGCTCCTATGGATGTCAAGTGGCGGCTTGATGATCATCGGGGTGGAGTAGTGCGGTGTAGACCTCGCGGGCGATGTAGCGTTTGAGAACGTGTTTGAGAAGGGTCGGCGTGTCTGCGTGACCTCGGCGCTGAGGTGATCAACCCTGGGCGGGATGGCGCGACGATCGAGGTACCCGTCCGACACCAGTGACGCCCAGTGGGCGTTAATCGGGCCGCTGCTGCCCGAGGCCCGCACCGGTGGCCGGCCGGAGAAGCATCCGCGCCGGGCGGTGCTCGACGCGATCCTCTACGTCGTGCGGACCGGCTGTGCTTGGCGCCAGCTGCCTGCGGATTTCCCGCCGTGGCAGACCGTCTACTGGTACTTCAACCAGTGGGAGCAGGCAAAGGTCACCGAGAAGATCCTGCCCGTGGTCCGGGGGCAGCTGCGCGTGGCCGAGGGCCGCGACCCCGAGCCGAGCGCCGGGCTGGTCGACTCCCAGAGCGTCCGCGGCGCCGACACTGTCGGCGCCCCGACCCGCGGTTACGACGCCGGGAAGAAGGTCAACGGCCGCAAGCGGTTCATCACCACCGACACCCTCGGGCTGCTGCTGTGCGTCGTGGTCTGCTCGGCTGGCGTGCAGGACCGCGACGGCGCCAAGTCGGTGCTGCTCGACACCCGCCTGCGGACCCGGGTGCGGTTCCTGTTCGCCGACGGCGGCTTCGCCGGGCGCCTGCTCGACTGGGCCGCGACCATTCTGGCCACCACGCTGCACATCGTGCGCAAACCCACCGGCCAGCGAGGGTTCGCCGTCATTCCCCGCCGTTGGGCCGTCGAGCGCACCTTCGCCTGGTTGGCTGCCCACCGCCGCCTGGCCCGGGACTATGAACGCGCTCCCGCGATCTCCGAGGCCATGATCCGGTGGGCCGCGATCAATACGATCACCCGCCGCATCGCCCGCGGACGCCCCGCGGTCCGGCAGCAGCGCCGCCGGTTTACGCCAGCTACATGATCTTCTCAAACACGTTCTGAGGCAGCGGATGATCTCTTTCTTGCTCATGCCTTCGGTGGTGCGGCGGGTGGCGTAGGCGCGGGTGCGGGGATCCCAGCGCAGTCGGCAGAGCACGATGCGGTAGAGCGCGGCGTTGGCCTGGCGGTCTCCGCCGCGGTTGAGTCGATGACGCAGGGTGCGCCCGGAGCTGGCGGGCAGCGGTGCGGCGCCGCAGAGCATCGCGAACGCGGCCTCGGACCGCAGCCGCTGGGGGTTGTCCCCGGCGGTGACCAGGAGCTGTCCGGCGACGTCGGGTCCGACCCCGACCAGCGCGGACAGGGCCGGGTTGATCTGGGCGACCAGCGGGGCGATGAGGGTGTCGAGATCGTTGATCTCGGCGGTGAGTTGCTGGTGGCGCCGGGCGAGTGCGCGCAGCGCGATGAGGGTGGCGGTGGCCGGGTCCCCGGCTGCGGTGTGGTCGGGCCGGCGGGTGGCGCAGGTCGCGATGAGTTCACGGTCGGTCAGGGTGCGCAGCCTGCCGCGCAGCGGGTCTGGGGCGGTGATGATCAATGACTTGATCTGGGTCTGGGCCTCGGCGCGGGCGGTGATGGCGCTGCGCCGGGCGGTGCGCAGCGCGCGCAGCGCCTCGACCCGGCCGGTGCGGTCCTTCGGGACGCCGGTGGCGCGCCCGGCCTGGGGCGGCGTGGGCGGCGGCTTCGGCGTCGACCGGGTCGGACTTGCCCTGCCTGCGGCGGGTCTTGCGGTCGGGGCGGTCGACCTCGACCAGGTCGATCCCGGCCGACTGCAGGTGTGCGGCCAGACCGGCGCCGTAGGCGCCGCTGCCCTCGATCCCGACCTGTTGCAGGTCGCCGTGTCCACGCAGCCAGGCCAGCAGCGCGGCGTAGCCGGCGGGGGTGGTCGGGAACTGGCGCTGACCCAGCATCCGCCCGGTCGAGTCGAGCACCGCGGCGGTGTGAGTGTCCTTGTGGGTGTCAACCCCACCGGTGATCCCACCGGTGATCCCACCGGTGATTGCGCGGGTCTGGGGCAGCGCCGCGGGGTGTGTGATCGTGGTCATGGCCGTCCTGAACTGTGCAGCGGGCAGGGCGGCACGCACCAGCCGGGCGAGCGGACAAGACAGTGATGGGTGCCTGCTGGCACAGGCTCCTATGAGGTCACAACCGCGGTCTGGTGAGTGCAGGCGAGCCCCGCAGCGGACCGAACGACAGATCCCGTTGAAGACCCGCAGTCAGTCAGGCCGTGGGTCAGAACGACCGCTGCGGGGCTCACCTACATCCTCACTGTCATCCCTGAAGGAGCGGGGCCGGTCAACCCCCTGTTCTTGCTGTTGATCTTTGTTCTGGGGGTTCTCCGCCGGGTTCTGGGCGCGTCGAGGTAGGCGGCGGGGTCAAGGAGCGCCCGTCAGG
>NZ_JAHDTH010000033.1 GCF_018531445.1 Pseudonocardia lacus
CAGCCGGGGTGCCGCCGCGGGCCAGTGCGTCGGCGGACCGGCCTCGACGAGCCAGGCCGGGGCGGCGCCGTTCGGCCGCGCCGCGCCGAGCGCGACGGCGGCGGAAGCGGCCAGCACGAGCACCGCGGCCAGCGGCAGCCAGCGGTCGGGCATGGCGACCAGCCAGAGCCCGACCAGCGACCAGCCACCGGCGTCGAGCAGGACGACGAACTGGCCGACGGCCCAGACCACCGCGGCGTAGACCGCCCCGGTCACCACCACCGCCGGCACCCAGGCCCACCGGGCCCGCCGCAGCACCGGGAGCGCGTCCGCCCACACCTCGCCCGCTCCGGCGGCGATCAGGGTGGCGCCCGCGCCGGCCGCCGCGACCACGGCCACCCACAGCGGGTCGGCGGCCTCGGTCGCGCCCAGCGAGGTGGGGTACCCGGCGACCAGCCCGACCGCCACCCCCAGCGCGGCCGGCCACGGCGGCGCCGAGCCCCCGACCGCGCGGGCCACCGCCGATGCCCGCCACAGCGCCAGCCCGACCGAGCCCCCCAGCAGCGGGCCCACCGTCAGGGCCACGGCGAGCTGGGCGACCGAGGGGGGCGCGATCCCGACCGCGCTCGACAGCACCGCCTCGACCACGAGCGGCCCGGCCAGCCCGGCCAGGAACGCGGCGGTGAAGCCGTCCAGGAAGCCCACCCGGGCGGCGAGCTCCGGGCGCTGCAGGACCGCGCGCCGCTCGGCCGGGCTCGGGTGCAGCGCCAGCGGACGGCGGTAGCGGGGCACCTCGGCCGCGCGGATCAGCGCGACGGCCCCGAGCATCGGACCCGGCCCGGCCGGTGACCGGGCCGCTCGCAGGTCGGCGTCGTGCTCCCGGGAGCGCAACAGGGCCGCGCCGACCAGTTGCACGGTGCCGGCGAGCAGCAGGGCCCGCCACAGGTGCTCGGGCAGCAGCGAGAGGTCGCCGGAGACGGCGCCGGCCACCGCCGGCAGCGCCAGCACCGGGGCCAGCACGTACCAGATCGAGCGGGCCAGCCAGGCGAACGCGACGTCGCGGTGCGCGATGTGGGCCAGCTCGTGGCGCACCACCGGGTCGAACAGCCGCGGGTCGCGCCACCTCAGCGCCAACGCGACCGGCAGCACGACCGCGTAGCGACCCGGGACGCCGAAGCTGAACGCGTCGCGCTGGCGGGCCGAGCCGAGCAGCGGGGTCGGGCAGCGGCGCAGTCCGGCGGCCGCGGCCAGCTCGGCGAAGCGCCGCCCCGCCGGCTGCAGCCCTGCCGGCAGCGCAGCGGGGCGGCGCCGCCTGCGCAGCAGCGCCGGGACGAGGTGGAGCACGCCGAACCCGCCCACCGCCACGACCGCCGCCCCGCCCAGGACGAACGCGGCCCGCAGGTGCTCGCTACCGGCGCGGCAGGCGTCGAGCGCCGCCTGGCCGGTGCCCGTCGGGGCGTCCACCGGGACCAGCGGGGACACCGAGCAGGTGAGCTCGGTCGCCTCGTACGCCGACCGGGCCACCTCGCTGTGCAGCCACTCCCCGACGAAGAACCCGGCGGTCAGCAGGGCGGCCAGCAGCACCAGGTAGCGGCCGGTCGTCGGCGCGGGGTAGGCCAGCACGTCGGGCCGGACCGCGGACGTGCGGCCCCCGGCGGCGACGGCGCCCACGGCCGGGCCTCAGCGCACCCGGATCGCGCCGACGATCGCGTCGGCCACCAGCGCCGCCTGCTGGTCGGGCAGGCCGACGGCGCGGGCCTGCCGCACGGCGATCCGGCGCACCGTCTCGGCCTGCTCGCCGGTCAGCGGCGGGACCGCGGCGGGCTCGGGCGCGCGGGTGCGCCGGAACAGCCCGCGCACCCAGGACGTCACCAGCGCCTCGGACTCCTCGCGGGCGGCGGTGGACACGGTGGTGACCAGCCAGGTCACCACCGAGCCCGCCACGGCCAGCGCGTACGGGGTGAGCAGGGCCAGGTCGAGCCCGAACCCGACGGCCTCCGCGCGCCGCGCCGGGCTGAGCACGGCCTGGGGGTCGGCGAAGTACTCCTGGGCGACCGGGTCGAACACCGCCATCTCGTCGGGCGCCAACCGGTCCACGACGTGGCGGGCCAGCTCACCCGACAGGGCCTGCTCCGCACGGCTGTCCATCCACCGACCTCCCGCCGGGGCCCCGACGCGCGGGGCCGCGCACCGTCCCGCCCGCACGGGCCGGCCCACGAACGAGCAGCGACGAGACGGCGGTGATACGCCCCCGCGGCGCTCGGTCGACCATCACGGCCCGCGGGAGGCTACCGCGCCGCGGCGGGTCCGGCAGGTGCTCGCGCGACCGGCGGCCGATGACGGCGGTGCAGCCCAGCGCGAGCACGCCCAGCGCGGCCAGCATGACCGGGTAGCCGGCGACGCCGCTGAGCACGGCCAGCACCGAGGGCAGCAGGAAGCCCGCGTAGGCCAGCGCGTAGTAGACCCCGGTGAGCGCGGCCAGCTCGCCGGGTCCGGCGAGCCGCTGCAGCTCCAGCAGCCCGGAGACCACCGCGATCCCGTAGGCGGCGCCGAGCACGACCGCCGCGGCCAGGGCGGCGGCCGGCGAGCGCACCGCCGCGGCGGCGGCGCTCACCGCCAGCCCCGCCGACATGATCACCATCGACACCAGGGCGCCGCGCGCGCTCGTCGGCCGGTCCAGTCGCTTGGCCAGCGGCTGGACCAGCGCGCCGGCGCCGAGCGTGCAGACCGTGAGCAGCGTGGAGTAGGCCAGCCCCCACGGGCCCAGCCGGTCGCCGACCACCTGGGGCATGATCGCGTAGGCCACCCCGGCCGACCCGAAGATCCACGGCGCCATCGGGGTGATCACCCAGCGGAAGCGCGGGTGCCGGACACCGGCGAACCGTCCGGTGGCGCGCGGGGCCGGTGCGCCGCGGGTCTCGGGCAGCCGCACGATCGCCGCCAGCGTGGCCGAGGCCAGCACCGCGTGCACGGCGTAGGGCAGCACCATCGGCGCGGGCGCCCACTGCGCGAGCACCCCGGCGACCCCGGCGCCGAGGCCGAACCCCAGGGTGAGCCACAGCGCCGCGCGGCGGACGCCGGTGGCCCGCCCGGCCCCGCCGAGCACGGACAGCTCGCTCACCCACGTCGACCCGACCGCCATCGCCACGGCCACCCCCATCCCGGTGGTGAAGCGCCCGGCCGCGATCCACCCGGTGCCCGCCTCCCCCGCCGCGATCAGCACGCTGGCCAGCGCCGACAACGCCGTGCCGACGACCATGAGCGGCTTGCGCCCGTACCGCTCCGAGAGCGCGCCGACCACCAGCAGCGCCGGGACCAGTCCGACGACGTACGCGCCGAGCAGGGCGTCGACGGTCAGCACCGACAGCCCGGACTCCCGGTACATCACCAGCAACGGGGTGAACTGGTTGCCGCCCCAGCCGCAGGCGAACACGGCCGCCGCGGCGGCCTTCCAGGCGTGCCTCACCGCCGGTGCAGCTCCGGGAACTGGTCGTCGCGCCACTCCTGGACCTGCTCCTCGCCGCGCGCGGCGCGTTCCTCGCGCCCGCGCAGGTCGACCCGGCGGATCTTCCCGGAGATCGTCTTGGGCAGCTCGGCGAACTCGATGCGGCGCACCCGCTGGTACGGGGCCAGCTTCGTGCGGGCGTGGCGCAGGATCGCCAGGGCCAGCTCCGGCGAGGGCTCGTGCCCGGCGGCGAGCGAGACGTAGGCCTTCGGGACGGCCAGGCGCAGCTCGTCGGGCGCCGGGACGACCGCGGCCTCGGCGACGGCCGGGTGCTCGATGAGCACGCTCTCCAGCTCGAACGGGGAGATCTTGTAGTCCGAGGCCTTGAACACGTCGTCGGTGCGCCCGATGTAGAAGATGTAGCCGTCCGCGTCGCGGGAGGCCACGTCACCGGTGTGGTAGTAGCCGCCGGCCATGGCCTCGGCGTCGCGCTCCGGGTCGTCGCGGTAGCCGGTCATCAGGCTCATCGGCCGGCGCGACAGGTCGACGCAGATCTCCCCCTCCTCGGCGGGGCGCCCGGTCAGCGGGTCGACCAGCACGATCGGCACGCCGGGCAGCGGCAGCCCCATCGAGCCCGGCTTCACCGGCATCCCGGGCACATTGCCCACCGCGAGCGGCAGCTCGGTCTGGCCGTAGCCGTCCCGGATCGTCAGCCCCCACGCGGCCCTGACCTGGTCCATCACCTCGGGGTTGAGCGGCTCGCCCGCCGAGAGCAGCTCGCGCAGCGCGCCCGGCCCGCCGGACAGGTCGGCCTTGATCAGCATCCGCCACACCGTCGGCGGGGCGCAGAACGTGTTCACCCCGGCCCGCCGGATCTGCCCGAGCAGCGCGGCGGCGTCGAAGCGCCGGTAGTTGTAGACGAAGATCGTCGCCTCGGCGATCCACGGCGCGAAGAAGCACGACCAGGCGTGCTTGGCCCAGCCGGGGCTGCTGATGTTCAGGTGCACGTCGCCCGGGGCCGCCGCCACCCAGAACGACGTGGCCAGGTGCCCCACCGGGTAGGACACCTGGGTGTGCTCGACCAGCTTGGGCCGGCTGGTGGTGCCGGAGGTGAAGTACAGCAGCTGCGGGTCCGACGGCGCCGTTCCCGGGTGCGCGGCCGGCGGCACCTCGGCGGCGTAGGCGTCGCGGTAGGTCACCCAGCCCGGGCGCGGCTGCCCGACGACGAACCGGGTGTACGCACCGGGGACGGCGTCGAACTTGGCCGCGTCCCCGGCGTTGGCCACGACGTGCCGGGCCCCGCCGCGCCCGATGCGGTCCACCAGGTCGGTGGGGCCCAGCGCCGTGGTCGTGGGCAGGATGACCGCGCCGAGCTTCATCACCGCCAGCATCGACTCCCAGAGCTCGACCTGGTTGTCGAGCATGAGCAGCACCCGGTCGCCGCGCGCCACCCCGTGCGCGGCCAGGTGCACGGCGACCTGGTCAGAGCGGCGCGCCATCGCGTCGAAGGAGTAGCGGGCCTCGCTGCCGTCCTCCTCCACGATCCACAGCGCGGTGCGGTCCACGCCGCGGGCGACGGCGTCGAACCAGTCCACCGCCCAGTTGAAGCGCTCGCCGAGGTCGGGCCAGGCGAACCGCTCGACGGCGCTCGCATAGTCCCGCGACAGCTCCCGCAGCAGGTCGCGGGCGCGCCGGTAGGTATCGGTCGTCGTGGTCCCCACGTGCGGGCTCCTCATGGGCGGTCGGGATCGGGCGGGTGGGATCGGGCGGGTGGTGACGGCGACCGCGGCGACCGGCCCACCGGCCGGGCGCCGCGGTCGCGGCCGGTCACGCGTCGACGGCGGCCCGGTAGTCGATCGGGTCCTCCAGCGGCAGCGCCTGGATCGCCGGCATGACCTCGCGGGCGAACAGGTCGGTGCTCTTCGCGGCGACCTCGCGCGGCATGTCGCCGTAGCGCATGACCAGCATGAACTCCTCCGGGCGGAACGCCGCGGCGATCCGGCGCATCTTGTCGACGCACTGGTCGGGGGTGCCCCACACGTGGTTGGCCAGGTAGGCGTCGCCCATGAGCTTCGCCGCCCCGCCGGCGGCGTTCATCGCCTCGGACTGGCCGGCGTAGTGCTCGTAACCCTTGGTGGTGGCGAAGTGGCCGCTGTCGAGCTCGTAGTTGCGCCGCGCGCTGTCGGCGTACTGCGGGATGAACCGGCGCGCGTGCTCCGCGGCCTCCTGCTCGTTCTCGCCGCAGAACACGTTCATGTGGATCCGCGGCCGGGCCGGCCCGAACCCGGCCTCCGCGCGGGCGCGGCCGAACTCCGCCAGCTCGGCGTGGTAGTCGTCCCACGGGCGCTGCGGGATGATCAGCGGCTTGAGCCCGAACCGGGCGCCGATGGGCGCCGACGAGGGGCTGCCCCAGGAGAAGTGGAAGTTGTCGATCAGCGCCTGCGGGTCGCGCGGTCGGGGGCGCATGGTGACGTCCTCGAACGTGTAGTGCTCGCCCTTGAAGCTGAACGACTCCTGGGTCAGCGCCAGCTTGACCACCTGGATCGCCTCGTCGAACCGGGTGCGCGACTCCCCCATCTCCAGCCCCAACTGGCGGAACTCGCGCCGGGCCGCGCCGCGGCCGAAGCCGATGTAGGGGGTCCGCCCCCGCAGCTGGTACTGCAGGGTGGTGATGTCCTCGGCGACCCGCAGCGGGTGGTGCCACGGCAGGACCACGACCATCGTCCCGACGTCGATCCGTGAGGTGGCGCCGGCGATGAACGACAGCAGCTGCACCGGGTTGGGGATCATCGTGTACGGGCTGACGTGGTGCTCGACCGTCCACAGCGAGTCCCAGCCCTGGTCCTCGGCGGCGAGGGCGGTGTCGAGCTCCTCCTCGTAGCGCTTGATGTCGGTCTGCGGGTCGAGCGGCTCGGCGCTCCGCCCGGCCTCCTTGGCCTCGTAGCGCTCCCAGTCCGCGTAGTTCTGGAAGAACATCGTCATTCCGACGCGCACTGTGCTTCGTTCTGCCGCCGTGTTCCGTTCGGGCGCCGTGTTGGCTTCGGGCACTGCTCCGCCTCCTGGTGTTCGGGGTGCTCCGGCGGGTCGCCGGGAGCGTTCGGGCCGGGTCGGGGTCAGCGCAGCGCCTGCGACAGCGCCGCGATCAGGGCCGCGGTCCGGGGCTCGCCGACCAGCGAGGCCCCCAGCTGGTTCTGCACGTAGCCGAAGCCGACGCGCGCGGTCGCGTCGCCGAAGCCCAGCGCGCCGCCGGCGCCGGCGTGGCCGAACGAGCCGTCGCCCAGCAACGGCGCGCCCGCCGTGCCGAGCTGGAAGCCGATCCCGAAGCGGCTCTCGGCGATGAGCACCTCGTCCGGGCCGCGCACCTGCTCGACGCGGGCCCGGTCGAGGGCCTTCTCGGACAGGATCCGCACGCCGTCGACCTCGCCGACGCAGGCGGCGTAGAGCCGCGAGAGCGAGCGCGCCGTGGTGATGCCATTGGCCGCGGGCTGCTCCATGGCGTAGACGTCGGGGTCGTTCCAGCTCCCGGCGTCGGGCGTGGGCAGGGCGCCGTTGGTGGACAGCGTCCGGGCGAACAGCGAGGTCGGGTCGGACAGCGCGCCGACGACCCGGAGCACGAGCTCCCGGGCGGCGGGATCGGTGATCGCGTCGAGCGCGGCGGGGTCCGGCACGCCGTTGATCAGCGGCGCGACCGCGGCCGCCCGGTCGCGCGGCAGGCCGATCCAGAAGTCCAGGCCCAGCGGCCCGGCGACCTCCTCGGCGAACACGGTGCCCAGCGAGCGACCGGTCGCCCGGCGGACGAGCTCGCCGGTGAGCCAGCCGAAGGTCAGCGCGTGGTAGCCGTGCCGGGTGCCGGGCTCCCAGAGCGGTTCCTGGCGCGCCAGCGCCTCCACCACGGGGGTGCCGGCCAGCAGGTCCGCGCGGGTCAGCGGCTCGGTCGGGACCGGGAGCCCCGCCTGGTGGCTGAGCAGCTGCGCGACGGTGACCCGGTCCTTGCCGCCGGCGCCGAACTCGGGCCAGTAGCTCGCGACCGGGGAGTCCAGGTCGAGCTCGCCGCGCTCGGCCAGCAGGTTGACCACGACGGCGGTGGCGCCCTTGGTGACCGAGTAGACCAACCCCGGCGTGTCGCGCTCCCACTTCCGGCCGGTGGCCGGGTCGACGACACCGCCCCAGAGATCGACCACCATCTCGCCGTCGACGTGGACGGCCAGCGCCGCCCCGACGTCGCCGCGCTCGACGAAGTTGGCCACGAACTCGTCGCGGACCCCCTCGAACCCCGCGGCGACGCTGCCGTCGACAACCGGTTCCGCCATGTGCACACCCTCCAGTCCGTGAATCCGGTGCGCCGACCGGAAAAGCGCGGGAAAGACCCCGGGAATCGGCGTGAACCGCGACCGGGTGCGCCGCCGGTCTCCGATCAGCGCCCGATCGGACTGTAGGAACGCCCGGTCAGCGCCCGGTACCCCCGAAAGTGAGCGCGTCCGGCGACGATTGCGGGGTCCTACACTCGCCCCATGCACGCCGACGACCGGGATTCCGCCGGCCCGCGCAGGCGCCCCTCGATGCGGCTCAGGCAGAAGGAGCAGACGCGCAGGCTGCTGCGCGAAGCCGCGCTCGGGCTGTTCGCGGCGAAGGGCTACGCCGCCACCACGATCGACGACATCACCTCGGTGGCCGGCGCCAGCCGGGCGACGTTCTACCTGCACTACGACGGCAAGGCGCGGATCGTGGCCGAGCTGTACGAGGACACGATCATGCCGGAGACCTTCGAGTACTACCGGCGCCTCGACTCCCTCGACGGCCCCGACGACGCCGCCCTGCGCGGCTGGCTCGACGACGCGCTCGGCTTCTTCGAGCGCCACCGCGACGCGCTGCGCCTGGCCGACGAGGCCGTCTCCGCCGACCCGGGGTTCGAGCAGCTGCTGCCGGCCCGGCTGCTCGACCGGATCACCGAGTGCATGCCCCGCCACCTGGGCCGCTGGCCCGCGCCGGAGCGCGAGCCGGCACGGCTGCGGGTGCAACTGCTCATCCTGCAGCTCAGCCACTTCGCCCGGCTGTGGGTGGACGGGCACTGGCCGGTCAAGCGCGACGTCGCCCTCGACGTGCTGCTCGACCTGTGGGGCCATGCGCTGCGCGCGGGCGGCCCCGAACGGGGGCAGTGACCCGCTCACCTCACAGGCGTCTGGTCAGTTGACATGGTGTCAGCGAGATTCGTACCGTGATCGGGGTCCACGACGAAGTGGGGTGCGATGCCGTCAGCGATCGACGCACTGCTCAGCCGCACGATCTCCGAGGTCAGCTCCGCGAGCGGCCTGCCCGTCGTCTTCGGCGGCCCGGTCGCCCGCGACGGCCTGCTGCTGACCACCTCGACCGGGATGCGCACCGCCTCGCTCGACCGGCTGCTCGTCGCCCGCGACCACGGCCTCGGCGGCCGCGCCGCGCAGGTGCGCAGGCCCGTCTCGGTCACCGACTACCGCACCGCGTCGGTCATCAGCCACGCCTACGACCGGGAGGTCGCCGCCGAGGGCCTGGTCTCGATGGTGGCGGTCCCCGTGCTGGTCGACCGCACGGTGCGGGCGGTCCTGTACGGGGCGCTGCGCCGCCCCGGCCCGATGGGCGACGCGCCCGTCGACGTCCTGACCGCGGCGGCGGCCCGGCTCGCGCGCCGGATGACCGCCGAGCCCGCACCGCCGGCCGGGACCGGCACCCGGTCCCGGCTGGCCGCGGTGTTCGACGAGCTGCACGGCCTCGCCGACCGGGTCGGCGACCCGGCCCTCCGGACCGAGATCGAGGACGGCTGCCGGCGCTTCGCGCACCTGCGGGCCGACCGGCCGGGGCGGCGCGCCGGCTCCCCGCGGACCCGGCTGAGCGCCCGCGAGCTCGACGTGCTCGCGCTGGCCGCCACGGGCTGCGGCAACGACCTGATCGCCGACCTGCTCGACACCACGCCCGACGCGGTCAAGGCACACCTGCGGCGGGCCATGCGCGGCCTGGGCGCGCGCTCCCGCCAGGGGGCCGTCAGCGCCGCCCGCGCCCAGGGACTGCTGCCGTGAGCGCACCGGACCCGGACGCCCTCACCGGCCCCGAGCGGGAGGAGGCCCGGCGCATGTTCGCCGTGCTGCGCCGGTCGAGCGGCACCGCCGACCCCGACCTGCGGGCACGCCTCGCCGAGCTCGCGGCGCGCATCCTCGCGCTGACCGGCCGGCCCCCGACACCCACCGGCCCGAGCCGCACCCTCACCGCCCGGGAGATCGACGTCCTCGCGCACACCGCCGTCGGCGCCCGCAACGGGGACGTGGCCGCGAGCCTGGGCCTGTCGGCCGAGACCGTGAAGAGCTACCTGCGCAGCGCCATGGCCAAGCTCGGCGTGCACTCCCGCCAGGCGGCCGCCGAACGCGCCCGCGAGCTCGGCGCCATCCCGTAGCTCGCGTCACGACGCTCGCGGCCGCGCCGCCGCGCGCAGGCTCTCGGCGAGCGCCTCGGCGGCCGGTGACACCGCGCGGTCGGTGGCGCCCCGGCACAGCGACATCCCCCGCGTCGCCCACGGCTCGTGCAGCTCGCAGACGTCCAGGCGAGGGTCGTCCTCGACCGCGCGACGGGGGAGCACGGCCAGCCCGACGCCGGCGGCCGCGAGCCCGACGACCGTGCCGATGGTGGCCGTGACGGCGCGGTAGCGGGGTGCCGGGGCGTGCTGGCCCAGGTGGTCCTCGATGGAGCGTTGCAGCGGGACGTCGGCGCCGAGCCCCACCAGCGGGTGCTCGGCGACCTCGGCGAAGGTCAGCGCCGCCCGCCCGTGCAGCAGTCCGCCGGCCTGCCCCACGACGACCAGCGAGTCGTCGCCCAGCGGCTCGGCCTCGACCCCGGCGCTGAGCGCGACCTCGTCGAGGACCACACCCAGGTCGGCCTCCCCCGCGGCCAGCAGTTCGACGATCCGCGCGCTGCGCCGCTCGGCCGCGACGACGTCGACATCGGGGTGGGCGGCGAGGAACCCGGCCAGCGCCTCGGGGACCAGCCGGTGCGTCGCCGAGCTCCCGGCCAGCAGCCGCAGCGCGGCGGCGCCGGGACGGGCGTAGCTGGCCACCGCGCTCTCCATGCGGGCGGCGCGGGCGAGCACCTCGCGGGCGTGCCGCGCCAGCGCCGCCCCGGCGGGGGTCGGGCGCACCCCGCGCCGGCCGCGGACCAGCAGCTCCGCGCCGCAGTGGTGTTCGAGCGCGCGGACGCGGCCGCTGGCCGAGGGCAGGCTCAGGTGCATCCGGGCGGCACCCGCGGTGATCGAGCCCTCGGCCACCACGTGCAGGAACAGCCGCAGGTCGACCAGGTCGTAGCGCATCCGCCGAGCCTACGGCCGGTGCGGAGGCTGATCACCGCGATGACGGCGGGCGGCTAGGCCGCGCGCCGGTGGCTCCAGTGCGGCTCCACCTCGGCCCACTCGCGCTCCAGCCGGTCGTCGAGCCGGCCGCGGGCCCAGGCCGCGACCGCGGCGTGCACCACCAGGACCACCACCAGCCCGAGGAGCAGCGCCACGCCGGCGTGCTGCATGCCGGCGGCGTGCGCGGCGCTCGCCTCGACGCCGCGCGCCAGCGACGCCGCTTCCACCGCCGCGCCGCGACCGGCCGCCGCCCCGACCGCCAGCGCGACGAGCACGGTCGTTCCGCGCCGCCGCGCCCGGGTGACGAGCCGGGCGGTGTCGGCGGGATCGATCGCGGCCACCGATCCAGGGTCACTCCGCCCCCGGTCGCCACACAATGCGCGAGTCCGGAAGCCAGCCTTCGGTCGTGCCGAAGGCAGGTGCACGTCCGGGTGCATCCGGTCCGCCGGACCAACCGCGCGGGGCCCGCGTGCCGTCCTGCCCCCAGCAGCGACCGAGGGAGATCGACGATGAACCGGGTACCACTGCGCGCCGCGGGCGTGCTCGCGCTGGGGGCGCTCGTCCTGGGCGGCTGTGCCGCGCCGACCGCATCCGCACCGGGTCCCGGCGGCACGCCGGCGCCGCCCACCATCACCGCCCGGGGCGTGGGGACGGCGAGCGCGACGCCGGACACCGCGACGCTCGTCCTGGCGGTGCAGGAGCGGCACCCGAGCGCGGGCGCCGCGCTCGGTGCCGCCGGAGCCGGCGCCACCGCGCTGCTCGCGACCCTCGATCAGGCCGGCATCGCCGCGGCCGACCGGCGGACCAGCGGGCTCACCGTCAACCCCGCGTTCGACCACGACGGGCGCGCCTCCGGCTACGAGGCGACCACCGAGATCACCGCGACGATCCGGGACACCGGTGCGGTCGGCGGCCTGCTCGACGCGGCCGGCGAGGCCACCGGCGACGCCCTGCGCGTCCGCGCCGTCACCTTCGCCGTCGACGACGACAGCGAGCCGCGCGCCCGGGCGCGGACCGACGCGGTGCACCAGGCGCAGGCCAGGGCGCGGCAGCTCGCCGAGGCCGCCGGGGTGGACCTGGGGGTGGTGCGCACGATCAGCGAGGTGGTCGCCGACCCCGTCACCCCCTACGCCGCGGACGCGGCCAGGGCCGCGGTCCCGGTCGAGGTGGGCAGCCAGGAGCTGACCGCGGTCGTCGAGATCACCTACGCCATCGACGGGTGACGCGGGCGGCGGCTGCATGGAGGAGCCACCGCGAACCCCGGTACCGCCCGCGGGATACTGGTCGACGACCAGGTCGAGGCGACCGCCACCCGGTCCCGGATCGGGGGATCGACCGCGGGCGCCTCCTCGACGGGCTCCCGGACGACCCGCGGTGAACCGCACGGAAGGACCGCACCGATGACGGCCGACCTGACCGACGCCGTCCGGGGGTGGCACCCCGAACCGGTCGAGACCACCGACGTGATCACCGCCTGGCCGAGCGCCGCCTTCTCGGCGATCCTGGAACTGCCCGGGCCGGCCGCGGCCGAGGGCGACCCGCTGCCGCCGATGTGGCAGTGGTTCCACTTCCCGGAGCCCACCCGGATGTCGGAGCTGGGCGAGGACGGGCACCCCGCGGCCGGCCGGTTCCTGCCGCCCGTCCCCGACCGCAGGCGGATGCTCGCCGGCGGACGGCTGAAGGTGCGCTCCCCCATCCTCGTCGGTGACACCATCACCCGGCGCAGCGAGCTGGCCTCGGTGACCGTCAAGGACGGCCGCAGCGGCCCGATGGCGTTCGTGACCACCCGCCACGAGTTCCGCCGCGCCGCCGAGACCCTGCTCGTCGAGGAGCAGGACGCCGTCTACCGCTCGCAGCCCGCCGGCCGGCAGCGCGGCGGGGCGGCGACGACCGGGCCCGGTACCGGTTCTGGCACCGAGCCCGAGCACGACTGGGCGCTGTCCACGCCGACCACCCCCGAGCTGCTGTTCCGGTTCAGCGCGCTGACCTACAACACCCACCGCATCCACTACGACCAGCCCTACGCCACCGGCGTCGAGGGCTACCCCGGCCTCGTCGTGCACGGACCGCTGCTGGCGCTGCTGATGCTGGAGATCCCCCGCCGCCACCTGGACCGGCCCGTGCGGGCGTTCGACTACCGGCTGTCGAGCCCGGTGTTCTGCGGCGCGACGGTCAGCGCGCACGGCCGCCACGACGACGGGAGGCTGGCGCTGTCGGCGATGGCCGAGGGCGGCGGCCGGACGTCGGTCACCGGCCGCGCCGAGCTCGCCTGATCGCCCCCGCCGAGCCGGCCCGGGTTCAGCCGGGGTCGAGTCCGCCGCGCTTGACCAGCTGGGCGGCGATGACGTTGCGCTGGATCTCGTTGGTGCCCTCGCCGACGATCATCAGCGGGGCGTCGCGGAAGTAGCGCTCCACGTCGTACTCGGTGGAGTAGCCGTAGCCGCCGTGGATGCGCACCGCGTTCAGCGCCACCTCCATGGCGACCTCGGAGGCGAACAGCTTGGCCATCCCGGCCTCCATGTCGCTGCGCTCGCCGGAGTCGAACCGCTCGGCGGCGTGCAGGATCAGCTGCTTCGCCGCGGTGATCTTGGTGGCCATGTCGGCGAGGTAGTTGCCGATCGACTGGTGCTTCCAGATCGGCCGGCCGAAGCTCTCGCGCTCCTGGGCGTAGCGCAGCGCGTCGTCGAACGCCGCCTGCGCGACCCCCAGCGCCCGGGCGGCGACCTGGATGCGCCCGGTCTCCAAGCCCTTCATCATCTGCGCGAACCCGCGGCCCTCGACGCCGCCGAGGACGGCGTCGGCGGGCGCGCGGTAGCCGTCGAACACCAACTCGCAGGACTCCACGCCCTTGTACCCGAGCTTGGGCAGGTCCTTGGACACCGTCAGCCCGGGGCCGTGCTCGACCAGGAGGATGGACACGCCCTTGTGCTTGGGCTCGGCGGTCGGGTCGGTCTTGCACAGCAGCGCGATCAGCTGCGAGCGCCGCGCGTTGGTGATCCAGGTCTTCGCGCCGTCCACGACGTAGGAGTCCCCGTCGGGCCGGGCGCGCGTCGTCATGGCCTGCAGGTCCGAGCCGCCGCCCGGCTCGGTGAGCGCCATCGTCGCGCGGACCTCCCCGGTGGCCATCCGGGGCAGGTAGCGGTCCTGCTGCTCCTTCGTGCCGAACGCGACGAGCAGCTTCGCGACGACCGTGTGCCCGCCCATCGCGCCGGCCAGGCTCATCCAGCCGCGGGCCAGCTCGGCGGTGACCAGGGCGTAGCACGGCATCGAGACCGGGACCTCGCCCCACGGCTCGGGCACGGCCAGCCCGTAGATGCCCAGCCCCTTCATCTGGTCGATGAACTTCTCCGGGTACTCGTTCGCGTGCTCCATGTCGCGGACGGCGGGGCGCACCTGGTCGTCGACGAACTCGCGGACGACGTCGACGATGGCGCGCTCCTCGGCGCTCAGCACGGTCATGGTGGTGCCCTCCGGGTCGTTGCGCCGCTGCACTCGACCTCATCATGCGCCGGCATGGCGGGGCAGGTGAACTAACATCTCGTGATACCCCCGATCCGCTCCGGCTATGGAGGTCCCGGCCGTGGAGCTCAGGCAGCTGACCGCGCTGGTGACCGTGGCCGAGGTGGGCAGCGTCACCAAGGCCGCGCGGCTGCTGCGCGTGGTGCAGCCCGCCGTCACGCGCCAGATCCGCACCCTGGAGGAGGAACTCGGGGTCGTGCTGTTCGAGCGCACCCGGCAGGGCATGGTCCCGACCCCGGCCGCCGAGGTGCTCATCGCGCGGGCCCGCCGGGCGCTGGGTGAGCTGGAGCGGGCGCGGGCGGAGCTGCGCCCCGAGCGGGGGCCGGTGACCGGCATCGTCAGCGTCGGTCTGCTGGAGAGCGTCCTTGACCTGCTGGCCCGACCGCTCGTCGAGGCCGTCGCCGAGATCCACCCGGGGATCGAGCTGCGGCTGCTGACCGCGTACTCCGGGCACCTGCGGCAGTGGCTCGACTCCGGCGAGGTCGACATCTCCCTGCTCTACGACCTCGACGACACCCCGTCGCTGTCGGTGCTCCCGCTGCTGCGCGAGCACCTGTGGGCGGTGGCCCCGCCGTCCGCCGGGCTGACCGCCGACGCCCCGGTCGCGTGGGAGCGGGTGCTGGCCGAACCGCTCGTGCTGCCGGTCAGCGGGCACGGCCTGCGGGTGCTGATCGACCGGGCCCGCTCCGCTGTCCCGGTGCAGCCCCGGGTCAGCGTCCAGACCAACTCCATGGCCCTGCAGAAGCAGTTCGTCCTCGCCGGCCACGGCTGGACCGTGCTGCCCGCGGCCGGCGTCGCCGCGGACGTGGCCACCGGGCGCCTCAGCGGCGCTCCGCTGACCGCGCCCGTCGTGGAGCGATCGGTCGTGCTCGGCCAGCTGCGCGGCCACCGCACGCCCGCGCCGGTGGAGGCGGTGGCCACGTGCCTGGCCCGCGTCGCGCGGGACCTGGTGGGGTCGGGGGCGTGGCCGTCGGCCCGGGCGGAGCGGTGAACCGGGCTGCCCCCGTCGACCGGCATCCGCCATGCTGATCGACACCGCGACGGGCGAGCACCCCGTCGCCCGACGACACGGCGGGGTGGAGCCATGGCGCGACGGTCGGCGGTATCCGCGCTGGCCGCGCTGGTGCTGGTCGGCGCGGCCGGGTGCGCACCGGACGGCGGCCCGGCCGCACCGGAGCCGCTGCGGTTCGTGGAGGTCGACCTGCCGGGTGCCGCGCGGCCGCAGGTGCTCGCGGTGGCCGGCGACGACCTGCTGATCGGCGTCCGCCCCGACGACCGGTCCACGCCACCCGCGGTGTTGCGCCGCACGGCGGACGGCCGGGTCACCCAGATCCCGACGGAGGCGGCGAGCCCGTACGGCCGCACCGCCGACTGGTACTCGCTCACCACCGACGGCGAGCGGGTGGTGGGCGTCGGCGGCGACCGCGGCGGGGCGCACGGCAACGTCCGGTGGAGCGTCTGGTCCGGTGGGCCCGCCGGGGTCGGCGAGCAGGCCCAGGCGTTCAGCACGTTCGGCGGCTGGAGCGCGGGCGACCTCGTCGACGCTGTGCTGACCCCGTCCGGCCCGGCGCTGGTCGGCACCTGGCAGAGCGCCGGGGCCGGGCTCGACGTGGCGCTGTGGACCGCCGACGCCGACACCTGGACCCGCCACGATCCGACGGGCACCCCGCTGGCCAGCACCCGCACCCTGCTCGGCTTCCCGACGGCCGCCACCGGATCGGGCCCGGGGATCCTGGTGGCCGGCTGGCAGTACGCGCTCGACGCCGAACCGCACGAGCAGCCGGTCGTCTGGCGCTCCGACGCCGCCGGCGCCTGGACCAGGGCGGCGCTGCCCGACGCCGGTGGTGCGGGGGCGGCGGTCGCGGCCGGCTGCGCCGGGGACGACTGCCTGGTCGCCGGGCGCGTCGACGGCGAGGTCGCGCTCTGGCGCTGGAGCGCGGGCGCGTGGACCCGGCTGCCGGGCGTGCCCCCGATCGGGATCGGCGACGCCGAGCCGCTGCCCGCGCCGCTGCGGAGCGGGCAGCGGTGGGACCAGTTCGTCCCCGACGCCGGCCGGCTGGCGGTGGTCACCGCGGACGCGGACGGCACGGTCGTGCGGCCCGTCGACGGACCCACCGGAACGGTGTCCGCCGCCGTGCGCGTCGGCGGATCGGTCTACCTCCTCGCCGGCCCCGACCCGGCCGCCCCGCGGCTCTGGCGCGCCGACGACCCCGTCCCCGGCTGAGCGGCTCAGGCGACCGGGAAGTCGAAGTAGGTGTCCGGGTGGGGCTCGTGCTTCAGCGTGTAGTGCCACCATTCGCACCGGTACGCCAGGAAGCCGCAGGCCGCCATGACCGCGCGCAGCACCCGGCGGTTCTCCGCCTCGGCCGGGGTGGTCCCGGCCGCGCCGTGGTGCGAGATCGGGTCCATCAGGTCGTGGCCGCCGCCCATCTCCGCGATCTCGCCCGTGGCCAGGTGGTAGAGCGTCAGGTCGACCGCGCCGCCGCGGCTGTGGCCCGACCTCGCGGCCACGTACCCGTCGGCGACCATCGCGGCCCGGTCGATGTTCGGGTGGTGCCGCGGCTTGGTGCGCCCGTCCTCTGGCTCGCGCGACCAGCGCAGGAAGCTGTCCACCGCGCGCTGCGGGCGGTAGGCGTCCCAGAGCAGCAGCCCGAAGCCCAGTGCCGCGGCCTCCCGCTGGGCCCGGCCCAGCGCGGCGCACAGGGCCCGGGACCCGACGATGCGGTTGACGGCGTACCCGTCCACCGGCTTGCCGGTGAAGTTGTCCCAGGTCGCGTACTTGGCGTCCCAGCGGACCCCGGGCACGACCTCGTCGACGAAGGCGAAGTCAGCGTCCATCGAAGCGTCCATCGACCGCGCCCGCCAGCGCCAGCGCCACCACCTGGTCGATCACCTCGCCGAGCGGGGTGCCGGCGGCCGCCATCATCCTCGGGAAGCGGCTGTAGGACGTCAGCCCGGGCAGGGTGTTGACCTCGTTGAGGACCACCTCGCCGTCCTCGGTGAGGAACATGTCCACCCGCGAGAGCCCCCGGCACCCGAGGGCGCGGTAGATCGCCTCCGCCGTGCGCCGCACGCGCGAGCGCGACTGCGCCGGGATGTCGGCGGGCACGATCGGCACGGAGTTCTGCGAGCCGCTCTCCGGCGCGTCCTCCTGGTGGATCCGGAAGAAGCCGTGCGACAGCGCGATGCGGTCCACCTCGCCGACGACCAGGTCGGGGCCCTCGCCCAGGACGGCGCACCCGACCTCGCTGCCGACGACCGCCCGCTCGACCAGCACCTTCGAGTCGAACTGCCGTGCGAGGTCCAGCGCGGCGGCCAGTTCCCCCTGGTGGGCCACCTTGCTGACGCCGAACGACGATCCCGAGCGCGCCGGCTTGACGAAGACGGGGTAGGTGAGCCCGTCCGGATCGACGCTCTCGCCGGCCAGGACGACCCGGAACTCCGGCGTGGCGATCCCCGCCGCGGCGACGACGAGGTAGGCGAGCGACTTGTCCATGCACAGCGCGGAACTCGGCACGTCGCAGCCCACGTAGGGGATGCCGGAGAGCTCCAGCAGGCCCTGCACCGCGCCGTCCTCGCCCTGCTTGCCGTGCAGGACGGGCAGCACGACGTCCAGGTCGACGACCTCGTGGCGCCCCGGCTCGTCCAGCACGACCAGCCCCCGCACGGTCGGGTCGGGCGACAGCACGACCGGCCGGCCGCCGCCGTCCTGCCACGGCGAATCCGGGCCCTCGCACAGCCGCCACGCGCCGTTCTTCGTGATCCCGATGAAGAACGGCTCGTACTTGCGCGCGTCGAGGTGGGCGGCGACCTCCCGGGCGGATCTGACCGAGACCGGGTGCTCCTCCCCGCGGCCCCCGAAGATGATCCCGATGCGGAGCTTACCCATGGCGATTCCCGCTCTCGAAATTCAGGCAGTTGGTGAGGGAGTTGCGCACGGTGTCACGCAGGGCGTGGTCGGTGTAATAGGCGGAATGCGGAGTGATGAGCACGTTCGGCAGTTCCTGCAATCGCAGCAGCATCGCGTTCTCGACGGGCCGGCTCCGGCGGTCGGTGGCGAAGATCCCCTCCTCGCCCTCGACCACGTCCAGCGCCGCTCCGCCCAACCGGCCGTCCTCCAGCGCGACGAGCAGGCCCTCGGTGTCCACGAGCGCGCCGCGCCCGGTGTTGACGACGACCGCGCCCCGCTTCATCCGCGCGATGCGCCGGCGGTCGAGCAGGTGGCGGGTGCCGGCCTGCAGTGGGACGTGCAGCGTCACGATGTCGCTGCACTCCAGCAGCTCGTCGAGCGCGACGTACTCGGCGGTGGCTCCGGGGACGCGGTCGTGGGCGAGCACCCGGCAGCCGAACCCGCGCAGCCGGTCCAGGACCGCCGCGCCGATGCGCCCCGTCCCGACCACGCCGACGGTCAGGTCGCGCAGCTCCCGGCCCCGGACCTCGCCCAGCCGGTAGTCGTGGGCGTCGACGCGCCGGATGGTCGACCCGGCGTCGCGCACCGCCATGAGCATCAGCATCAGCGCGTAGTCGGCGACGCTGTCGGGCGAGTAGGCGACGCCTTCGACGGCGATGCCCATGCTCCGGGCGCGCTCCACGTCGATGTGGTCGTGGCCGATGCTCCTCGTGCCGATGTGGCGGACCCCCGCCCGGCTCAGCGCACGCAGGACGGGCTCGGCGATCGGGGTGCGGTGGTCGACGCTGATGCAGCGGTTCCCGGCCGCGAGTGCCGCGTTCGTCTCGCAGACCGCTTCCGCGACGATCGTCGGCACGATGCCGATACCGGGCGCGGTTTCCCGGAACAACGCGGCTTCATCCGGCGCGCAGCCGTACACCGTGATTCCCGTCGTCCCGACTTCCGGTAACGGCGGAGGTTCCGACAATCGGGTGCCGCCGGCCGGGCGGGCCCGTTCGCTGCGGTTCATGGCCCCAGTCAAGGGGGCGCGGTGTTGTCGGCGCGTATCCGGTTTCCGATACGCCGACGATAGGCGCCGGGCAACGGCGACCCGATCGCGCCGGCCCGACCCTGCGGACGCGGGTGGCCGGGCGCAGACTGCGCCCGTGAAGCTGAGCCGACTGCTCCCCGTGGTCGCGGCCGTGGGCGTCGCCGCGCACGACCTGCTGCAGCGCCGCCGCGCCCTGCTGCGCAACTTCCCCGTGCTCGGGCACGGCCGCTACCTGATCGAGGCCATCGGCCCCGAACTGCGCCAGTACGTCGTCGCCGCCAACGACGAGGAGCGCCCGTTCAGCCGCGACCAGCGGCGCTGGGTCTACGCCTCGGCCAAGGGCGAGAACAACTACTTCGGCTTCGGCACCGACAACGACATCGAGCACACCCCCGGCTACGTGATCATCAAGCACCGCGCGTTCGGCCGCGCCGTGCCCACCAGCCACCCGCACGCGGGCGAGGAGGCGTGGCTGCCGTGCGCGAAGGTGCTCGGCGGCCCGCGAGGGCGCCGTCACGCCTTCCGCCCCGACTCGGTGGTCGGCATCTCCGGGATGAGCTTCGGCTCGCTGTCGGGCAACGCGGTCGAGGCGCTCAACCGCGGCGCCGCGCTGGCCGGCTGCCTGCAGAACACCGGCGAGGGCAGCATCTCGCCGCACCACCGCAAGGGCGGCGAGCTGATCTGGCAGATCGGCACCGGCTACTTCGGCTGCCGCGACGAGCGGGGCCGCTTCGACCTCGCCCGGCTCAAGGACGCCGTCGCCGCCGCCCCGGTCCGAGCGCTGGAGGTCAAGCTCAGCCAGGGCGCGAAACCCGGCCTCGGCGGGGTGCTGCCCGGCGCGAAGGTGTCCGCGGAGATCGCCGCGACGCGCGGGGTGCCGCAGGGCCGCGACTGCATCAGCCCGTCGCGGCACGCCGAGTTCGACAGCCCCGACGCCTTGCTCGACTGGGTCGAGATGCTCGCCGACGAGACCGGGCTGCCCGTGGGCATCAAGTCCGCCGTCGGCCACCTGGGCTTCTGGGAGGAACTCGCGGACCTGATGGCCGGGACCGACCGCGGCGTCGACTTCGTGACGATCGACGGCGGTGAGGGCGGCACCGGCGCCTCACCGCTGGTGTTCACCGACTCGGTCGCGCTGCCGTTCCGGCTCGGCTTCAGCCGGGTCTACCGCGAGTTCGCCCGCCGCGGCCTGCACGAGCGGGTCGTCTTCGTCGGCTCCGGCAAGCTGGGGCTGCCCGACAACGCCGCGGTGGCCTTCGCCCTGGGCGCCGACATGGTCGGCGTCGGGCGCGAGGCGATGCTGTCCATCGGGTGCATCCAGGCCCAGAAGTGCCACACCGACAGCTGCCCCACCGGCGTCGCCACCCAGAACCGCTGGCTGGCCCACGGGCTCGACCCCGCGCTGAAGTCGGTGCGCGCGGCCACCTACGTCAAGACCCTGCGCCGCGACCTGCTCAAGATCAGCGAGACCATCGGCGTCGAGCACCCCGGGCTCGTCACCACCGACGACATCGAGATCCTCACCGGGCAGACCGTCGGCACGCCGCTGCACGAGGTCTACGGCTACGACCCCGGGTGGGGCCTGCCCTCCGCGGCCGACCGGCAGCACATCGTGGCGCTGATGACCGGGACGGCGCCGCAGGGCGGCTCGGCGCCGCAGGCTCCCCCCGTCACCGCGACGTGACCGGAAGTAGCCTCTGCTGGTGCCCAGCGACTTCGCGTTGAAGACCATGAACTCGGTGCACCGGCTGCTGGTGGCGCTGACCCGGGGACGCGCAGGCTACGAGTTCGGCGGCATGCCGGTCGTCGAGCTGACCACGATCGGGCGGCGCACCGGCAAGCCCCGCACCGTGCTGCTCACCGCCCCGCTGCGCGAGGGCGACGGCTACGTGGTCGTCGCCTCCCGCGGCGGCGACGACCAGCACCCCGCGTGGTTCCTGAACCTGCGCGACCGGCCCGAGGTCGAGGTGGCGGTCAAGGGCGGCGAGCGGCGACCCATGCGCGCCCGGGTCGTCTCCGCCGAGGAGCGGGCCGAGATGTGGCCGCGGATCGCCGGCCGCTACCGCAACTACGCCGGCTACCAGGAGCGCACCGAGCGCGAGATCCCGCTCGTGGTCCTGGAGCCGCGCGACTGAGCCGCGCCGGCGCGGGCCGGACAGGACAGCGTTCTAGGGTGGGGACGCTCTCGGAGGAGGTGGGCCGTGCTCAGCGACCCGGCGCCGCGGCCGGCGCGCAGCTACGACCCGACGCTCGCCCCGTACCGCGAGGACGGCGTCGTCCACGTGCACGACCACGCCACCATCCGGGCGCTGCTGCGCGACCCGGTCCGGGTGACCGCGGACGTGAGCGACCTGGTGGGCCCGGATCAGCGCGTCCACCCGGTCGCCGCGTTCGTCTGGGCGACCGACCGCAGGACGATCGGGGGCTGCCCCGGCCGGCACGCGGCGCTGCGCTCGACGATGGCCCCGTGGCTGGGCCCGGAGGCGGTCGAGCAGCGGCGACCCGACGCCCGCGCCACCGCCCTGCGACGCGCCGAGGGGCTGTCCGGCCGGTCCTTCGACCTGTACGCGGACTACGCCGAGCCTGTCGTCGTCGAGTACCTGGCCGCGTGGCTCGGCGTCGAGGAGGCCGACGTCCGGTTCGCCGTCGCCGACCAGCTGGCCGCGGGCGAGATGTTCGCGGCCTGGCCACCCCCGAGCACCGACGAGCTCGACGCGCACTACCGGGACCTGATGGCCCGACCGGGCCTCGGCGGCGTCGCCGGTGCCGCCCGCGACCTGCGCGACCGCGGGGTGCTCACCGAGCGGGAGGCGTGGGCCGTCGTCTACGCGCTCGCGGTCAGCGCCGTGGCCACCGCCACCTCGATCACGTTAGCCGCCGGGCTGGGCGTCGAGCACGGCTCGTGGTCCCGCATGGCCGACGACGCGTTCGCCGCCGGCGCGATCGAGGAGGCCGTCCGCCTGGGCAGCCCTTTCCCGCAGTCCAGCCGGTTCGTCCGCGAGCCGTTCACCCTCGGGGACGTCCCCGTCGAGCCCGGCGACCAGGTGCTGATGTGGTTGACGGCGGCCAACCGCGGCCTCCCCGGGGTGCACCGCGAGCCCCTGGACCGCTTCGACCCGACCCGCGACGCGTCCGCGCACCTCGGCTGGGGCTCGGGCTACCACACCTGCGGCGGGGTGCGGCACGCCCGCGCGGTCGCCGAGGCCGCGGTGACCGCGCTGGCCGGGCGCTGCCCGGCGCTCGCGCACGCCGGGCCGTGGCGCCGCTTCGTCGGCATCGACGACGGCTACGCGACGGCCCCGGTCACCGCATGAGGCCGCCACGCGTGCGATCAGTCCCCGGTCTCCGGGGCGGTCTCCAGGACGACCTCGCAGTCCGCGGCGATGAAGTCGCCCGCGTCCTTGCGCACCGTGTCGACCCCCGCCCCGCAGACCACCCAGTCGCCCGCCGCGCCGTCGTTGGAGCGGAGGTCGTCGTTGCCCGGACCGCCGTCCATGATGTCGACGCCGTCCTGGCCGCGCAGCAGGTCGTTCCCGGCGCCGCCGTGGAGCAGGTCGTTGCCCTGCCCGGCGCGCAGCGCGTCGTCCCCGTCGCCGCCGTCGAGGTAGTCGTTGCCGGCCCGCCCCCGCAGGACGTCGTCGCCGATGCCACCGTTGAGGAGGTCGTTGCCGGCCTCGCCGATCAGCGTGTCGTTGCCCGCGAGGCCGAGGTAGTAGTCGTTGTCCGGGGTCCCGGAGAAGGTGTCGTCGCCGGGGGTGCCGGCCCGCGCCTCCGCCGAGGCGGCACCGGCGCCCAGCGTGAGAGCGGCCACGGACACGACGCCGAGCACGGTCGCCCGAACGGAATTGCGCATCGCGGAATCCTCTCCAGAATTGTGCACAACGGAGTCGGAAAGCGGGCCGGAATGACTTCCGGCCGCCCCGAAAGGTTCCGGCAATTTCGCGGGGGCGACAAGTCACACGGTCGGGGCGCGCACGGACCGTGACGGCCGTCGTGCGACCATGTCCGCCGATCCACGACAGGGACGGACACCCCATGCAGACCACCGGCCGCGCACTCGTCGACGCGGTGCGCTCATCCGACCGCGACGAGCGCAACGAGGCCTACCGGGCCGTCATCGAGGCCACCGACACCCCCGTGGAGTGGGCCTACGACGTGTGGGACGACGTCGTCGCCGATCTCGGGCACGCGGACAACCACGTCCGCTCCATCGCCGCCCAACTGCTGTGCAACCTCGCGAAGAGCGACCCCGAGCAGCGCATCCTCACCGCCCTCCCGGCCCTGCTGGACCTCACCCGCGACCCCCGCTTCGTCACCGCCCGGCACTGCTTGCAGGCGCTGTGGAAGGTCGGTGCCGCCGGAGCGCCGCAGCGCGCCGCGTACCGCGACGGGCTCGTCGCCCGCTTCGCGGACTGCCGCGAGGAGAAGAACTGGTCGCTCATCCGCCACGACATCGCCCAGAGCCTGCGCAACGCCTACGACGCCACCGGCGACGAGACCCTGCGCGCGACGGCCGAGCAGCTGATCGACAGCGAGTCGGACGTCAAGTACCGCAAGAAGTACGCCGCGCTCTGGAAGCGGTGAGCCGCCCGCCGTCGGCCGGTTCGGAACCGGACCCGCTCAGGTGAGCACGTCCGCCCGCTCGGGCGCGACGGGCCCCGCGTCTCCCCCCACCTCGACCCCCGGGGCGGCGAACGACACCACCCGGTCGCCCGGGGTCTTGTTGAGCAGCAGCCGGGTGACGTCCGGGCGGGAGTAGTGGCCCGACGGGTCGGCCGCGGCCTTGGCCAGCGAGATGAGGCCGAGGTCGATCTCGGCGTAGAGCAGGCCCTCGACGTCCTCGGGCAGCGGCTCGGTCAGCAGCTGCCCGTCGGGGGCGTAGATGCCCGCGTACCCGCCGCCGGGCTGCAGCAGCGCGCGCTTGGTGTCGTCGGTGCACAGCAGCTCCACCATCTCCGCCGACACGGTGGCGCACGGCGCGAGCACGAAGCACTGCCCCTCGACCGCGTAGACGCGGCTGGCGGCCGTGTTCACCTCCGGACCGAGGGCGTAGGCGCCACCCTTGTAGAGCGAGAAGCTCGGCCACGCGCCGACGTGGACCTGCTCGTCCTGGGCGTACATCGCGTACTTCGACAGCGGCTGCAGGTGCTCCCAGCAGCACAGCCCGCCGAGCCGGCCCAGCGGCGTCTGGTACACCGACAGGTCGGAGCCGTCGCCCTCGCCGAACACGGTGCGCTCGACGTGGGTCGGCTTGAGCTTGCGGCGCCGGGCGATCGTCGCCCCGTCCGGACCGATGATCCACTGCGCGATGTAGAGGCTGCCGGCCTGGCGCTCGGAGATGCCCAGCACCACGGTGATCGCGTGCTCGCGGGCGGCCGCGGCCAGCCGCTCGGCCTGCGGCGAGCCGTACACCAGGGAGTTGTCGTGGTAGCGGCCGAAGAACTGCAGGCCCCACGCCGGGGAGTCGAGCCAGATGAACCACGGGTAGCCCGGCAGCCAGGTCTCCGGGAAGCCGATCAGCGAGGCCCCGTTGCCCGCGGCCTCGGCGATCAGCGCGACCGCCTTGTCCACCCCGGCGTCGAGGTCGAGGAACTCCGGGGCGGCCTGGACCACCGCGGCGCGGAACCGGGGGTGCTCGATGCTCATGGGAGGAGCGTGACGGCGCCGGCGGCGCGCCGCTGGTCTGTGAGTGGCGGGCTTGTTGACTCTGCGCGTCACCGCCCGCCGCTGCCGTGCAGAAGTCTTGCCGGGTCAGCGCGGCGTCCCTACCGTCATCGCATGGCGCGGGTGCTCACCACCGACGCGGTCGGGCCGCGCGAGCGGCTCGCCTACTGGAACGAGGCGGTGTCCGACGCCTACGTCCAGCTGTCCTGCACGGCCCCCGCCGACGACGTCGTCGGCGACATCCACGTCGACTCGCTGGCCACCCTGGCGCTGTCCCGGGTGACCGCCACGGCGCAGCGGGTCACCCGGACCCCGTCGCTGATCGCCCGCGCCGCCGAGGACTACTTCCTGGTGTCGATCCAGACCCGGGGGACCGGGCGGGTCACCCAGGACGGGCGCACCGCGGTCCTGCACCCCGGCGACTTCGCGCTCTACGACTCCACCCGCCCCTACGAGCTCGACTTCACCGGCGGCTTCCAGCAGTACGTGCTGATGCTGCCCGGTCCCGCGCTGCGCTCCCGGCTGCGCGCGGCACCGGAGCTGACCGCGCGCGGCGTGCACGGTTCCCGCGGCGCCGGCCACCTGATGATCGAGATGATCCGGACGCTGGCGGCGGACGCCGCCGTGCTGGAGCCGGCGGCCGCCGCCGCGGTGGCCCACGGCGTCGAACACATCGTCGTCGCAGGGCTCAGCTCCCTGGTCGGCGCCGTCCCGGAACCGTCCGCGGCGGCCCGCCGCGAGCAGGTGAAGGCCTGTGCGCGGGCCCGACTGCGGGACCCGGGGCTGACCGTCGCCGCGATCGCCGCGCAACTGCACACGTCGGTCAGCACGCTGCACCGCGCGTTCGCGGGTGAGCCGTACACGATCGCCGAGTGGATCTGGGCCCGGCGGCTGGAGGCCGTGCGCGCCGACCTGTGCGACCCCGCCCTGCGCCACCGCACGATCAGCGACCTGGCGTTCGGGTGGGGCTTCGTCGACGCCTCGCACTTCAGCCGCGCCTTCCGGGCCCGCTACGGCTGCGCGCCCCGCGAGGTCAGGCCGCGCGGGTGAGCGCTGCCGGTCGGGTCAGGGCCGCCGGACGGCGGCGTACATGTCCTCGATCCGCTCCGCCCAGCGCTGCTCGACCTTGTCGCGCCGGATCTTGAGCGAGGCGGTCAGCTCGCCGGACTCGACGGCGGGCGGGTCGATCGTCCGCCAGTGCTTCACGGTCTCGAAGGACGCCAGCTCGGCGTTCGTCGCGCGGACGTGGGCGTCGAGCGCGTCGACGACGGCGTCCTCGCGGGTAGGGCCGTCCGCGCGGGCCAGGTGGTCGGCGACCGAGTCGGGGTCGAGCGCCAGCAGCGCCACGCAGTACGGCCGCCCGTCGCCGACGACCACCGCCTCGGAGACGAGGGGCGAGAGCTTCAGCGCCCCCTCGATCTTGGCCGGGGCGACGTACTTGCCGCCCGAGGTCTTGATCAGCTCCTTCTTGCGCCCGGTGATCGTGAGGTAGCCCTCGTCGTCCAGGCTGCCCAGGTCGCCGGTGTGGAACCAGCCGTCCCCGTCGATCGCGGCGCGGGTCTCCTCCTCCCGGCCGTGGTAGCCGGCGGTGATGTTCCGACCTCGGGCGAGGACCTCCCCGTCCGCGGCGATCCGCAGCTCCACGCCCGGCAGCGCCTGCCCCACGGTCCCCGGGCGCACCCGGCCCGGGCGGTTGGCGGTCAGCCCCGGGCAGGTCTCGGTGAGGCCGTAGGCCTCGTAGACCCGCAGCCCCAGCGACCACAGGAACAGCAGGACGTCCGGCTGCAGCGGCGCGGACCCGCTGAGCAGACCGTCCGCCCGGTCCAGCCCGAGGCCGGCGCGGATCCGGGCGAGGACCACGCGGTCGGCCACCGCCCAACGCACGCGCGCGAACCCCGACGGCGCCCCACCCCGCAGCCGCGTCGCCGCGATCTCCTCCCCCACGCCCAGCGCCCACCTCGCCAGTGCGCGCCGGGGAGCGGGCGATCCCTCGACGCGACGCAGCACCCCGGCCCGCAGCTTCTCGTAGACGCGGGGGGCAGCCGGGACGAAGCCCGGCCGGGTCTCGACGAGGTCGGCGACCAGCGTCGGCACCGACGACAGCACCAGTGGCAGGTCGTGCACCGGGGCGGCGAACTGGACGAGCCGCCCGAACGAATGGGCCAGCGGCAGGAACAGGAACAGCCCGGCCCCGCGCATCGAGTCGGTCAGGATGCCGACCTCGGCGGTCCCGGCGACGATCGCCAGGTGGTTGGCGCTGGTCTGGGTGACCGCCTTCGGGGGCCCGGTGGTGCCCGAGGTGTAGGTGAACGTCGCGAGGTCCTCCGCCGAGACCGAGGTGCGCCGCGCCGCGAGGTCGGCGCGGACGGACTCCAGGTGCGCCCGCCCGCGCTCCTCCAGCGCGCTCAGCGACTCCCAGTCGTCGCCGGGTTCCAGACCGGTCGGGTCGATGACGACCACGTGCTCCAGGAGGAGCTCGGACGGCTCGTGGTCGCGGCCGAAGAACCGGAAGCCCTCCCGGATGGCGACGGCCTTCCGGTAGAGCGCGGCGTCGCCGACGACCAGGACGCGGATCCCGGTGTCCACGTGCGCGTAGCCGATCTCGGGCGCCAGCAGGCTGGTGTAGATCGGCACGGTCCGGGCCGCGATCGACAGCGCCGCGAAGTCGCAGGCGATCCACGCCGCGGACGTCTCGGCCAACAGGCCGACCCGGTCGCCGGGCCGCAGGGGCGCCGGACCGGTCAGCAGCCCGGCGGCGACGCGGTCGACGCGGTCCCGCAGCTGCGCCCAGGTCACGTCGGTCCAGGCGCCGCCCTCGCGGTGGCGCAGGGCGAGGCCCACCGGGGAGGCGTCCGCGCGGTCGTGCACCAGCGTGGCGAGGGTGGCGAACGGCATGAGGGACAAGGTACCGACTGTCAGTCGGTAGTGAAGGGACCGAGGGGGACTACGGGGTCCGCCCCGCGCGCCGGTAGGCGGCGGCCTGCTGGGCGCCGTCGACCCAGACGTCCTTGCGGGTGACCAGCCCGGCCGCGTCGACGTCGACCACGTCGACCAGGGCGATGCGGGCGGTGAACGCGCCACCGTCGACGGCGGGCAGATCGACCACCATGGTCCACTCCAGGACCCAGTGGCCGTCGCCGAGCAGCAACCGGTCGACCTCGGCCCGGTAACCCGGGAAGTCCAGGAAGACCTGGGCGAAGCGCTGCCGCAGCGCGGCCCGACCCCGGACCCGGTCGCCACCGCCGCGCAGGGCGAAGGTGGAGTCCTCGGTGTGCAGCGCGACGATCGCGTCGGGGTCCTTCGCCTCCCACGCCGCGTGGTACCGGTCGAACACCCGCTGCAGCACCTCGCGCTGCACGGCGACCTCGGGCTGGGCCAGCACTGCGGACATCGGGACCTCCTGGACCTGGGTGGACCGTCCCGGGAAGCTTACCGACTACGAGTCGGTTTTGGCGACGAGCCCGGAGAGGAGGTCCCGCAGCACCTCGCCGTACTCGGACGCCGCACGATCCGGCTCCGGCGCGCGCCCGGTGGCCAGCGCGGCCTCCATCACCGCACCCAGCAGCAGGCGCGTCGCCGACGCCACCCGCCGCGGATCGGTGCCCGCCGGCAGGATGGCCTCCAGGGCGGCGCGCGTCATGCCGGCGAAGTGGGCGTCGTCGATCTCGCGCCAGCGCTCCCAGCCCAGCACCTCCGGGCCCTCGACGAGCACCAGCCGCCGACGCGCGGGATGCGCCGCCCGCCTCAGGTAGCCCTCCAGCGCGGCGGCCAGGTCATCGCTCGACAGCGGCGCCGGACGCCGGTCGGCCCGCAGCTCGTCGGCGATCTCCCCCTGCAACCGGTCCACCACCGCGTCGAGCAGCGCCTTCTTGGAGGGGAAGTGGTGGTAGAAGGCGCCCTTGGCCACCCGCGCCCGCGCCACCACGTCGTCGATGGTCACCGCGGCGTACCCGCCGTCGGTCATCAACTCCCGCCCCGCCCCGAGGATCGCGGCGATCGTGCGCTCGCTGCGCTCCCGCTGGCTCACCACCGCGGCATTCTCGCCGATCTCCGCACCCCGCGAACGCGCGCCCGCCACGTCGGCGACGTCGGGGGTGGTCGCGCAGTTGCCGCCGACGCGACCGGATGTGGTGGTACCCGGGTGGAACGGCCCGCCGGGGACGCGGGCCCGAACCGGCGCCTACGGCTGGCCGGCGGCAGAGCGGGCGAGGTCCTCGACCACTTCCGCGGCCTCGTCCGCGACCGCGGTCGGCAGCTTCGGCGCCACGGCCGGCCAGGGACGCAGCCCCTGGACGACGTGGGCGTAGAAGGTGTCCACGGCGGCGTGCACGCTGGGGATGAAGGCCTTGCTCAGGCCGTTGCGCTTGGTGCCCATCGGAGCGGACAGCGTGAGCCGGAAGGCGCGGACCTCCGCGGACGGGTCGGGCAGCAGCGTCACCTCGTCGGTGCGGACGTCCTTGAGCAGCTCGCAGGAGGTCTGGTCCCGCCGGGCGAAGAGCACCTCGACGCTGAGCTGGTCGGGTGCCTCGCCGAGCTGGCGCAGCAGCCAGGCGACGCGGCGCTTCGCGGTCCCCTCCCGGGGCGCGTCGATCTCGATGCTGGTCCGGATCTGGCTGGTGCGCAGGTCGGCGATCACGGTCACCGGGCCGACGGCGTCCGGGATCCGCAAGGTCGTGCGCAGGACCCCGTCCGCGGCCAGACCGTTGATGGCCTCCTGCAGCCGGGCGTTGTGGTCCGTGGCCTGCTTGCGCGGCAGCGCCAGCCCGACGGCGACGCCGAGCTGGCTGGTCAGTCGCATGCTCAGGTGGCGGACGAGCTTCTCCCAGGCAGCCGCCACGGACTCCGTCTTGCGGTCGGTCGCGCGTAGCGTGCGGGCCACCACCGCTTCACGGACCGCCACCCAGGCGGTGCCCATGTCGTCGAACCCGGCGGCGCCGGACTTGGGGTGCTCCAGGTAGCGGATCAGCTCGGCCAGCACCCACGCCTGCAGCCGGTCGTCGAGGCCGCGGTGCGCCAGTTGCATCTGGGCCTCGTGCAGCACCTCGGACCACGAGATGTGGTGCAGCGCGACCTTGCGGAGCTTGCGGCCGTCGACGGCGACCGGGTGCGCCCCGCCCACCGGCGCGATGTCGTTGGACAGCGTGATCACCGCGTCGTACTTGCGGCGCTGCGCGACGTCGAGGTACTGCTCGACCTGCTCGGTGCGCAACGAACTCGTCCCGGTCTTGACCTCCAGCAGCGCGGTCCAGATCCGACCGGCCCGGGCCACCCGGATCACCCCGTCCGGGATGACCGTGCGGTCGTCGAGCTTGTACTGGACCTCCAGGTAGGTCTCGATCGTGCCGGCCGGGCCGCCGAACCGGGACACCAGAGCCCGACCGAAGTCGCGGACGGCCACCATCGTCGACAGCAGCGTCGAGGTCGCCCTCTTCTCCTGCTCCGCGGCCGCGCCGACGCCGGATATCGAGAACAGCCGCGCGGGCTGCCACGTGTCCTGCTCCGCCAGCGTCGGTCTCGCCAGGGTCGCTGCTGTCGTCCGGCGCTTGCGCGTCGCGACCCCGCGCCTGGGTGCCCTGCTCCGCCCCGCGCCACGGGGGTCGGGCACCGCATCGGCGCCGGGCGGCACGACGGCGACGTCCGGTACCCCGGCGTCGACGATCTGCCCGGACGCCGCGTCCCCGTCCGGGAGCTGCTCGGCGGCGACCACGACGATGTCGTCCGGGCCGGCCGGCTCGTCCGCCGCGACGCCGACGATCCCCGTCGGCTCACCACCGGGACCGGGCTCGGCGGCCACCGTGTGGGGTTCCGACGCGACGGTGGCCGTCAACGCGGCGGGTGCCGGCTCGTGGTCGGGCGCCGGCTCGGCGTCGACGTCGGGCTCGTTGTCGACGGTGATCCCGTAGTCGGTGGCCAGCCCGGCCAGGCCAGAGGCCCAACCCTGGCCGATCGCGCGGAACTTCCAGTGCCCCGCGCGCAGGTACAGCTCGCCGATGACCATCGCGGTCTCCGGACCGGCGTCGGTGACGTCGTAGCTCAGCCGCGTCGCGCCGGCGGAGTCGGTCACGGTGAGGCTCAGCTGTGCGAGCGTGCCGAACCCCAGTCCCGGCTCCGCGTCCAGGCTGGCCGCGATGACCACTGTCGACACTGCGTCGGGCAGCGCTTCGAGGTCCACCGCCACCCGGTCGTCACCCCGGTCGTCGGCGGACCGCTTGCCCACCAACCGCACCGCGCCCTCGCCACCGACCGGCGCGTTGTAGAAGACGAAGTCCTCGTCCGACCGGACCCGGCCGTCACCGCCGAGCAGCAGCGCGGAGACGTCCACGTCGGCCGCCGACTTCGGGTCGGCCCACTCCACCACGACCTGCAGCTGGGCCCCCGCGACCTCCGACTCCGGGAGCAGCGAGATGTTGGCGCCCTTGACCAGAACCGGATGATCCACGCCAAGACCTCGGTGCGGTAGCCAGGACGTTACTCAGCGCAGGTGAACGGCGTGCGCCTGCCGCGCCGGCCGCAACGTGTGCACGGTGACTCGCAGAGGTGCTGGCGTCCCCGCAGCGTCATGCGGGTTCTCGCAGCCCGCCGGCCGGCTGCGACCACACAGCCCGCGCTGCGAGACGCGCTCAGCGCTGCGAACCACCCCGGTGCGCCCGACGCGGACCCTCGCAACCCTGGGTGCGTCGCGCAGCCTCCCGTGAGTCGTCGCAGCCCGCCGGCCGGCTGCGACCACACCGCCCGAGCTGCGAGGCACATCCAGCGCTGCGAGCCGCCCGGGTGCGTCCTCGCAACCCTGGGTGCGTCGCGCAGCTTCAGGTGGGTTGTCGCAGCCCGCCGGCGGGCTGCGACGACCCACCGTGCGCTGCGAGGCGCAGCTGAGTCTGCGAGGACGCGCTGGGGCGGGCGCGCAGCGCGGGCGGGGCGCGCAGCGCGGAGTGGGGCGCGCAGCGCGGAGTGGGGCGCGCAGCGCGGAATGGGGCGCGCAGCGCGGGGGGTGTTGTCGCAGCGGGCCGGCGGGTTGCGAGAACACGCTCAGGGCTGCGAGGTGGGCCCGGGGCCGCTGCCGGGGCGGGCGCAACACCGCACCCCGGTGCGGACCGCGTCAGAAGCCCTGGTACTTGTCGCCCGTCTGCTGGGCCAGCTTCTGGCCGTTCTCCAGGGCCGGGCCGATGTTGCCGTCGCCGGCGATCGCCGCGCTGATGTCCTGGGAGATCGTGGTGGCCAGGTCGGCGAACTCGGGGACGGCGACGTACTGGATGCCCACCGTCGGGCGCGGCTGCAGGCCGGGGCTGACCGGGTCGGCCCGCTGGATGGACTCCAGGGTGATGTCGGCGAACGCCGAGGCCGCCGCCTGGTAGTCGGGGTTCTCGTAGGTCGAGGCGCGCTTGCCCGCGGGGACCCGCGACCACCCGAGCTGCTCGCCGACGAGGTTCTCGTACTCCTTGCTGGAGGCCCACAGGATGAACTTCGCGGCGTTGTCGGCGTTCTTGGAGTCCGCCGGCATGCCCCACGACCAGGCCCACAGCCAGCCGGCCGACTCGGTCCGGCTGACCGGCGCGTAGGCGTAGCCGATGCGGCCGGCGACCTGGCTCGCCGCCGGGTCCTCCAGCGTGCCGGCGCCCGAGGTCGCGTCGTACCACATGGCGACCTTGCCGGTGCTCATCGCGTCGAGGCACTCGGTGAACCCGGAGGTCGCGGCGTCCGGCTCGCCGTGGGCGCGGACCAGGTCGACGTAGAACTGGGTGGCCTGGGCGAACTCCGGCGAGTTGACCTGCGCCCGCCAGTCCTCGGTGTACCAGGTGCCGCCGTAGGTGTTGATCACCGTGGTCAGCGGCGCGAACATCTCGCCCCAGCCCGGCAGGCCGCGCAGGCAGATGCCCCGCATGCCCGGCTGGGCGCCGTCGACCTGCGTCGCGAGCTGCGCGACCTGGTCCCAGGTCGGGCGCTCCGGCATCGTCAGGCCCCGTTGCTCGAAGACGTCCTTGCGGTACATCAGCATCGACGACTCGCCGTAGAACGGCATGCCGTACATCAGGCCGTCGTCGCTGGACAGCAGCTCTGTCATGGACGGCAGCAGGTCGGCCGAGTCGAAGCCCTCGTCGGCCTCCGCGTAGCTGCTCACCTCGTGCAGCCAGCCGTTGCTGGCCCAGATCGGCACCTCGTAGGCGCCGATGGTGGCGACGTCGTACTGGCCCGTGCCGGTGGCGATGTCCTGGGTGACCTTCGAGCGCAGCTCGTTCTCCGGCAGGATCGTGAAGTTGACCTCGATCCCGGTGCGGGCGGTGAAGTTGGCCGCGGTCAGCTTCTGGATGTCCTGCATCTGCGGGTTGTCGACCATGAGAACGGTCAGCTCCCGGTCCTCCCCCGCCCCGTCGTCGACGCCGTCCGCGCCGGCGCACCCGGCCGCGACCAGGGCGAACGCGAGCGCTCCCGCCGTCAGGCGGGCCGAACGCCATCCCCGTCGGAGCACCACGTCCCCCTCACCCATCGCGGTCGGTCCCGTTCGACGCCGACCGGCGCCGTTCCCGGATCGCCAGCTCGACCAGGTCGATCAGGGTCTGCTTGACCGACTCCCGGTCGCGGGCGTCGCAGACGGCGATCGGCACCGACTCGTCGATCGACATCGCCTCGCGGACGTCCTCGACGCGGTGCTGGAGCTGCCCGTGGAAGCGGTTGAGGCCGACGACGTAGGGCAGACCGCGGTCCTCGAAGAAGTCGATGGCGGCGAACGAGTCGGCCAGTCGGCGGGTGTCGACCAGCACGACGGCACCGATGGCGCCGCGCACCAGGTCGTCCCACATGAACCAGAACCGGTGCTGGCCCGGCGTGCCGAACACGTAGAGGACCAGCTCGGAGTCCAGCGAGACCCGGCCGAAGTCCATGGCGACCGTGGTGGTGACCTTGTCCGGGGTGGCCGACAGGTCGTCGTGCCCGGCGCTCGCCTCGGTCATGACGGCCTCGGTGGTCAGCGGCACGATCTCGGAGACCGCTCCGACGAACGTGGTCTTGCCGACCCCGAAGCCGCCCGCCACGACGATCTTGGCCGAGATCGTCGCCGCCGTCGCGATCCGGTGCGGCGCACCGCCCGCATCGCCCACCCCGCTCGCGGATGCCGTCATGACACGAAGGAGCCCTGCAGCTCCGACCGCAGCTCCGGGGTGAGCAGCTCGCCGGCCCGTTCGACCAACAGGGTCATCTCGTAGCCGACCACCCCGATGTCGCACTTCGGCGAGGCCATCACGGCCAGGCAGGAGCCGTCGCTGATGGCCATCAGCAGCACGATGCCGCGCTTCATCTCCACCACGGTCCGCACGACCTCGCCCGAGTCGAAGAAGCGCGCCCCGCCGTGGACCAGGCTGACGATCCCGGACGACAGGGCCGCGAGCTGCTCGGCGCTGTCCGGCGGCAGCTTGGCCGAGCTGGTCAGGAGCAGGCCGTCCGCGGAGACCACGACGGCGTGGGCGACCCCCGACACCCGCTCGGCGAAGTTCGAGATCAGCCAGCCGAACCGGCTGCGCTGGGTCTGCAGTGCTGTCACGTGCCCTCCTCGCTGGTCCCCGGGTGGCCGCCCTGGCCCTCCGGGTCGTCGCGGACGGGGGTCCGGCGCCCCTGCCGGATGCCCTGCTGGTGGCTGGCGAGCCGGTCGCGGACGTCGTCGGCGTCGCGCCTGGGCGGCGGCTCCGCCGTCCGCACCGCGGTTCCCGCGCTGCCGGGCACGAGCCGGGCGTGCGGGCGCCGCTTCGGGAGCCCGGCCGCGGTCGTCTCGACCCGGTCGCGCGGTGCGGCGGCGCCGGCCGACGCCCGCCATCCCGCGTCCGCCGCGGTGGCGAACACCCGGGTGGGCAGCGGCCGGTCCGGGTCCTCCCCGGTCGGTGGGCCGTGTTGCACCGGCTCGGCGGGCGGATCGGGCGGCTCGTCCGGCGGGAGTTCCGCCGGTGCCGGGTGCTGCGCCTCGAACCAGGCCGACACCGCCGAGGGGAGGATCGGCGTGCTCGTCCGCTCCTCGACGGTGGTCCGCGGCGACCGGTGGTCCACGACGACGGGGAACGGGTCGGTGGCCGGCGTGGCGCGGTCGGCGGACGCCTCCACGACGGCGACCGGTTCGGCCACCCACTCGTCGGGCTCCGTCCATCCCGCGGTCGCGGATCCGCTCTCGTCGCCGGGGTCGAAGAGCGGGGCGACGTCCGGATCGCCGGCGTCGGGGTCCGCTCCCCCGGCCGGCCTGGCCGGCCACGCCGGTTGCCGGTCGGGGTGGTCGAGGTCGTCGTCCGACGCGACGAACCGCGCGGGCAGCGTCACCGAGGCCGTCAGGCCGTCGCCGTCCCCGTCGGTCCGCGCGCTGTCGAGACCGACGGTGATGCCGTGCCGCCCGGCGAGCCGCCCGACGACGAACAGGCCCATCCGCCGCGACGTCGCCACGTCCACCGCGGACGGCGTGGACACCCGCCGGTTGGCGTCGGCGAGCTCGCCCGCCTTCATCCCCACGCCGAGGTCGACGATCCGGATGAGGACCGAGCCGTCCGCCGCCCGGCTGCTGCGCACCACCACGGGAGTGTCGGGCGGTGAGAAGTTCGTCGCGTTGTCGAGCAGTTCGGCGAGGACGTGGACGAGGTCGTTGATCACGTGGCCGAGCACGGTGGCCCCCGGGGCCGCCTCCAGCCGGATCCGGTCGTCGCGCTCCACCTCCGACACCGCGGCGCGCAGCACGTCCGCCAGCGGCGTCGGCGCCGTGCTCGGTCTCGCGGTGTCCGTGCCGGCCAGCACCAGCAGGTTCTGGCTGGTGCGCCGCATGCGCACGGCCAGGTGGTCGAGCTGGACCAGGTCCGCGAGCTGGTCGGGGTCCTCCTCGTGGTCCTCCAGCTGCTCGATGAGCCGCAGCTGCCGGTCGACCAGGCCCGTGCTGCGCCGCGACAGGTTCGCGAACATGTCGTTGACGCTGGCCTGCAGGGCGGCCTGGTCGGCGGCCAGCCGGACGGCCTCCCCGGCCAGCCGCACGGCCTCCCCGTGCACCACGTCGAACGCGCGGGCCACCTGCCCCACCTCGTCGGTGCTGCGCAGCGGCACCGGCTCGACGGTGGCGTCCGACGTGCCCTCGGCCCGCATGGTGTTCACCGCCCGCGGCAGGCGTTCGTAGGCGATGTCGAGGGCGGACGCGCGCAGCAGCCGCAACGAGCCGGTCAGCGACCGCGTCACGACCGCGACGACCGTCGCGGTGAGCAGGAGGCCGAGCAGCAGGACCGCCGAGTTGAGCCAGGCGAGGCCGGTCGAGCGGCTCTCCGCGGCGGCGCCGGCGTCGGCGAGCGCGGCCACCACCCGTCGCTCCGCGTCGAGGACGACGTCCCGCGCCCCGTAGCTCGCCTCGTCCCACTCCGCCGGCGAGACGGTGATGGGACCGTCGGTCGGCCCGAGCAGCACGGCGGACCTGACCGCGCCCCGCGCGGAGTTCGCGTCCGCCGTGACGAAGTTGACCGGCTCCACGCCCTCGGGCAGGGCGATCTCGTAGCTGACGTAGGCGGCGATGAAGGTGCTGTCCGCGGCGGCGGCCGCGTTGCGGTCGTCCGGGGTGACCGCGTCGGCGATCAACGGGATACCGACGACGGTGTGCTCGAGCTCGATCGCCTCGGCCGCGCTGGAGACCGCGACGAGCGCGTCGGCGAGCCCGACGGTCGTCGGCTCCCGGGCCTGCTGCACCTGCTGCACCACCGCGCGGTCGAGCCCGTCCGCGCGGTTGACGATGAACGTGTAGCGCTGCAGGACCTGACCGGGCAGCAGCAGCGCGGTGCCGGTCACGCTGGTGCGGATCGCCGAGAGCTGGCCGAACCTGCTGTCGGCCTGCCGCAGCGCCGCCCGGGTGGGGGCGTCGATGATGTCGTCGACCTCGGCGATGCCGGCCCGGGCCCGGGCGACGGCCGCGTCCGTGCGCCGGACCGCCTCGTCCAGCGGATCCCGGTCACCGCGGCGGCGACCGGCGACGAAGAGGGTGGCGCGGTCGCGCTCCTCGCGCAGCGCGGTGGCCGCGTCCGCGACGTGCTGGCGGACCTGCAGCAACCGGTTCGCCGCGCCCAGATCGGCGGTGGCCCCCATCTGGTCGCTCACGCGGAGCACACCCAGAGCAACGATGAACAGCGCCGGAAGTAGCCCGATCGCCACGAGCTTGCCAGCCAAAGGCCAGTTCGAGGGGTTGTAGCGCCCTAAGGAGGGCTCCCCACTGCTACTCCTGGTCACGCCGAATCCCCCGACCGTGTGACGAAGACCTTGCGGCGGCACAGTGGCACGACGATCAGCGGTCGGCGACGAAGCGGTAACGATAGGAGACGAGGGGCAACGCTCATGCGGTCAACGGCACGGTGACCGGCCGGCCACCGGCCGGCGCCATCGGCACCTGGCGGCCCCTCGCGCGGGCCGGTGCAGGGGCCAAGCTCACAGCGGGTCCCGGCCGGGGTCGACGAGGATGGCCGGATGAGCGCAGGCAGTGGCAGTGCGAGTGGCAGTGCAAGTGGCAGTGTGATCGGCAGTGCGGGTGGCGGCCCCGTCGGTGTCGAGCGGGACGGCGACATCGCCGTGCTCGTCCTGGACCGTCCCCCGCTGAACCTGTTCGACGAGGACGTCTTCGCCGGCTACGAGCGGGCACTGGCCCGGCTGGTCGAGATCACCGCACCGGGTCGGCCCGACCGCGCCCGCGCCGTCCTGCTCGAAGCCCGCGGGAAGGTCGTCTCCGCCGGTGTCGACGTGCACGCCTTCCACGACATCGCCCACGGGCCCGACCCGGTCGGGCGCGGCACCGCGCTGTGGAGCCGGCTGATCCGCCTCGCGCAGACCATCGAGGACCTCCCGGTCCCCACCGTGTTCGCCGCCCACGGCCTCACCCTCACCGCGGCCTTCGAGCTCGCGCTGGCCTGCGACCTGCTGCTGGCCACCGAGCGCGCCACCTTCGGCCTGGTCGAGACCGTCGTCGGCCTCACCCCGTCCATGGGCGGCCCGCAGCGGCTGGCCGAACGCGCCGGCCCCGCCCGGGCCAAGGAGCTGATCTACACCGGCGAGCGCTACCCCGCCGCCGCGCTGCACGAGTGGGGCGTGGTCAACCGCGTGCTGCCCGAGGACGGCTTCGCCGGGGCCGCACGCGCGTTCACCCACCGCCTGGCCACCGGCCCGACCGCCGCGCACAGCGCCACCAAGCAGCTGGTCGGCACCGCGGTGCGCGACGGCGTCCGGGCCGCCGACGCGATCGTCGCCCAGGTCTCGGGGGCGCTGTTCGCCACCGAGGACCTGCGCGGCGCCGTCGACTCCTTCCTCGCCGACGGCCCGGGCAAGGCCACCTACCGGGGTCGCTGAGCGCCGGGCGCCGTTCCGCTCACCAACCCAGGACCGCGCCCGGGGGAACGCGGTCGGCCGGGACGTCGAAGGCGGCGAAGAAGAACTCCGGGGCGCCGCAGTCGACCTCGTCGGGGCCGGTGGCCTCGGCGGAGATCCGATCTGGCCGGACGTGCAGCACGGCCGTCGTGTCCTGGCAGCCGACCAGCACGAACGCGAAGGTCCGGGCACCGGCCGGCACGGGACGGCGCAGAGCGGCGGCCGCCGTCGGGTAGGCGGTCAGCGGACCGGCGAACCCGGGGTCGAGGCCGTCGCCGAGCTCGTCGAACCCCGCCCCGCCGGGGAACGGCGTGCCCAGTGCCTCGAAGGCGACGAGCTCGCCCTCCCCCGCCGCGGCTCCCGCGCATCCCGGCAGCCCGAGCAGCACCAGGACCAGTGGGGCCACGAGCGCCCGGATCGTCGTCGCGATGGCCGTAGTCGTCACGGACGCAGGACGGAACCTGCGCGGTCCGCGGTTGGCTGCGCGGCGCCCGACGCGCGGTGGGACGACCCCCGGTCAGACCGTCCGGTCCGAGGAGTGCCGGGCGGGCGACCGGCCCAGCAGCAGGCCGAGGGCGATCATGCCCACGGCCAGCACCAGGTGCAGCCAGTTGTCGGCGTTGTTGACCGGGACGAAGTTGTAGTCGCTGTCGTGGTCGATCAGCAGGCCGTAGAGCCACAGCACCGCGTAGACGACGCCGCCCCAGATCAGGAACGCGCGGGCCCCGGCCCGCGTGCGCGCCAGCAGCAGCCCGGCGACGCCGAAGGCGGCGTGCACGAGGTTGTGCAGGACCGACACCTGGAAGACGCCCAGCAGCAGGGCGCCGGAGTCGTGCCCGAGGCCGTCGAGCTGGTCGTAGTTCGTGGTGACGCCCGGGATGAAGCCGAGGATCCCGACCAGCAGGAACACCGCGCCCACGACGGCGGCGGCGGTCTGCACGGGGTCGCGGCGAGCTCCGGCGCGACGGGTGGTGGCGTCCATGACGTGCTCCTCCGGGAGTCGGGTCGTCGAGCGGGACGTGCGGTCGGGGTCCCCATCGGCGTGGGGGCGAAACGGCCGCGCCTGCGGATCACCGCCACGACGGGTTTCCGGATCGGGCCCGACCGGGTACCGCAACGGCGGAGTTCGTGACCGCTCTCGTGGCTCAGGGGTGACCGACCGTGCGAGGCGCGGATAGCATGGCCTCACCGGCCGCCCTGTCCCCGCGGTGCACCACCGACCTTCAAGGGGACCCATGCACCCGACGCGCACCCGTCGTACCGCCGACGCCGCTCCACCAGGGACCGCGTTCCCGGGCCTGCTGCGGATCCAGGTCGAGGCCGCCGAGGGGGACCGCCCGCGGCTGCTGCGGGCCAGTGGCGAGCTCGACCTCGCCGGCCGGTCCCGGTTCTCCGACGCCCTCACCGCGGCCATCGCGGCGGCCGCCGACCCCGACGACCGCACCGGCCCGGCCGAGCTGGAGGTCGACCTCCGCGAGGTGACCTTCACGGACGCCGGCAGCGTCCGGGTCCTCGCGCGCGCCGCCGAGCTGGCCTCGGCGCGCGGCGTGCACCTGCGCCTGCTCACCGGTGTGGCCGTCCGCGAGATCGTCGCGCTCCTCGGCGACCGGACGGACGTCACCGCCGGTTCGGGCGCGATCGAGCTCGTGCCGACGCCGCGCCCCGCGCCACCGGCCGGCCGCGACGAGACCCCGTCGGAGTACGAGCACCTCGAACCACTGCTGGCCGAGCACGCCCGGCTGCCCGCCGACGACCCCCGGCGGCCGGCCGTGCGCGCCGCGCTGATCACCGGCTACCTGCCGGTCGCCCAGCACATCGCCCGCCGGTTCCGCCGCCGCGGGGAGAACCTCGGCGACCTGGAGCAGGTCGCCGCGGTCGGCCTGATCAACGCCGTCGACCGGTTCGAGCCCGAGCGCGGCACCGGCTTCCTGGCCTTCGCCGTGCCCACCATCACCGGCGAGGTGCAGCGCCACTACCGCGACCGCACCTCCACGATCCGGGTGCCGCGGCGCATCCGGCAGCTGCAGGCCGAGGTCACCCGCGCGGTCGAGGAGCTGCACCGCCCCGGTGGCGCCGCGCCGCGGCCCACCGACATCGCCCGGCGGCTCGGGATCGACGTCGCCGAGGTCCTCGAAGCGCTGGAGGCCAACCACCGCGCATCGTGCTCCTTCCTCGACGAGCCGTTCCCCGGCGAGCAGGACGGCGCGGACGGCTCCGCCCGCCACGCCGGCGCGCTGAGCGTCGAGGAGCCCGCCCTGGGCATGGTCGACGACCGCGAGTCGCTCGCCCCGCTGCTCGACGCGCTACCCGAACGCGAACGCCGGATCGTGCTCCTGCGCTTCTTCGGCAACCAGACCCAGTCCGAGATCGCCAAGGCGCTGGGGATCTCCCAGATGCACGTCTCGCGGTTGCTCTCCGCCACGCTGGCGCGGCTGCGCAGCGAGCTGACGGGCTAGTCGCGCCGCACCGGCTGCCCGTTCCCGCCGCCGAGCACCTCGCGGGCGACGTCGGCGACCTTGCGCCGCTGGGTGCGCGCGGTCGAGCGCAGGGTGTTGAAGGCGGTGACGGCGTCCGTGCCGGTGCGGCCCATGACGAAGCCGACGGCGCGCTCGATGAGCACCCGGTTGTCCAGTGCGTACTGGAGCTGGCCGGTCAGCCGGGTGGCGTGGTGCCCGGCGAGCGCCGCGCGCAGGATGGCCTCCACCACGGTGCTGTAGCTGACCAGCGCCTCCTTCTCGGACTCGTCCCACTCGTGGGGGTGGGCGCGGTAGGCGTCCAGCGACCCCACCACGATCCCGCCCAGGTGGACCGGCACGCCCAGCACGGAGCGCACGCCGTGCGCGACGATGGCGTCCCGGCTGGCCGGCCACCGCGTCTCCCGGGCCAGGTCGATGGTCAGCACCGGCGCGCCGTGCACGAAGGTGTCGACGCACGGCCCCTGGCCCGTCTCGGACTGCACCTCCTCGAGCGCCCGGCTGGGCCCGTCGCTGGAGGCCACGTAGTGCAGGGTGTTCTGCTCGTCGGCGATCATCAAGCCGCTGCCGTCGACGCCGAACAGCTCCACGCACGTCTCGACCGCGCGGTCGATGGCCCCGGTGAAGTCGTCATCGGTCGCGCCGATGCGCCGCAGGCTCGCCGCCAGGTTCTGCGGATCGATGTTGGGCATCTCAACGCTCCTCGGGTGGGCCGGGTTGGGCGCGAGGGCCGCCGTCGCTCAGCGAACGGGCCTCCAACCGCAACAGGATCGCGATGACGGCGGCGTACGCCTCGATGGCGCGGACCTGGCTCGCGTGCCAGCGCCACGGGGCGTGGTGCAGCGCGTTGAGCGTGCCGACCGTGTCGCCCCGGATGCGGACCGGCGCCGAGATCACCGCCCCCACCTCCGCCCCGCTCCCCGACGACCGCCCCGGCGCATCCCGGACACGCTGCCAGACGACGGCGTACTCCGCCGCCCGGGACAGGTCGTCGACGGTGACCGTCCGCCCGAATCGCACGCAGTCGATTCCGGGGCCGACCTGCGAGCGCCGCTGCGCGGTCTCCAGCGCGGCCGCGGCGTCGTCGGTCGCCCCGACCACCCGCAGCTCGTCGTCGTCGCCCAGCATCATCAGCCCGACACCGTCGACGCCGAGCACGTCGGCGGCCGCCGAGAGCACGTCCGCGAGCCGGGCCCGCACCCCCTCCGCACCGGTGGCGAACGGGACGTCCGCCCCGACGAGCAGGGCGACCAGGCTCGATGCGAGCGCGGTGTCGTCGACGGCCATGCGGTGCTCCGCTCCTCTTCCCCGGGTCGGACGGATGTCCACCCGGCTCAGCGGTACCCGAGCGGTCGTGTCGGAACCACCCGTCGACGTGGGCGGCGTGGCCGGTGTCCCGTCAGGCCAGGTTCCGCGCCAGGAAGGCCCGGGTCTGCTCCCACGCCTCGGCGGCGGCGCGCTCGTCGTACATCGACGGGGCGTCCCAGTTGGAGAAGGCGTGCCCGGCGTCGTGGCGCTGGACCGTGACGTTCGCCTTGTCCGCCATCGCCTTCTCGACCTGCTCGATCTGCTCGGCCGGGATGTACGGGTCGTGGTCGCCGTAGTGGAACAGGGTCGGGCAGGTGAGCCGGTCGGCGCGGTCGAGCATCCCGTGGATGCCCGAGCCGTAGTACGGGACGGCGGCATCGACGTCGGTCGAGGTGGCGCACAGGTAGGTCAGGGTGCCGCCGAGGCAGAACCCGATGGCCCCTACCCGCCCGGTCGTCTCGGGGAGGCCGCGCAGGTGCGCGACCGCGGCCGCCGCGTCCTGCGCGGCGAGCCCGAAGTCGAGCTTCTGCACCAGCGCCATGCCGTCCGGCATGCCCGACTCGTCCTTGCGCTCGAAGCGCCGCTCCAGCCGCCAGAAGACGTCCGGGGCCAGCGCGACGTAGCCCTCGCCGGCCAGCCGGTCGCAGATCCCGCGGATGTTGTCGTTGATCCCGAAGATCTCCTGGAAGACGACCACCCCGGGCCCGCCACCGGACTCGGGGACCGCCAGGTAGCCGTCGAAGCCGTCGCGGATCGTCTCGTAGCGGGTCATGGCCCGATCATGTCAGTGCGGTGCACCGCGGTGGGGCGGCCGCCGCGTCGGCCGGGCACGATGATCCGCGTGCCGCACCCGAGTCCGAACCAGTGGAGGGCGAGGATGTCCGCTTTCATCGCCGGTCTGCCCAAGGCCGAGCTGCACGTCCACCACGTCGGATCCGCCTCGCCGCGGATCGTCGGCGAGCTGGCCGCCCGCCACCCCGGCATCGTGCCCAGCGATCCCGTCGAGCTGCGGCGCTTCTACGAGTTCCGCGACTTCGCCCACTTCATCGAGGTGTACCTCGCCGTGGTCGCGCTCATCCGCACGCCGGAGGACATCCACTACCTCACCTACGAGGTGGCCCGGGAGATGGCGGTGGACCAGCGGCTGCGCTACGCCGAGCTGACCTGCACGCCCTACACCTCGGTGCGCCCGCACGAGGACGGCGTCGGCATGCCGATCGAGGCCTACACCGAAGCGCTGGAGGATGCCAGGGTCGCGGCCGAGCGCGACTTCGGGCTGGTGCTGCGCTGGATCTACGACATCCCGGGCGAGTCCGGCCTGCCGGCGGCCGACGCCACCCTCGACTACGCCCTGAACCACCGGCCCGACGGGCTGGTCGCGTTCGGCCTCGGCGGTCCCGAGATCGGGGTGGCGCGCCCGCAGTTCCAGCCGCACTTCGACGCCGCGCGGGCGGCCGGCCTGCACTGCGTGCCCCACGCCGGCGAGACCACCGGGCCGCAGACCGTCTGGGACGCCCTGCGCGTGCTCGGCGCGGAGCGGATCGGCCACGGCACCTCCGCCGCGCGGGACCCCGAACTGCTGGCCCACCTGGCCGCCACCGGCGTGCCGCTTGAAGTGTGCCCGTCCTCCAACCTCGCCACCCGGGCGGTCGCGGCGCTCGCGGAGCACCCGCTTCGGGTGTTCCGCGACGCGGGCGTGACGGTGACGGTCAACTCCGACGACCCGCCGATGTTCGGCACCACCCTGAACCGCGAGTACGAGATCGCCGCCGAGCTGCTCGACCTCGACGAGGCCGGGCTCGCCGAGCTCGCCCGCGCCGCGGTCCGCGCCTCGTTCGCCGAGGACACCGTGAAGTCGCGGATCCTCGCCGAGATAGACGCCCACGCGAACGGCCCGGGGTCGTAGTCAGTCCTGCCCGGCACGCCCGCGCGACCGGTCCCACACGGAGTTCCTGCGGCCGTCGCCGATCAGCCGTCGCGCGACGAGGGGCAGGGCCGAGGAGTCGAACGCCACCTCGCCGACGCTGTAGCGGTCGATCGCCCGCGCCACCCGCCGCCAACCGACCCAGGTGAAGTTGCCGCGGTGGCAGACCATCCAGGCGTTGACATGGGGCAAGTAGACGGGTCGGTCCAGGAACGACGCGGTCGGCGTGGGGGCGAGGCCCGACGCCGGCCGGACGTACAGCCGCCAGACGCCGTCGGGCCGGTCGAAGAACATCCGGTCGATCTCCGCCCACCCCCAGGACCCGCGCTCCCGCAACGGATTGGGCAGGTGCCGCTCCCTTCCCTCGGGGTCGCCGCCCGGGATCCTCTCCGGTGCCAGGACGGCGAGGCCCCGGTGCCCTACGCGGAGTTGCCAGTACCTGCCGGTCAGATGGACCACCGACGCATTGTGCCGGGGTGGCGGAGGACCACACCGCCGCGCGGCCGGGTCGGGATCCGGGACAGGTCGTAGTCGAGGTCCTGGGACGGGAACCGGGCCGGGAGCGCGGCCAGCGCGCGGGCCGCGACAGCGATCATCGTCAGGGTGACCCCCTCGCCGGGGCAGCGGTGTCCGGTGGCGACGTCGCCACCGCCCTGCGGGACGAGCGCGTCGGGCTCGACGGCGCCCCGCAGGAACCGGGTCGGGTCGAAGCGGTCGGGGTCGGGCCAGTGGGCGGGATCGTGGTCGGTGCCGTGCACGTCGAGGACCACCAGCCCGCCGCGCGGCAGCGGCACGCCGAGCACGTCCTGCGCGGCGCGTGCCCGGGCTGCCAGCACCGGGACGAAGGGGTAGAGCCTGCGCACCTCCTGGGCGAAGGCGTCCAGCGCGGCCTCGTCCCCGCCCGCGATGCGCTCGCGCCATTCGGGGTGCTCGTCGAGCGCCTTGCCGGCGAACGCCACGAACCAGGCCACGGCCACCGTCGGGCGCACCACGTTGAGCAGTGTCGTCGCCGCGACCCGCTCGGGCAGCAGCTTCCCCTTCGGGTCCCGCGCCGCGGCCGCGGCGTGCAGCGCGGTGCCCGGCGGGGGCTGGATCCGCCCGGCACGGGTGCCGCGCACCAGCCCCTTGGCCCACCGCCCCACCTGCAGACGGGCCCGCACGGCCCGGGCGTAGGCCGGGCCCGGGCGGGCGAACCCGTCGAGCACCGTCGCCAGCTGCTGCGCCAACCGGGGCAGCTCCTGCGCGTCCACCGGGACCCCCGCCCACGGCAGCACGGACGCGGTGAGCACCTCGACCGCCTCGTCGAACAGCACGACGCGATCCCGGTCGGCCCAGCGCTCGATCCGCGACGCCCACTCTCGCCCGGCCCGCTCACCCAGGTCGGCGACGGTCTCCGGGGTGATCACCCCGAGGAACAGCGCCTTGCGCAGGTGGTGCTCGCCGTCGTCCAGACCGTGCACCGTGCCCGGACCGAACAGCACCAGCTTCACCGGCGCCGGGAACGCACCCCGCCGGCGCAACCGGGGGTCGTAGAAGCGGCGCACCCCCTCCGGCCCACCCACCACCACCGCGCGGCGGCCCAGCAGCCGGGTGGGCACGGCCGCCGCGCCGCGGCGCAGCCGGGCCGCCCACGGGTAGCCGGTCCGGATCAGCTCGACGGTGCGGTCTCGGTCCATGCCCATCAGTACCCGATCCGCCTGGACGAACACCGTGAGCTGGTCACGTCCGCAACGCGACGACCGGGGTGGACAGCGTGACGGTCGTGCCGGCCGCACCGGTCTCGATGCGCACCTCGTCCATCACGTCGCGCATGACGGCCAGGCCGTGCCCCGACTCCTCGGGGGGCCGGTGCCGCCACCGTCCCCGGTCCCGGACGGCGAAGGTCGCCGTCCCCAGCCCCGGGAACGGAACCGCGACCTCAGCGGTCACGACGATCCGGCCACCGGTGCCGGCGTAGGCGTGCTCGACGCTGTTGGTGACGGCCTCGTTCAGCGCGAGGACCACGTCGTCGATGCGCGGCTCCGGCCACCGGTGTTCCCGCAGCCAGTCGGTCACGCGGGCGCGCAGGGACGCCAGCTCGGTGGGGTCCGCGTCGAACACGAGATCCAGCCGTTGCGCGCGGTGGGACGGCTCCCGGATCTCGTCGCTCATCCCCCTCCGCCCATCGCGTCGACAGCCCACGCGCTGGTGGCTACCCCGCTGGACCAGGAGCAAGCTTCCTCGCCGCGCCGGGGGACCGCACGGGGAGGTCGGTCGCGTTCAGGGGAAGCGGGGCCGGTCGGAGGGGGCCTGCCCGCTGACCGCGGTGACGATCTCCGTGGCGATGTCGCGGAGCTTGACGTTGCGGTTCTGCGAGATGCCGCGCAGCAGCTCGAACGCCTCGTGCGCGGTGCACCTGTTCTGCCCCATGATGACGCCCAGCGCCTGGTCGATCACCGCCCGGGACGCCAGCGCGGCCTGCAGGTGGGCCGACATCTCGCTGCGCTCGGCCATCCGCACCGCCAGCTCCAGCGCCCGGGACGCCTCACCGGCGAAGCGCTGGGCGACGAGCTGCTCGGCCGGCCCGAACGCCCGCGGCTGTGCCGCGTAGAGGTTGAGCGCTCCGATCACCGCGTCGCCGGCGTGCAGCGGCAGCGACAACGACGACCGGACGCCGTGGCCCAGCGCCGGTACCCGGTAGCCGCCCCACCGGTCGTCGTCGACGAGGTCCTCGACCACCACCACCTGCCCGGTGACGAGGGAGCGCAGGCACGGGCCGTCGCCGTGGCCGTACTGGACCTCGTCGACCTGGCTGGCCCGGCTGTCGCTGCTGGCCACGGTGGTCGTGCCGCGGTCGCGGCGCAGGGTGATGCCGCACGACACGTCACCGGGCAGCATCTTGACCGCGAGCGCGGCGACCTGCTCGAGGAAGCCCGTGATGTTCTCGGTCGCCAGCAGCAGCTGCTGCAGCTCGGCGACCGCCTGGCCGGCCTCGATCGGCGCGGGGCCGCCGGGATCCGGCTCGGGTCCGGGCGTGCCGGGAGGCGTCTGGTCGGACACGGAACACGACCGATCCGGCAGCCGGCCCGTGGGAGCCGGGCTGCGGGTTGCGGCGAATCAAAGACGGCTCGCCACAGGGTTGACGGGCGCGGAATGCCTCCGACCCCGCCAGGGTCGCACACCCGGACCGTGGTGGCGGCCGGTCGGCTGCCGTATTCTCGTGGACGGTCCCGCAGCGCGGCCACCTCCGATCCATGCCCCGAGAAGTGGCCGAGGTGGTCCGTGTTCCCCCTGCAGGTCCGGTCCTCCTTCACGCAGGCACCGCCGACGGTGGTCACCGTGGCCGGCGACATCGACATCGCATCCGTCGTGACGCTGCGCGACCACCTGCGGGCCCTGCCCGGCGACAGCACCGTCATGGAGCTGTCGGGGGTGCAACTGATGTCCGCGGCGGGAGCGCGCGAGCTGGCCGAGCTGCGCGACCGGCTCACCCGCGCCGGAGCGCCGCTGGCGCTCGCCGGCGCCGGGTCGCTCGTCGGGCGGGTCCTGGCGATCACCGGGCTCGCCGACACCGTCATCCTCACCGACACGGTCGACGCCGCCATCCACCTCATCGCCCGCGGGAGCCGGTAGGGGCCCCCGTCAGCCCTATCAGCCCGGGTCAGCCCCGCCGGACCACCGCGAGGACCCGGCGCACGGCGGGCGTGGGCTCGATCAGCACGACGCCGTCCGGCTCCCCCGGGCCGTCCTCCGCCCCGGCCGACCTCGAATCGATCCCGGCGAGGGCAGCCACCCCGGCCGCGCAGCAGAACCGCAGGCCGGACAGGTCCACCCGGCGCACACCCGCGGCGTGGGCGGTGTCGAGCAGCGCCCGCACCCTGGCCAGGTTCCGCAGGTCGACCGCCCCGCTGAGCCGCAGGGTGTCCCCGGTCCGCTCGATCGCGGCCATGTGGTCGAGCACGGCCCGGTGGTGGGCCACGGCCGAGTCGCGCAGCCGGCCGGCCCCGTCCCGCTCCGGGTACCGGCACAGCACCCGCACCGACGGCCCCTCGGTCAGCCGGTCCAGGGTCCGCTCGAACTCGTCCAGCTGATCGTCGCCACCGCCGAGGCACCTGCGCAGCGCCGCCTCGTCGGCCGTGACGTTCACCGGCCGGCCCTCGCCGGTGCCGGACCGCGCCGCCAGCTCGGCCAGGCACTCCCACAACCCATCGCTCGAGCCGCCGGTGTCGGCGGCCACTGCCGCGGCGTCGAGGAGCAGCACCCTCCCGGCCCCGATCGCCGCGCCGGCCAGCTCGGTCGACAGCTGCTCGACCGAGGTGGCGGCGGGGTCGAACAGGCACACCGCCCGCTCGCCCCGCCGCAGGGCGGCGGTGACCCACAGGTCGACGGCGTGGCGGTCCTCGCATGGGGAGGCGGTCAGCAACATCGTGTGCGGAGGCGGCGCGGGACGGTCGAGGACGGCCCTGCGCCGCGCCTCGTCGTCGGGACGGGGCGCGGGCTCCGGGTTCGATGCCGACATGGGTGCTCCTGCGGGCGACGGGCGGAATGCCTGCGCGTCAGGAGCGGGCGGGAGGGCTGGTGCCTGCACGCGCCTCGACGCGGCGGCTGTAAGTCCAACCGTCGTCGAGCCTACAGGCCGTCCCCCTCCGGCGCAGCCCGGTGCTGCGACCACGCCGGGACCCGACCGCGGCGCGATCACCGCGGGCCGGCCGGTCCGCCCCGGTCGAACTCGGCCAGCAGGGCCGCCGCGACGTCGCGCAGCTTCACGTTGGAGTGCTGCGAGCGCCGACGCAGGATCGCGAAGGCTTCGTCCGCTGCCACCCCGGCCCTGGCCATGACCACCCCGATGGCTGGTCGATGATCGACCTCGAGGTCAGCGCGGTCTCCAGGTGCTGCTCGCGGCGCTCCTGCTCGGCCAGCCGCGCCGCGAGCGCCACCGCCCCTGCCGCCTGGTCGGCGAACTGCCGCGCACGCGCCTGGTCCGCGTGGTCGAGACCGCGGGCCAGGCGGCTGTAGAGGTTCAACGCCCCGACGGGGGCACCCTCCACCAGCAGGAGCACGGACAGCGAGGAGCCCGCTCCCACGGCCACGCCGCGCCGGCTGAAGGAGGGCCACCGGCCGTCCGAGGCGATGTCGTCGACGAGGACCGTCTCGCCCTCCCGGAGGCAGTGCAGGCAGGGGCCGTCGTCGACGGCGTACTGCACCTCGTCCATCCGCGTCGCGAACTCGTCGCTGGTGGCGGCCAGCATCCGCGAGTGCGAGGTGCGCTGCACGGTCACGCCGCAGGACTGCGCGCGCTGCACCGCCCCGGCGGCGAGGCGGGTGACCTCGACCAGGAACGCTTCGACCCCGGGCGCACCGAGCAGCAGCACCTGCAGCTCCAGTGCGACGTCACGTCCGTCGCGACGGCCATCAGGCGGCGCGGCGCTCCCACCCGATGTGTCCATGCCCGACCTCCACGACGACGACACCGGTGTGCAGCGTTCTGCACACCGGGCGCCGCGCTGTCGGACGCAAACCCCACCCGTGACCGCACCACCCCCACGCGGTGAGGCACGATCCGGGAGCAGCGCCGACAGGCTAACCTGCCCGCAGCCCGCTGGTCGCACCGATCCGCCCCCGCGCACAACCACCCACGACGGGTCCAAGACGACGCCCGGGCGTCGCCGGACCAAGGCCGCAGCGGTTGGACGAACAGCCGCTGCGGCCGCCCGCCGATCGGCCCGGC
>NZ_JAHDTH010000002.1 GCF_018531445.1 Pseudonocardia lacus
GACGGCCCCGGCCGGTCGGGCCCCGACCGCCGGGAGGGGCCCGGCGCCGCAGCGCCGGGCGGACCGGACGACGCGGCCACCGTCGACCCGGAGCTGGTGGCGGCGCTGCGACGGGCCGGCACCACCTGGGCCGCCGCGACCGTCGGGGCGCAGCGGAGCGCCTCGCTGGCCCTGGCCAGCGGCGCGTCGGTGATGGGCATCGGCGGCTTCACCGGGGCGGACCCGGCGCCCACGCTGGAGCAGTTCCAGGCCTGGGTGGCCGCGGGTGAGATCCGTTACTTCGTGCCCGGCCCGGAGGGCGGCCGTGGGCCGGGCGGGAGCGGGTCGGCTACCGCGATCACCACCTGGGTGGAGCAGGGCTTCACCACCGTGCGCATCGGCGGCGCGACCGTCTACGACCTGAACCTGCCGAATGGGTGAGGGTCAATGATCGACGCCCCCGAACGAGTTAGGCAATGCTCAGCTACCCTCTCGGGGGTGAGTGAAAGGTGCGCGGTGCTCGCCCGCGCCGCCGACGAGCCACTGGCCGGCACGGCCCCGGTGGCGACCCGGTGGGCGTGCCTCGAGCACCGCGCGGCGTGGCCCACCACCGTCGAGTCCCACCCGGACCCGGCGGTGGCCTCGTTCGTGCGCCGGGCCGCCGCCGGCGGCTGGCGCGTGCTGCTCATCCGCCGCCCGGGCCGGCGCACCGCCTCCGGCCGCCCCCGGCTGATGCTCGCCGACACGACGACCGCTCGGGTCAGCCGGCTGCGGATCGACGGCCCGGGCGCCCTCGCCGACGTCCCCCTCCCCGACGCCGGCGAGCCGCTGCCGGGCACACCCATGGCCGAGACCCCGCTGCTGGTCTGCACGCACGGCAGGCGCGACCGCTGCTGCGCGATCGACGGCCGGGTGCTCGCCACCGCGCTGGTGGAGTCCGGCGAGCCCGACGTGTGGGAGTGCACGCACCTGGGCGGGCACCGGTTCGCCCCGACCGCCCTCGTCCTGCCCACGGGCTACCTCTACGGCCGGCTCGACGCGGACACCGCGAGCGCGGCCCGCAAGGCCGCCGCGGCGGGCGAGGTGGAGACGGCGCTGTGCCGGGGCCGGTCGACGTGGTCGCCGGCCGGGCAGGTCGCCGAACTGGCCGTGCGCACGGCCACCGGCCTGCGCGACGCGGCGGCGCTGCGGGTCGTCGACACCGACCACGGCGCCGAGGTCGAGCACCTGGTCACCGGTCGCCGCTGGGCCGTCGACCTCACCGCCGACGGGGCCGGCGCCGGCCCGTGCGCCACGTCGTGCGGCGTCGCCGTGCTGCGCCGCGACGCCCTGCGCGTCACCGCGGTCCGCCCGCTTCCCTGACCCGGGCTCCCCACTCCCGGGCATCGGCCGCGGCCGTTGCCCAAGCGATGCCGCAGCCGGGAGCGCCGCCGCTCGTGCCGGGGCAGACTCGGGTCATGGACCCCGGTGCCGCCGCTGCGCCCCTCACCCGTCCGGCGGACCCGGACCTGTCCCCGCCACTGCGGCCCCCTGCCCACCAGGTGAGCCCCGTCGCGGTGCGCTGGTGGCAGCTGCGCTCGCTGCTGCTGCTCGCCGTCCTGCTCGTCCCCCAGGTCGCGGGAGCGCTGGTGTTCGGGTTCCCGGTCGCCGGCTGGCTGGTCGCGACGATCGCGGCGACGGCGGCCGTCGTCGGCGCGTGGGCGGTGCTCGTCCCGCCGCTGCTGTTCCGCATCCACCGCTGGGAGGTCACCGACGAGGCCGTCTACACGCTGTCGGGCTGGCTGGTGCGGGAGTGGCGGATCGCGCCGATCTCGCGGGTGCAGACCGTCGACACCGCGCACGGCCCGCTCCAGCAGGCGCTGGGGCTGGCCTCGGTCACGGTGACCACGGCGTCCGCCCGCGGTCCGGTGAAGATCGCCGGGCTGGCCGCGGCCGACGCCACCGAGCTGGCCCGGATGCTGACCGAGACCACGCAGGCGACGCCCGGCGACGCCACGTGAGCGAGATCGCGGACGCCGCGTCCGGCGCGGCGCAGGAAGCGGGTAGCACCCCGCCGGCAGCCGACGAGACCCCGTGGCGTCGGCTCGACCGGCGGATGCTCGTGGTCGGCCCGTTCTCGCTGCTGGTGCGGGTCGTGCCGGTGGTCGTCGTGCTGCTGCTGTCCGGCCAGGGCGACCCGATCCGCGTCTGGATCGCGGCGGGCGCGGCCGTCGCGGCCGTCGTCGCCGGGGTGCTGCGCTGGCGCACCACCCGCTACCGGATCACCCCCGAACGGGTGGAGCTGCACAGCGGCTGGCTCAACCGCCAGCGCCGGTCGGTCCCGCGCGACCGCATCCGCACGGTCGACCTCACCGCCAAGCTGCTGCACCGGGTGTTCGGGCTCAGCGTCGTGCGGGTCAGCGCGGCCACCGCGGGCGTGCAGGCCGGCGGCGGGCTGAGCCTGGACGCGGTCAGCAAGGCCGAGGCCGAGCGGCTGCGCCGCGAACTGCTCGAACACTCCCCCGCCACCGCCGACCGCACCGATGACAGCGCCGCCGGGGCGCCACCCACCCAGGAGCTGGCCCGGCTGCGGTGGGCGTGGCTGCGCTACGCCCCGCTGACCTTCTCCTCGATCGCCGGCATGGGCGCCATCGCGGCCACCGCCTTCAACCTGCTCGACGACCTGGGCCTCGACCCGCGCGACATCCGGGCCGTCGACGACACCGCAGCGCGGCTCGCGGCGGCGCCGGTCCTCATCGCGGTCGCCGTCGTCGCGCTGGCCCTGCTCGCGCTGCTGGTGGTCGGGGCGCTGCTGCTGTTCGCCGAGCGCTGGTACGCCTACCGACTCACCCGGGAGCCCGACGGGACCCTGCGCGTGCGCCGCGGGCTGCTCACCCGCCGCTCGCTGTCGGTGGCCGAGCGCCGGCTGCGCGGCGCCGAGGTGGTGGAGCCGGTGCTGCTGCGGCTCGGGCGCGGCGCCCAGGCCAGGGCCGTGTCGACCGGGCTCGCCGGCGACCCGCAGGGCGGGGCGCTGCAGCCGCCGGCACCTCGGGCGGAGTCGCACCGGGTGGCCTCGGCCGCGCTGCGCGTCCCGCCCGAGCAGATCACTCAGGCGTCCCTGCGCAGGCACCCGCGCGCCGCGCTGACCCGCCGCGTGGTGCGGGCCGTCGGCCCGGCGCTGGTGCTGGCCGCCGCGGCCTTCGGCGTCGGCGACCTGCTCGACCTGGGCTGGCTCGGCCCGCTCGCGCTGGCGCTCGTGCCCGTCGCGGCACTGCTCGGCTGGGACCGCTACCGCAGCCTCGGCCACCAGCTGACCGGCGGGTTCCTGGTCGCCCGCTCCGGCTCCCTGGTGCGGCGCACGGTCGCCCTGCAGCGCGGCGGTGTGATCGGCTGGACGTTCCGCCAGACGCTCTTCCAGCGGCGTGCGGGGCTGGTGTCGCTGGAGGCCGTGACGGCCGCGGGGCGCGGCGGCTACACCGTCCTCGACCTGGGCGCCCGCGACGCCGTCGACCTCGCCGATGCCACGGTCCCCGACCTGCTCACCGCGTTCCGCGCGCCGCTACCGGCGGCGGCGGGTGCCGAACATCCCCCGGGTGATCTCCCGGCCCAGCGCGCTGGCCGCCGAGCGCAGGAACGACTTCACCACGGGTGAGCCCAGCGCCTTCTCCACGAACCCCGGCTCGGGCTTCTCCTCGCGCGCGGGCCGCGGGGGCGGCGCCGCCTCGGCGGGCGGGGCCGCCGGCGGCGGGGTCTCGGCGATGCGGGCGGTCAGCATCTCGTAGGCCGACTCCCGGTCGACCGTCACGCCGTACTTCGGGTACAGCACCGACGCCTTGGCCGCCGCCGCCACCTCGGCCTTGTCCATCGCGGCCATCAACGAGCGCGGCGCCCGCATCCGGGCCCACGCCACCGGCGTCGGCGCGCCCCGCTCGGACAGCACCGTGACGATCGCCTCACCGGTGCCCAGCGAGGTGAGCGCCTTCTCCATGTCGTAGAACTCGGTCTTCGGGTAGGTCCGCACGGTCTTGGTCAACGCGGTCTGGTCCTCCGGGGTGAACGCGCGCAGCGCGTGCTGCACCCGGGCGCCGAGCTGGGAGAGCACCGCGTTCGGCACGTCCGTCGGCAGCTGCGTGCAGAAGAACACCCCGACGCCCTTGGACCGGATGAGCTTCACGGTCTGCTCGATGCGCTCCAGGAACGCCTTGGACGCGTCGGAGAACAGCAGGTGGGCCTCGTCGAAGAAGAACACCAGCTTGGGCTTGTCCAGGTCGCCCGCCTCGGGCAGCTCCTCGAACAGCTCGGCGAGCAGCCACATCAGGAACGTGGAGAACAGCCGCGGGTTCGCGGCCTGGTCGGCCAGCTCCAGCAGCGTCACCACGCCCTTGCCGTCGACCGTGCGCATGAGGTCGGCCGGGTCGAACTCCGGCTCGCCGAAGAAGTCGTCGCCGCCCTGGGCCTCCAGGTTGACCAGCGCACGCAGGATGACCCCCGCGGTCGCCGAGGAGACCCCGCCGATGCCCTTCAGGTCGGCCTTGCCCTCGTCGCTGGTCAGGTGGGTGATGACGGCGCGCAGGTCCTTGGTGTCCAGCAGCGGCAGCCGGCGCTGGTCGGCCCAGTGGAAGATCAGCCCCAGGGTCGACTCCTGGGTGTCGTTGAGGTCGAGGACCTTGCTCAACAGGATGGGCCCGAACTGGGTGATCGTGGCCCGGATCGGCACCGCCGAGCTCCCGCCGCCCAGCGACAGGAACTCCACCGGGTACGCCGTCGGCGCCCAGTCGTCGCCGGTGTCCTGCACCCGCGACTCGATCTTCGCGTTGCTCGCGCCCGGACGCGCCATCCCGGACAGGTCGCCCTTCACGTCGGCGAGCAGCACCGGCACCCCGGCCGCCGACAGCTGCTCGGCCAGGCCCTGCAGGGTCTTGGTCTTGCCGGTGCCGGTCGCCCCGGCCACCAGGCCGTGCCGGTTGAGCGTGGCGAACGGGATGCGCACCCGCGCGGCCGGGTCGGCGACGCCGTCGATGCAGACGCTGCCCAGTTCGAGCGCCGCCCCTTCGGTGGCGTAGCCCGCGGCGATCGTCTGGGCGGGCGTGGACGCGGATGTGGAGTCGGACACGCCGGCATTGTGGACCCCGCTCCCCGTGTTGTCCTGCCCACCGCCCGCCACGAACGCTTAGTGTGACGGGGTGAACGACCGTCTGGTATGGATCGACTGCGAGATGACCGGCCTCGACCTGCGGCGCGACGCTCTCATCGAGATCGCCGTCCTGGTCACCGACGGCGACCTGAAGGTCCTCGGCGACGGCGTCGACGTCGTCATCCACACGGGTGAGGACAAGCTCGCCGGCATGCCCGAGATCGTCCGTGAGATGCACGCCAAGTCCGGCCTCACCGACGCCGTGCGCGCCTCCGGCGTGACGATCGCGCAGGCCGAGCAGCTCGTCCTGGAGTACGTGCGCGAGCACGTGCCCGACGCCCGCACCGCCCCACTGGCCGGCAACTCCATCGCCACCGACCGCGGCTTCCTCAGCCGCGACATGCCAGAGCTCGACGCCCACCTGCACTACCGCATGGTCGACGTCAGCTCCATCAAGGAGCTGTGCCGGCGCTGGTACCCCCGCGTCTTCTACGCCAAGCCGGAGAAGGGCCTGGCCCACCGCGCCCTCGCCGACATCGAGGAGTCGATCCGCGAGCTCGACTACTACCGCCACACCCTGTTCGTCCCCCCGCCCGGCCCCACCACTGAGCAGGCACAAGCGGCCGCGGCCGCCCTGGCCCAGGGCACCTGACAACCCGGTGTCCCGCACCGCGGACGGACCGGTAGCATGGTCGAGTCGCCGGCTCCGGCCGGTGGACGCATGGTGGGTGTAGCTCAGCTGGTAGAGCACCTGGTTGTGGTCCAGGAAGTCGCGGGTTCAAGTCCCGTCACTCACCCCATGCGGCGGCACCCCAGCCGCACCGGCTCCGGACGGGACGTGTACCGTTCCAGACGGCGCCGGGCAACGGGGCGCCGCAGCAGGCGCCGCTAGCTCAATCGGCAGAGCAGCTGACTCTTAATCAGCGGGTTGGGGGTTCGATTCCCTCGCGGCGTACCACCTCTGGCCAGGGCAGATGCCCTGGCCAGACGTCTTTCAGCCGGCGCTTCGTCAACAGGCACGAGTTGGCTGCAGTGCCGATCGTGCGGTTCAGCGAGGTCAGCACCCGACGGGGTCGCACGATCGCAGTCCCTTCACACCTACCCCGCCTGCCCCCGGCACAGGCTCTGGCGACCGTTCAGCTCCCACTCCACCTCTGGTGGTCGACCACGCCACGCTCCTTCGACCTCCGAGACCGCACGCATCGTGCCCGTGTGTACGAGATCGTGCTCCGCGAGGGTGGACCGACGGACATCCTGACCTATGTGGACGGATTGCTGCTGACCGAACTCTGGCCCGACCTCGTCCTCCCCCAGGAGGTCCGCGCAGCGTGGGCAACCCCGATGAATCAGGCGATGACCGGGGCGGCGTGAGTTCCACAGCCCCGCTGACCACGTTCCAGGTCTCGGTCGCCTCACTGTTCTTCTCCCTGCCAGCCGGCGAAGGATTCCTCCTCGCCGGAGGCGCCGCGCTGGCAGCCCAACAGCAGTCGATATCGCTGGCGTCCAATGCGCCGCACGCATACATCTGCTCAGCACCGCGTCGCGACCGGTGATCAGTCGAGGGCGAGCGCTGCCGCTCCGGCGAGGATGTGCGGCACGTGAACGACGCTGCCGCCCAGGTGGGTGGGCAGGTCAGCGGGGCGGAGGCGGTTGGCGACGAGTCGGCAGAAGTCGACCGCCTCGGCCACGATCGTCACCTCCGGCACGTCCCGGAGTGCGGGGGCGGGGGCGCCGCGGTCTCCCAGCGGGAGGTCCCAGGTCCCGCCACCGTCGCCGGTCAGGACGAGATGCAGGTCGACGGGCGCCTGCCCGTTTCCCAAGCGGGCCACGCCGAAGGGCAGGAGCCGGGTGGCGAGGGTGGTCATGAGCGTGAGCGTCGACGGGTCCGGGTCGCGGCGCGGCATCCCGATGGCGGCTCGGATGTCGTTCTCGTGCGCCCAGAGCTCGAAGGCTCGCGCGACGAGCAAGGATCGCAGCGGCAGCCGGATGCGGTGCACCGCCACGACCTGGTCGAGGTCGTCGGTCGCCGCGAGATGGGTCAGCGTGGCGTCGACGGCGGTGCGCCAGGCGACCCGTGTCCCTTCGGGGGTCCGAGCCGGCTGCGATCGGGTCGCCGCGACGTGGTCGATGTCGGCGACGCCCGGATCTCCTTCGAGGGCCGCCCGGACGTCGTCCTCGACGCCGGTCAGGTGTGCGACGAGGCCGTACGCATCGAGGCCGCGCAGCGCCACCGTCTCCCACTGGTCGTCGGCCAGAGCGCTCAACAGGCCGTTCAGCGCGTCGGCGGCCCGGCTGAACGCTTCGACGGCGGTGATCGGGGCCGGCTCGGGCACCGCGCGCCCGGCCGGTCGGACCGCCCGCGCCGCCACGACCACGCGCTCGCGCAGCCCGGACGGCGGAGGCGCGGAGCTGCTCATGAAGACTCCAGCATCTGTCGGTCGAGGAGGATCTCCAGCTTGCCCAGGGCCAGCCGGATCCGCGACTTGGCGGTCCCCTCCGAGATGCCGACGGTGCGCGCGACCTCGCGATAGCTCAAGCCCCCGAAGTAGGCCATCTCGACCACTTGGCGCTGCTCGGCGGGCAAGGTGCGCAGGGCTTCCCGGACTGTGGACGCCGTCAGCGCGTCGGCCACCTTCTCATCGGGTGAGTCCTGGTGATGTCCCGGTGTCAGCCGGTGGTGCCGTGCCTCCCGGCCCATCCGGCGCAGCTCACTGCGCAGTACGTCGTACGCGCGGTGCCGGGCGGACACGATCAGGTAGGTCCGGAGGCTGCCGAGTGCCGGGTCGTAGCGCTGCGGCCGCCGCCAGAGCTCGACGAACACGTCCTGCACCACGTCCTGGGCGGTCGCGGTCTGGCCGAGCACGCGCACGGCCGCCGTATGGACCGCCGACGCCAGTGCGTCGAACGCCTCGGTGAGGGCCCGCTCGTCACCCGCCGCCAGACGGGCGGCCAGGAGCTGATCGGGCGACCTCATGTCACTCAACGTACTGCCGCGAGCGGGACCGGAACACCGGCCGCGGTCCGAACGGGCGCCCATCCCGCCGGCGGCGCGCGCGTCGAGCAGCATGTGCATCTCGCGTCACCGCCAGACTGCATCCATCGACAGACCATCTGAGTTGATCCAGGCCCGCAGGTGACTCATCCGCCGTGGACTCCGGTGGCGGCGAGGTCGGCGGCGAGTCGTCGGATCGCGGTTCGCATGCACGACTTCACGGTGTCCTCCGGGATGCCGAGGGCACGAGCAACGTCGCGATAGGTCAAGCCCCCGTAGTAGGCGAGCAGAAGCACCCTCCTGTTCACTTCCGGCAGCTGGTCGACCGCGGTCCGGACGGCGACATGGGCCGCGTCGCTGCTGATCGCGGCGCCGCTGACCGCGTCCTCGGCGCTGTCGACGTCGCGCCAGCGTTCGCGCACCAGTCTCTCCACTCGTTCGTGCTGCCCGCCGCTGCGGCGCAGCCAGTCCACGGCACGTCGTCGTGCCATGGCGGCGAGCCAGGCACGCAGCCCGCCACGCGCCGGGTCGTAGAGGTCGGGCTGCTCCCAGAGACGGACGAAGCTGTCTTCGGTGATCTGCTCCGCGGCGCGACGGTTGCCGGTGATGTGGAGGGCAAGACCGTAGACGGTGGCCGAATAGTCGTCGTAGATCCGCGCCAAGGCCAGATCGTCGCCGGCGCTCACCCGATGCAGGAGGTGCTCGACCAGCTGACGGTCCTCAACGCCCCAGATCTGCGCCATCGTCAGTCACACCCCAACATGCTCGCGACATCCAGGAGATCGACGGCCAGCGCTTCCTCACCGGTCACCTGGAGCACCACGTCGTGACGAGCGCGGCGCCCGGCCACCAGCCGGCAGAACGCAGCCATGTCCGTGTGGATGGTGACCGCCGCGTCCGCGTCCGGATCACCGTCGCCGAGCAGCATCCGCCACTCGGTCTCCTCGCCCGCCTCGCTGAGCCGCAGCCGGGCCACCTTGCCCGGATGGCCGCGGCCTGCCGCGATCATGGCGCCGGGCAGCAGCGCCACCGCCAGGTCGACGATCGACCGCAGGTGCCGCGAGGGCGGGGGTGGCCCCACCGACCGCAGGCTCGTCCGGACGTCGTCGGTGTGGATCCAGGTCTCGAAGGCCCGCTGCACCATGCCCTCCCGCATCGACCGGTACACCGGGCTACGCCCGGCCAGTCGAACGGGTCGTTCCAGCTCGCGCGGTGACCTGGACCCCAGGTGCGTGACCAGGCTGGACGACTGCGAACGCCACTGCTCGTGCGCCGCCAGAGGGTCCGACCCGGGTTCGACCGTCGGCCCACCGACCGGAGTCGAGGTGAACGGCTGCAGATCGGCCAGCACCATCGCGTCGTTGCCCGCCAGATGCCTGACCAGGCCAGTGACGTCACCGTGCCGCGGGACGGGCGTACGCCACTGCGCAGGCGTCAGGTTTCCGAGCAACGCATCGAGCGTGCGCACCTGCAGCAGGTAGGGGTCGATCACCTCTGTCCTCAGCCGATGTGGGTCCCATCGACGCGCCCGGGCCTCGGTCAACGCCCGGGAGCGCAACGATGCTGGTGGCCTCATCGCTGTAGCCACCCCCAACCACCCGGCTGTCCGGTCGATGAGGTCCTGGTCGGCGACGCACCGGGGACAGCCGGTGACGTGCTCCCTCATGGCGGCAGCTTCTTCCACCGAGCAGGCACCGACCATCCAGGCAGCGAGGTCACCGCCACGTCCGCAGTCGCTTGCGCGCATCCCGATCCGTCCCCCTGCCGCGTCCGCCCTGCACCCACGGCGCTGCCGTCCGTGGTCCTACGGTCCCGCCCTGACACGAGTACGGCGCCGAGCGCGGCGACGGATCACTCCGGACCGCAAACTCTTCGGGGGAGCACCGCTTCCCCGACCTGTCCCCGTCGTGGCCGTCAGGCAGAAACGTCTACTTCCCGCCGGCGCGGTGACGAGAACCCCGACCGGCAGCCCCGATGGCTCACACCGGTGGCGGCGGGGCAGCCCTGCGCAGCACCCGCGCCACCTCGTCGGTGACGCCCGCGTCCGCCGGGTGGCTGCTGGTGAGGAGCAGACCGAGCACGGTCTGTCCACCGCCGTACATGTGCGCGGTCGCGGTCGGATCGGCGCCGCGATCGAGCAGGAGCTGCGCCATGTCGGCGGCGTTGGCGGGTACCCGCTGGCGGTGGGTCTCCACGCCGTTGGCGGCCAGGTAGTGCAGCAACGTGGCACCGTGCCCCCAGTGCGACCGCGCCGTGACCAGCCCGGGGTGTTGATCCAGGAGGCCCGCCACAGCCTCCCGGTCGCCGGACAGGACGGCCTCGACACACCGCTCGAAGTCCGGTGCGGGCTCCACGGGCTGCGCGGCCAGCGCCGCCGCCCAGTCCGGATACCCGTGGCCGCGGGCCACCGTGTCCCGGTAGTCCCGGTCGGACAACTCGACCGCCCACACCGCGTCCGCCCGACCGGCCAGATCCGGGTGCCAGTTCGACAGCTCGACCCGGGCTCCGGGGTGGTGGCTGCGGTGACCGGCGGCCACGCGGTCGGCGAGCAGGCGCAGGTGTTCCAGGCCACCGCGGCGAGCCGCCTGCGCACCGAGCAACCCGTCGTACAGCGCGCACACGGCGGCGACACCGGGATGGACGTGGACGGCCACCGGGGTCACGGGCGGTGCGCGACGGCGGGCCCGCGGGCGGGCTCCTGCTCGGACATGCGGCCATCCTCGGAGGTCGGGACCGCGTTCGACAAGCTCGGGACGGCACCGATGCCCAGGCACATCAGGGATCACCAGCTCACGTCTCGGCGAGAGCGTCCACCGGCGTCGCCCGGGCCGCGCGCCGGCCGGGCAGGACCGAAGCGAGGACACCGGCGGCGACGGCCACGACGGCCACCCCGAGCGTCTGCGGCACCGACATGGCGAACTGCGGGTTCGCCATGTTCAGTTCGCCGCTGACCGCGTGGTTGCCGACCCAGCCGAAGAACGTCCCGATGGCGATGCCGACGGCGGTACCGGCCAGGCTGAGCAGGGCCGCCTCGATGGCGAGCATCCGGCGCAGCTGCCGGCGCTGCAGCCCGAGGGCGCGCAGCAGCGCGGACTCGCGGGTGCGCTCCAGCACCGACAGACCGAGGGTGTTGCCGACGCCGACGAGCGCGATCAGGACCGCCACCGCGAGCAGCATGGTGGTCATCGCCAACAGCCGGTCCAGGGCCGTGTGGTAGATCAGCTTGCCCGTCAGCCCACCGCCGACCTCCGCGCCGGTGAGAGGTTCGGCGACGGTGCGCAGCTGCGACCGCAGCTCCGTGATGTCGGCTCCCGGTCGGGCCTTCGCCCACACCGTGCCGACCGCGGCACCGCCGTCGAGGATCGAGAGCACCTGGGGCGCGACGATCAGCGAGTCGGCGCCTGCGAGGTGGTCGGCCCGGATCGGCAAGGTGACCGACCCCGACCGGCCGGTGACGGTGACCGGAGCGCCGTCCCGGATGCCCTCGTCCGCGAGCAGGTACGGATCGGCGAGGACGACATCGGCGGTGATCGGCGGGTGCGGTGCCGACGACACGGCCATCGCGTCGGCGTCGGGACTCAGCGCCCGGACGGGCTTCGGTCCCTCGCGGCCTTCGACGGTGACGCCCATCGAGCGCACCCCCGCGGCGTCGGCGATCCCGACGACCGCGGCGATGTCGTCCACCGTGCGGGTCGGCAGCGGCCCGTCGAACATCGACACGGTGACGTCGACCGGGAAGCGGGCGTCGAGGTTGGCGTCGGCCGTCGCCTTCATGCTCGCGGCGCCGACCTGGAGGGCGACGACCAGCCCGACGGCGAGGATCAGCGCGGCGCCGGTCGCGGCCGCCCGGCCGGGGTTGCGCACCGCGTTGTCGGCGGCCAGCCGCGCGGTCGGGCCCGTACGGCGCAGGGCCGAACCCAGGCCGCGCAGCAGCGGGGGCAGGTACAGCCCGACGGCCGAGAGCAGCCCGACGGCGCACACGAACGACCCGGCCAGGGAGTACGGCAGCGCGAAGGCGGTGCCGGTGGAGCCGAGACCGATGCCGGTCAGCCCGAGGGCGACCAGGGCCAGCGGCGCGGCCCGCCGGACGAGCGACGTCCGGCGCCCGATCGCGTCGCCGGCGACGGTGCGCAGCGCCTCCAGCGGCGCGATCCCGGCCGCCCGCCGCGCCGGCACCAGCACCGACAGCACCGCGATCGCGAGCCCGGTGGCGGCGACGGCGATCACCTGCCCGACCGGCACGGAGAGCGGCTGGCTCAGCACGACCGCGACGACGGCCGCGAGCGCCACGCCGAGCCCGACGCCGAGCAGCGAGCCGGTGATGCCGATCGCGGTCGCCTCGACGAGCAGTCCCCTCCGGATCTGGCGGCGTTCGGCGCCGACCGCCCGGAGCAGCCCGATCTGCCGGCGCCGCTGCGCGACCAGGATCAGGAACGTGTTCACGATCATGATGCCGCCGACCAGCAGGGCGACCGCGCCGAAGAGCAGGAACAGGAGCTCGAAGATGAACAGGCCCGTCCGCTGGGAGATGAGGCGCTGGACCATCGCCGAGGACGTCTCCACCCGGTCGCCGCCGGCCACCGCCGCGACCCGTTCGGCGAGCCGCTCCGGCGAGACCGTGCCGTCGCCGATGACGAGGATCTCCGTCTGGCCGGAGGTGCGGATCGAGTCCGCAGCGGTGTAGAACGACGGCGCGACGAAGGAGGTCAGCGTCAGCCCCGACAGCAGCGAGTCGCCCTCGTGGGTGAGGCCGCTGACGGTCAGCGTCGCGGACGACACCCTGTCGTTGATCGTGACCCGGTCGCCGACGCCCAGGTTGAGCTGCCGCGCGGTGACGGCGCCGAGCGCGATCTCCGCGGGCCCTTCGGGCCAGCGCCCCTCGGCCAGGTCTGTCCAGCGCAGCTCCGGGTTGGCCGGGACCGACTGCTGCTGCACCCAGTCGGAGGTGCCGGTCACCCAGCCGCGGGAGAGGAAGCTGAGGTCGGCCGAGGCGACCCCGGCCACGTCGGCGACCCCGGCGACCAGGCCGGCCTGCGCGGCCGGGTCGCCGGTGCCCACGATGACCACGACGTCGGCCTCGGCGACCCGGGCGATGAGGCCGCGCTCGAACGATGCCTCCTCGCCGGCGAGGACGCTCACGGAGGCGGTGAGGTAGCCGACGCTGATCATGATGGCGACGACGACCGCCACCACCCGGCGCGGGTTGAGGCGCAGCTCGGCGAGCGCGTTGCGGGCCATCGGGAAGCGGGTCGCGGCACCGGTGGTCATGCGGCGAGGCCCCGCATCGCGCCCAGTACCGCGTCCGCCGTGGGGTCGTCCAGCTCGTCCACGATCCGACCGTCGCTGAGCAGCAGCGCCCGGTCGGCGTAGGACGCGGCGATCGGGTCGTGGGTCACCATCACGATCGTCTGGCCCAGCTCGCGGCAGGAGCGGCGCAGGAAGCCCAGCAGGGCCGCCGCGCTCTGGGAGTCGAGGGCGCCGGTCGGCTCGTCGGCGAAGACCACCTCCGGTCCGGTCACCAGGGCACGCGCGATCGCGACCCGCTGCTGCTGCCCACCGGACAGCTCGGAGGGGCGGTGCTGCAGGCGGTCGCCCAGGCGCAGCGAGTCGACGACGGAAGCGAGCCGCGCCGGGTCCGCCGCACGGCCCGCGAGGTCCAGCGGCAGCAGGATGTTCTGCTCCGCGGTCAACGTCGGGAGCAGGTTGAACGACTGGAACACGAAGCCGATCCGGTCGCGCCGGACCCGGGTCAGCTGCCGGTCGTCGAGCGCGGAGATGTCCTGGCCGCCGATGTGGGCCTGGCCGCCGGTCGGCCGGTCCAGCCCGGCCAGGCAGTGCATGAACGTGGACTTGCCGGAACCGGACGGACCCATGACGGCGGTGAACGTCCCGCGCCCGAAGTCGGCCGTGACGCCGCGCAGAGCGGGGACGGCCGTGTCGCCGGTGCCGTAGGTCTTGCTGAGGTCGCGTGCGGCCGCCGCAGGTGTCGCGTCCTGCGACCCGCGACGGTGCGCGGCCGAGCTGTGCGCGGTCATGGGGGCCCTGTCTGTCGCTGCTGATTCCATCGCGTCGCAACGTATGCAGCCCCCGTCCGGACCGGATCGGTCCGCGGTCCCGTACTCGGAACTGCGGCTCCGACCGTGGTCGTAGGGCAGCGTCGGGGCGGCTCGATCGCGGGAGGACGTGACGGGGGGACTACGGGCGGTCCGGGGTGGCCACGCCGGCCTCGAACGCGAAGAGCACCAGGGCGACCCGGTCGCGGCACTGCAGCTTCGACAGCAGGTTGCCGATGTGGGTCTTCACCGTGGCCTCGGCCATGTGCAGCCGGGTCGCGATCTCGGCGTTGGTGGCGCCGGACGCGATCGCGCCGAGCACCTCGACCTCCCGGGCCGTGATCAGCCCGAGGCGTTCGTCGGGGACGGCCGGCCCGACCGGCAACCGATCGACGAAGTGGGCGATCAGCCGCCGGGTCGCGGACGGCGCGACGACCGAGCCGCCTGCGGCGACGCCGCGGACCGCGGCCAGCAGCTCCTCCTGGCGGGCGTCCTTGAGCAGGAACCCGGCCGCGCCGACGCGCAGGGCCGCGAAGACGTACTCGTCCAGGTCGAACGTGGTCAGCACGAGCACCCGCGCCGGGTGCCCGAGCCGGGTCAACCGCCTGGTCGCCTCGACGCCGTCCATGACCGGCATCCGGATGTCCATCAGCACCACGTCGGCGTCGACGCCCTGCAGCTCGGCGACTGCTTCCCGGCCGTCACCGGCCTCGCCCACCACGGTCAGGTCGTCCTGCGACTCGATCATCATCCGCAGCCCGTCGCGGACCAGCCGCTGGTCGTCGACGAGGAAGGTGCGCAGCGTCATCCGCCCGCCGGTGCCGTCGCGTGGTGCACCGGCAGGATCGCGTGCACCTCGAAGCCGCCGCCCGCGCGGGGGCCGGCGGACAGGGTGCCGTCGTGCAGCTGGACCCGCTCCCGCATCGCCGCCAGGCCTGTGCCCCGGCCGTCGGTGGTCGACGCCGCGCCGTACCCGTCATCGCGGACGACGAGGTCGATGGCCCGCTCGCCGATGTCGAGCCGCACGTCGACCGCGGCCTCGGGTCCGGCGTGCCGCAGCACGTTGGTCAGGCTCTCCTGGACCAGGCGGTACACCGTCATCCCGGCCACCGGACCGACCCGTCGCCGGTTGCCCACGACCCGCAGCCGGACCCGGCCGTCGAGCCGGGACACCAGGTCGTCGACGTCGCCGATCCCGGGCGCCGGTCGGTAGCCCGTTCCCGGCTGGTCGGTCGCCGCCGGTCCGTCACCGCGCAGCATCGCGACCAGCTCCCGCAGGTCGTCCAGGGCGTCGCGGGCCGTCTCCGCGATGGTCTCCAGTATCTCCGGCGCACGGTGCGGGTACCGCGCCGTCAGCGCCCGGCCGCCCTCGGCGTGGACCGCGACGACCGACAGCGAGTGCGCGACGATGTCGTGGACCTCGCGGGCCACCGCGATGCGTTCCTCGGCCGCCGCCGCCTGCACGGCGCGTTGGTGCTCGACGTGCTCCAGCCGTCGCCGCTCGGCCCGCTCGCGCTCCCGCTGCGCCTCCTGCTCCTGGCGGTCGCGGCCGCGCCGGCCGGCGATGAACGCGGCGACGACGATCCCGGCGTACCCCGCCACGGTCGTCACCCAGAGGGCTGCGGTCGCCTCCTCCGGTCGGCCGGTCAACCAGCGGGCCGGCCCCAGAACGGCGCCGACCAGCGCGAAGGCCAGCCCGATCCGTGCTTCGGCCGTCGTCGACCAGCGGGCGAGGCTGTGCACCAGGATCGGCACGGCCACCACCGCGACCGTCGGGTCCTGCTGCGTGACGACGTGGACCAGCGCCGCGACCGTCAGCGTGGCGAGCGCGACCCGCGGGTGCGCCCGACTGACCACCAGCGGCGCACACATGCCGAGCACGACAGCCATGACCCCCGGCCGCGGGTACGCGAAGACGAGGCTCACCATCGCGACGCCCAGCGCGAGCCCGGCGTCCCGGAGCAGCGTGGAGCGGTCGGGAGTACGCATGACGCCCCACGGTAGGCACTCCGGTGCGGCCCGCCATCAGACCACGGTCGGAGATCGCACAGCGCAACTCCGACACGCGTGGTCAGCGATGCCCGGACACCGCTCACGCTCAGTCCAGCCAGAGCACCACGAGGATGTCGACTCGTCGCTGGTCTTCCAGGACGAGGTAGACGATGTCGCCTTCGCTGCGCGGACCGAACGTCAAGGCCCGCATCGGGCTGTCCGGACTGCCCCGGTGGTACGGCGCACCGTTCCACGGAGCGACCTCCAGCATCGTGCGAGCCTCGGCGAACGCGGCCAGCGCGGCCGCGGGGAGCGCGTCGACCTGCGGCTGGGACTGCTCGTCCGTGGTGACCCGGTACACGGGTCAGAGACCGAGCCGCGCCTTCGTCCGGGACAGGGGTTCATCGGCCTCGCCGGGCTCGCCGGTGAGCTTGAGCGCGGCTCGCCGGTACATGGCGCGGTGCGCCTCGGCACCTGATGCCACCGTCAGCCGGGCCACGCGACGCCACGACGCCAGGGTCTCCAGAACCTCTGAGAGGTCCAGCGTCTCGATCGCCCTGGACATCACCGAGCGCCACTCGCGGTCGAACTCCGCAGCCTCCTCGGGGATGAGCGCGGCGCGCACCTCTGCCGGGGACGCATCCACGAACGTCCGCCCCCGACCGGTCCGGGACCCCGGATGCGGCGGTGGCGTCGGCTCAGCGGTCACGCAGCCACCGTACCGCGCTCACAGAGCTGAGTTGATGCTTCGATCCGACGCCGACTCGACAGCGGAAATGAAGCTCCTCGCGCACAGCGGCCCGGTGCCGCAGCCGGGCGTGCCGAAACCTACTCTCGGAAGCTCCCAGCCGGTCGGGGGTGATGGGGTGCGTGTCGGGGCGACGCTGCGGGCGGCGTCGGCCGGGGCGGTGGCCGCGGCCGCGTTCGACGTCCTGGCGTGGCGGCGCCGGCGGCAGCGGGTCGAGCGGGCGTTCCGCCGCGCCCCCACGTCCCGTGGGCCGGTGCCCTACCTCGATCTCGGCCCGCGCGACGGACCGGTCGTGCTGTTCAGCCCCGGCGGCGGCTCCGGGGTCGACCTCGTCCACGCCTACCCGTGGCTGCCCGCGGCCGGCTACCGGGTGATCTCGGTGAGCCGGCCCGGCTACTACGGCGTGCCGCTGTCCGGTGCCGACGACCCGGGAACGCAGGCCGACCTCTATGCGGAGGTCCTGTCCTCCACTGGGGTGCGGGGGCCGGTGCACGTGTTCGGTGTCTCGGCCGGTGGCCCGGCCGCGCTGCTGCACGCCGCCCGGCACCCGACCCGCTCGCTGGTGCTGTGGTGCGCGGTCACCGGGCCCTACGCCCCCGCCTCCGCGGCGGTGGAGTCGCCGCTGGGCCGGTTGGTGCTGTCGCCGCGCGGCCAGGTCCTGCTGTCCTGGCTGCTGGCCCGCACCACCCGCGCGGCGCCGGCGTTCGCGCTGACCTCGTTCCTGCGCACCGAGAGCAGCCTCGACGCCGCCGCCATCCGCGAGGTCGCGCGGTACGTCCACGGCGACGACGCCCAGCGCGAGTCGTTCGCCGCACTGATCGACTCCACGACCCCGATGAGCCGGCTCTACCCGGGCATGATGGACGAGCTGCGGGCCTTCGCCGAGCCCTGGCGCGTCCCGTGGTCGCAGATCCGCGCGCCGGTGCTCGCCGTGCACTCCGAAGCCGACGGCGACGTCCCGGTCGCGCACGTCGAACGCCTGCGCGCGGAGTTGCCCGATGCGCGGGTGCTGACGCCGCGAGCCGGGGGGCACCTGGTGTGGTTGGGCCCGGAGGGCCCGTCGGTCGTGCGGGCCACGCTCGACCACCTCGCCGCCGCCGACGACGGGTGAACGGCGCGCGCTCCACGACACCTCCGGCGGGTGATGATCGACGGCGGTCGCTGTCGCCCAGCTGCCCCAGGTTCACGGGGACCCTTCACGGGTGCGGGAGGGCCGGACCTCGGCCAGGTCGGCGAACGGGAGTGGGCAGTCCTCGCAGGTGCAGTTGGTGAGGCTGTCGCAGCGGGCCCGCACCACCTGCAGCAGCCCGTCGCGGATGCTGGCGAGGTCGGCCATGCGGGCCTCGACCTCGACGAGCTTGGCCCGGGCGCGCTGCTGAAGATCCGGGGCCGGGTGGCGGCGGCCGGCATCGAGCAGGTCGGCGACCTCGTCGAGGGTGAACCCGAGCCGCTGGGCGGCCTTGACCACCCGCAGCAGCGCGACGGCGCCGTCGTCGTACTCGCGGTACCCGCCCGGGGTGCGGCGGGGTTCGGGCAGCAGGCCGCGGCGTTCGTAGTAGCGCAGCGTCTGCACGTTCACCCCGGCCGCCGCGGCGAGCTGCCCGGACCTCATGATCGACTCCGTCACATCCGCGCCGCTCGGGAGGCCTCGGCCTGCGCGGCCAACCCCTCGAGCACCACGATCCGGTCGTCGGGCACCCGCACGTCCACCACCACCGCGCCGTCGCCGCGGTGCACGGCGAAGTCGAAGAACGAGCAGCACCCGGACTCGCGCGCCACCAGGTCCCGGGCCCGGTCCTCGACGTCGTCGCGGTCGTCGAGGCGCAGCCGCAGCCACCCCGGCTCCTCCCGACGCACGTCCAGCAGCGCGGCGAACAGGCCGTCGAACTCGGCCAGCCGCGTCGGCCGGTCGGCCGTCGGCAGCGTGCACGCATCGACCGGCACCCAGGCCGGCTCCGACCGCGGCGACGGGGCACGGCCCGCCACCTGCCCGTCCCGATCGAGCACCGGCGGCACCGGTGCCGGCGCGACCTCCAGGGCGAACGCCTCCTGGGCCGCCTCTACCGCCATGTCCGCCTCCGTGGGCCGTTGTTGACCAGCACCTACGACGCTAGGTCCGTACCGCGGTACAGCCTTCAACGTGTCCGTGCTCACACACCGCCGAAGTCGCACCGGCCGGCGCGGCACCGGTCGAGGACCGACTCGACGTCGGCCTGCACGGCCGCGAGCTCGGCCATCCGCGCCCGGGTCCGGTCGAGGACCGCCTCCAACCGCCACCGCTGGGAGTCGCACGAGGCGTCGCCGCGGTCGTGCGACCGCAGTGCGTCGGCGACCTCGTCGAGGGTCATGCCCAGCGCCTGCAGGCGCCGGGCGAGCCTGATCGTGCCCACGGCGGCGTCCGGGTAGAGGCGGTAGCCCGACGGCAACCGCTCGGCGGGCCGGAGCACGCCGCGGCGCTCGTAGTAGCGCACGGTGTCCACGCTGACCCCGGCCAGGCGAGCGACCGCACCGATCTTCAGCGATGACCCTTGACTCTGGACCACGGTCCAGACTTTACCGTTCTCGGGCCAGCATCGGAACGACCACAGGAGCCCGAACCCATGAACGACCACGCCACTCGCCCCGACGTCGCCGAGACGGCTCCGCCCGCTGTCGTGTGCGACATGACCGACGCGCCCGACACCGGCGAGCAGCGCCTGGCCGAGTACGCCCGCCTGTTCGCCGAGGCGTTCGTGGCGCGGGAACGCACCCCCGCGGGGTTCCGGTGGCGGCTGCGCGCCGACGCCGGCGTCGAGGCCTGGGCCCGCGACCTGGCGGCCCGGGAGATGGCCTGCTGCGCGTTCCTGTCCATCACCGTCACCCGCGTCGACGGGGAGGTCCGGTGGGACACCACCACCATCGACGACCCGGCGGCGACGGCCGTGCTGGAGCTGATGTACGAGCTGCCCGAGGCCGAGTGGGCCGGCGTCGACGAGCTGCACGAGCGGTTCGTCCGGACCACGGGCGTGCCCATCGTGGGCTTCGAGGCCGACCACCGCGCCGGTTCGTGATCCGCCAGGATGTTCCCATGACGTCGGACAACCGGGTGGTCTCCTGCGAACGGATCGTCGACGCCGCGGCGGAGCGCATCTTCGCCCTGATCGCCGACCCCGCGGCCCAGCCGAGCTGGGACGGCAACGACAACCTGGGCGTCGCGGCCGGGGGCCAGCGCGTCCGCGGGGTCGGCGACGTCTTCGTCATGACGTTGACCCTGGGCGTCGACCGCGAGAACCACGTCGTCGAGTTCGAGGAGGGGCGCCGGATCGCGTGGCGTCCGGCCGAACCGGGCGGCACCCCACCCGGCCACCTGTGGCGCTGGGAGCTGATGCCACGCGAGGACGGGACCACGCTCGTCCGCCACACCTACGACTGGACCGAGCTGACCGACCCGACCCGCTTCGAGCGGGCCAGGGCGACCACCGCCGAGCGGCTCGCGGCCTCGGTTGACCGGCTGACCGCGCTCGTCACCGGGGACGACCGGACGCCGTCCGCCGCCGGACCCGACGCCTGACCGGCGGGACGCGCTACCCGCGGGCGGTGAGCCACTCGCCCACCGCCGCGGCCGTCTCCGCCACGGACCGGTCGGTGGTGTCGAGCAGGTCGACCGCCGGGTCGAGGGTCGCCGCATCGGACTCCAGCCAGGCGGCGTAGTCGAGCATCTCGGCGATGCGCGGCTCGTCCCACTCGCGCCACGCCGGCCGGGCCCGCAGCCGCGCGGCGAGGACGTCGGCGCGGCAGGTCAGCGCGAGGTAGCGGACCTCGGTGAAGAGGGCGCGCTCGGGCAGCGGTTCCAGCTCGGGCGGCACCACGGTCCCGCAGAGCAGCACGGGCCGTCCGCTCTGCCCGACCATCGCCGCCATCCGCAGCCACGTCGAGCGGAACGCGCGGTGGTGCCCGGCCGGGTCGCGCAGCTCGGGGATCCACAGGACGTCCTGCTCCAGCACGACGAACCGGTCGCACAGCCGGGGCAGCAGCGCGCGCCCCACCGTCGACTTGCCGGTCCCGCTGGGCCCCACGAGGCAGTGCAGGGGCTGGCGCACGAACTCCTGCTCGTGGCCGCAGTCCCCGCACACCAGCGGGGCCGCCGGGGTGACCCGCGCGCCGCAGCGCGTGCAGACCAGCGGGTTCACCGCTCAGCCGAACAGGTCGCCCAGGAAGCTCTTGTGCTTGCGGTTGCCGTAGGGGCGCGGCGAGTCCGGGTAGTGGCCGCCGTGGCGCTCGCCCCGGTACGGACGGGGCGAGTCGGAGTAGCCGCCGCGGTACGGGCGCGGCGAGTCGGGCTTGCCGCGGTGGCCGCCCGGCGGGACGTAGGGCGCGGCGCCGTAGAAGCGGCTCTCGGCCGAGAGCATGTGCTCCAGCTCGCCGTGGTCGAGGAAGATGCCGCGGCAGTTCTCGCACTGCTCGATCTGCAGGCCCTGCCGGTCGACCGTGCGCATGCGTCCGTGGCATTTGGGACAAGTCACACAACGCAGCGTAGGGCCGTCGGACCGCGGGTCGGTAGCGCCCCGCGGTGGCGACGACGGCGCCCGACTCCTACCATCGGTGTAGTTCTCGGCGAGGGGAAGCGCCGAGCCTCTGTTCCGGCATGCCCTGACGGAGGCGTCTGCGATGACCCGCACCACCCCCTGCCCGATCGACCGTGCGCGCGGCCGTGCCGCGCGTGGGGTCCCCGCCTGATGGCGGCCGAACGAAGGCGCACCGGCCCCGGCCGCGACGAGCTGCACGAGGCGACCGCCCGCGCCCGCAAGGCGGCCCGGTTGAGCGCCGTGCTGACCCGGGCGATCGACGCCACGCCCGGCTTCCCGGTCACCGGCCCCAACATCCACCTGCTGTGCACGGACCCGGCCACCGCGCAGTTCCGCCGCGCCTTCGAACGGCTGGCCGGCGTCCGCCCCAGCTCCGAGCTGACGTGGGCGGTGGTGGAGGGCCTGCTCGACGCGCACTACTCCACCGCCCCGGACAACGTCGTCCACCTGTCCGACCGGCGCTGACCCGGCGCCCGACCCGAGGTCCGGCGTCGCGCGGCTCGTTACCGTGCGCGCATGCCGCTCATCTACGTCACCGGCATGTCGGGCTCGGGCAAGTCGTCGGTGCGCAGGGAGCTGCTCCGCCGCGGCCACCTCGCCCACGACACCGACGAGGACGACCTCTCGTCCTGGCGCCGCGCCACGACCGGCGAGCCCGTGGCGCGCCCGGACGCGGCCACGGACCGCACCCGCGAGTGGTACGCCGAGCACGAGTGGAGCTTGCCGAGGCGCAAGGTCGAGGGGCTCGTCGCCGGGGCGGGCGAGCGGTCGGTGTTCCTCTGCGGCTCGCCGACCAACGGCGACGAGCTGGCGGACCTCTACGACGTCGTCGTCTGCCTGACCCTCGACGCGGACACGCTGCGGCACCGGCTCGCCGGGCGGACCGGCGAGGAGTTCGGCTCGGCTCCCGACGAGCTGCGCCTCGTCCTGGGCTGGCACGCGTCGTTCGAGGAGCGGTACCGGCGGTGGGGAGCGCTGATGGTGGACGCCACGCGGCCGCTGGCCGAGGTGGTCGACGAGATCGTGGAGCGCACGGGGGCCGGGTGAGGCGTGCGCCGCAACCGGGAAACCCGGTTGTCCCCCCGCGTTAGCGTCGCTCGGTGAGCCGCATCGTCGAGACCGTCGCCCCGTCCCGGCTCGGGAGCGGCTTCCGCTGGTTGCTGGCCTCCTCGTGGGTGTCCAACCTCGGCGACGGCGTGGCGCTGGCCGCCGGCCCGCTGCTGGTCGCCTCGCAGACCGACTCCGCCGCGCTCGTCGCGCTCGGGGCGACCCTGCAGTGGCTGCCGCCGCTGGTGTTCGGCCTGTTCGCCGGGGCGCTCACCGACCGGCTCGACCGCCGGCTGATCATCATCACCGCCAACGCGGTCCGCTGCCTGGTACTGGCGCTGCTGACGGCGTCGATCCTCACCGGCGTCGTCTCGGTGGCGGTGGTGCTGGTGGCGCTGCTGCTGCTGGCCACGGCCGAGTCGTTCGCCGACAACACCTCGCAGAACCTGCTGCCGATCGTCGTGCACCGCGACGACCTGTCCGCCGGCAACGCACGGCTGCAGACCGGCTTCATCACGCTGAACCAGCTGGCCGGGCCGTTCGTCGGGGCGTCGCTGTTCGCCGCGGGCGCGGTCTGGCCGTTCCTCACCGAGGCGGTGCTGGTGGCCGCGGCGGCGGTCCTGGTCAGCCGCATGAGGCTGCCCGAGCGCGTCCCGACCGGCACCGGCCGGCGCCGGATGCACCGCGACATCGTCGAGGGGCTGCGCTGGACCTGGCACCACGCCGCCGTCCGCACGCTGGTCCTGGCGATCTTCACGTTCAACATCACCTTCGGCGCCGCGTGGTCGGTCCTCGTGCTCTACGCGACCGAGCGCCTGGGGCTGGGGCCGATCGGCTTCGGTGCCATCACGGTGGTCCAGGCCGTCGGCGGGCTCGCCGGGACCGCGGCCTACGGGTGGATCACGCGTCGGGTGTCCCTCGGCGACCTGCTGCGGATCGGCCTGGTCATCGAGACGCTCACCCACGCCGCCCTGGCCGTGACGACCCTCCCCTGGGTCGCCATGGTGATCTTCTTCGTGTTCGGGGCGCACGCGTTCGTCTGGGCCACGACGTCGGTCACCGTGCGCCAGCGCGCGGTCCCCTCCGAGCTGCAGGGCCGGGTCGGCAGCGTCAACGTCGTCGGCGTGTACGGCGGGCTGGTGCTCGGCTCGGGGATCGGCGGGCTGCTCGCCCAGCACTACGGCGTGACCGCGCCGTTCTGGTTCGCGTTCGCCGGCTCCGCGGTGTTCGTCGTGCTGATCTGGCGGCAGCTGTCGCACGTCGCGCACGCCGACGAGCACCGGTCACCCACCTGACGCTCCCGCGAGCACGGGGAACGGCGCGACGTCGTCCCGCTCGGGTGACGTCGCTGTACGCTGCGCGACCATGCCGGCTCCGCACACGGTCCTCGCCGAGCCGATCCCGTTCACCCCCGACCCGGTCGCCTTCTGGATCGGCGGGTTCCCGGTGCAGTGGTACGGCGTCGGCTACCTGGTCGGCCTGGTCGGGCTCTACGTCGTGGTGGTCCGCGAGGCGCGGCGGCGCGGGCTGGACACCCGCATCGTCGACCGGGGGCTCGCGGTCGTGACGATCGCGGGGTTCGCCGGCGCGCGCATCTACCACGTGGTCGACCAGTGGGACCGCTACGCCGCCGACCCGCTGGCGATCGTGCTGCCGCCCTACGCGGGGCTGGGCGTCTTCGGCGCGATCATCGGGGGCGGCCTGGCGATGGTCGTCGTCATGCGGCTGTGGGGGCAGAGCTTCTGGCGGTGGGCCGACGTCGTCGCCCCCGGCGCGTTCGTGCTGCAGGCGGCCGCCCGGTGGGGCAACTTCTTCAACCAGGAGCTGTACGGCCCGCCGACCGACCTGCCGTGGGGCATCGCCATCGGCTGCGAGCACCGCGTGCCGCAGTGGCCGTGCACCACCTACCCGGAGGCCACGACGGGCTTCCAACCGCTGTTCCTCTACGAGTCGATCAGCGGTGTGGTGGGTGCCGTCGTCCTGCTGTGGGTGGCGCGGCGGTGGGGCGCCCGGATGCGGCCGGGCGACCTGTTCCTGGCCTGGATCGTCTGGTACTCGGTGGTGCGGTTCGGCCTGGAGACCCTGCGCGTCAACAACTGGACCGTCGGTGGCGTCCCGACCGCGATGATCGTCTCCGCGGCTCTCGTCGTGGGCGCGCTCGCCGTGCTGGCCTGGCGGCACCGGCCGGGCGCCGGCGACGAGCGGTGGGGCGAGCCGCCCGGGGACCCGGTCCCGGCCGATCCGGTCGCGTCCGCGGGCCCCCGGTCCGACGAGCAGTAGCGGCGCCCGCCCGGCCCGGTGCCGGCGAGGACGGGCGAAACCACCCGTGCAGATCCGCCCGGCTCAGGCCACGGCACGTGGTCCCCGGGGGCTGACGCCGCCGCGGTCCGCGTGAGACCGTGCGCGCGGAACCACGCAGGAGGCGAGCCCCCGTGACGGACGACGAACTGGTCGTCGAGTACGTGCTGACCTGGCGGGCCCACTCCGGTCTCGACCGCGAGGAGATCGCCCACCTGGTCGTGCGCAAGCTCGGCCCCTCGACCGTGCTCGACCTGGCCTCGGCCAACCTCGCGGCGAAGGGGCAGCTGCGGGCCAGCGCCCACGAGGCCGCGGTGGAGTACGTGCTGCGGCTGGTGCTCACACTGCGCGAGGATCCCGACGCGAGCTGATCCGTGGCAGGCTCGCGGCGTGCAGCACGGCGTGGTGACCTTCCTGACCGACTACGGCATCGACCCCCTCAGCCTCGCCCGGGGTGTCGAGGAGCGCGGCTTCGATGCGCTGTTCCTCACCGAGCACACCCACATCCCGACCAGCCGGTTGTCGCCGTGGCCCGGCGGCGCCGAGCTGCCCGAGCGCTACAGCCACACCTACGACCCGTTCGTCGCGCTGGGCGCCATGGCCGCGGTCACCGCGCGGATCGCGCTCGGCACGGCGGTGTCGCTGGTGGCCCAGCACGACCCGATCGTGCTGGCCAAGGCCGTGGCCTCGGTCGACCGGATCAGCGCTGGGCGCTTCGAGCTGGGCGTCGGGCCGGGCTGGAACCGCGAGGAGATGGCCAACCACGGCGTCGACCCGCGCTCGCGCACCGCCCGGATGCGCGAGCACGTGCTGGCCATGAAGGAGATCTGGACCGCCGACGAGGCGCAGTTCCACGGCCGGTTCGTCGACTTCGACCCGATCTGGTCGTGGCCCAAGCCGGTGCGGGTCCCGCCGATCCTGATCGGTGGGGGCGGTCCGACGGTGCTCGACCGCGTCCTGGAGTACGGCGACGGCTGGGTCCCGCTGCGGGTGCCGCTGTCCGGGCTGGAGGAGTTCGGCGGGCGGATCGCCGAGCTGCGCGACCGCGCCGCCGGCGCGGGCCGCGGCCACCTCCCGGTCACGGTCTACGGGGCGGTGCCGAAGCCGGAGGCCCTGCAGTCCTACGCCGCGGTCGGGGTCGACCGGGTGCTCTTCGAGCTGCCCGACGACGACGGCGACGCCGTCCTGCGGGTCCTCGATGACCTGGCCGCCCTGCGCGGCTGACCCGGTCGTCCCGCCGGGCGGATACCAGGTCGGCGGGATTCCGCCGACCCGTGAACCGATGATCGCAATACGGTCACCTCGCGCGCCGGTCACCCGCGGCCGGCGGAGGAGGCATGCGATGACCGACGCGATCCCGGCGGAGGCCGACGGCCCGACCTCCGGACCGCCCGACGAGTCCACGACGGTCGCGCCCCGCGGGACGACGTCGCACCTCGCCTCGGTGGCCTGCGTGGAGCGCGGCGAGGCGGCGATCGCCGCGGGCGACAGCCGCACCGCGGCCGGCTACGTCGACACGGCCCTGACCATCCGGCGCACGCTCGCGGTCGCCGACCCGGACGACCCGGCCCGCCGCCACGACCTGGCCTGCGCCCACGTGCTGGCCGGCGACCTGGCCATGGCCGAGGGCGAGGCGTCCGACGCCGAGGAGCACTTCTGGACCGCGCTGCTGCTGGGCCGGGCGATGCTCGCCGCGGACGACGACGACCCGGTCGCCCGCCGCGACCTCGGCATCAGCCAGCAGCGGCTGGGCACCCTGTACCTCGACGGCGGCGACACGACCAGGGCGGGCGAGTTCCTGCGCAGCTCCCTGAGCGCGGCGCTGCAACTGGCCCGCGCCCAGGACGGCGGGCAGGCCAGCCGCGACCTGGCCGTGTGCCACGAGAAGCTCGGCGACCTCGAACTGGCCCTGGGCGACAGCGCCGCGGCCGGGCTGCACTACCGCGACCAGCTCGCCGCGCTGCTGCAGCTGCCCGAGGTCGAGGCGGCCGAGGTGGGTGTGCAGTGCGAGCTGGCCGTCTGCCACTTCCGGGTGGGCGAGCGGGCGCTGGTCACCGGCGACGCCGACGACGCCGACCGCTACTTCCGCGACGGGCTGGCGATCGCCCGGCGGGCCGTCGACACCCACCCCGAGGACGTGGCGGCGGCCAGGACGCTGTGGATCGGCTACAGCAAGGTCGGCGACATGGCCATGTCGGCCGGCGACCTGGCCGCGGCGAGCGCGCTCTACCGCACCGGCCTGGACCTCACCCGCGCCGCGGTGCTGCTCGACCCGCGCGACGCCCCGGCCCTGCGCGACCAGTCGATCTTCCACGAGAAGCTGGCCGAGGCGGCCACCGCGGGTGGCGACGCGACGGCGGCCGTCGGCCAGTACCGCGAGGCGCTGGCCGCCGTGCAGCGGATCGTGGAGGTCGACCCGTCCAGCACGTCGGCCCGCGACGAGCTGGTCTACCTGACCGGTCGGGTCAGCGCCGCCGAGCGGGCGGCCTGATCAGCTCCGGTCCGCCGGGGCCCGCTGTGCGGCCAGCACCCGCTCCAGCCCGCTGACGATCGCCGCGCGCTCCTGCGCGGTGAGGTGGTCGGCGAAGTGGCGGGCGATGCCGTCGAGGTAGCTGGGGGCGGCGCCGCGCAGGCGGGCCCGTCCGGCCTCGGTCAGCACGGCCCAGCTGCCGCGCCGGTCGGTGGGGTCGGGCTCGCGGACGACCAGCCCGGCCCGGGTGAGCTCGTCGACGATGCGGCTGACCCGCGTGCGCGACAGCACCGCCCGCTCCCCCAGCTCCTGCATCCGCAGCCGCCTGCCCTCGGCCGAGTTGAGCTCCAGGAGCACGTCGTACCAGGTCAGCGGTAGTCCCTGGGCGCGGTCCAGGTCGTGCTCCAGCCGGCGCACGACGGCGGCGTGCGTGCGCAGCAGGGCCGCCCAGGCCGCGACGCCCTCGTCAACAGGGCTCGCATCCGCGCCGCTCACCGCGTGCCCACCGGTGTCCGTCGTCACCCCATCCATCCTACGACTTGTGCGTGCGCACGCATCTCCATAATATGTGCGTGCGCACGCACTTCTACTCACCCCGGAGGCCACCATGTCCCGCCTGCTGCACATCTCCGCCTCGCCCCGCGGCGACGCCTCGGAGTCCCGGGTGATCGCCCGCGAGTTCCTCGACGCCTTCGCCGACACCCACCCCGACGTCGAGATCGACGAGTTCGACCTCTGGGACGGCACGCTGCCCGCCTTCGGCCCACCCGCCGCGGCCGCCAAGATGGCCGTCTTCGCCGGTCAGCAGCCGACCGGCGAGGGCGCCGACGCCTGGCGGGCGGCGATCGCGACCTTCCGCCGCCTCGACGCCGCCGACCGCTACCTGTTCAGCGTCCCGATGTGGAACGCCGGGGTGCCCTACATCCTCAAGCAGTTCATCGACGTCGTGAGCCAACCCGGGATGGTGTTCTCCTTCGACCCCGACGAGGGCTACAGCGGTCTGTTGACCGGCAAGAAGGCCGTCGCGATCTACACCAGCGCCGTCTACGGGCCCGGTCGCGGACCGCGCTTCGGCGCCGACTTCCAGGCCCCCTACCTGGACTCCTGGCTGCGCTGGGCCGGGGTGGCGGACATCGAGGAGATCCACTTCCGGCCCGACCTGGCCACCGCGGACGCCGAGGCCGGCCGGGCGGCGGCGCACGCGCGGGCCCGCGACCTCGGCAAGGCGTTCTGAGCGCGTCGCGACGCCCTCCCGGCCGAGTCGATCATGAGGTCGGGGCGTCTCGCAGATCCAGCGGTGGGCTCGCAGCCCGCCGGCGGGCTGCGACGACCCAGCCAGGGCTGCGACAGCCACCTGGCGCTGCGAGGACGCCCCTCGCTCAGGCCGCGGCGTTCCCTCGGGCCAGCAGCGCCTGCGCCGCGCCACCGGTGGCCGACCACAGCCGCGCGACGGCGTTGCGCGCGGCGATCCCGCCGGCGGTGGCCGGGACGAGCAGCCGGGAACCGCGGGTCGCGGCCCGCTGCACCGGATCCGTCCGCCGCCGGTGGCGCACCTCGTAGCGGCGCAGCGCCGCGGCCGGGTCGCCCGGGTCCGCGGCCAGTTCCTCGGCGAGCGTCGCCGCACCCGCCATGGCCAGGCTGGACCCGTCGCCGAGGAAGGACGCCGCCGCGGCGGAGTCGCCCACCAGCGCGATCCGTCCGACCGACCACGCGGGCAGCCGGACCTCGGCGACGGCGTCGAAGAACAGGTCCGGCGCGGAGCACGCCCGGTCGAGCAGTTCCGGGGTGCGCCAGCCGCCGCCGGCGAACGCCGCCACCAGCAGTCGACGGTGCTGGGCGGTGTCGCGGTGGTCGAAGCCGGGCACGACCGGGCTGCGGAACATGAACGCGACGGTGGGCCGGCCGAGCACGGGGTGCACGGCCAGCGCCCGACCCGGGCGGTTGTACATCTGCACGTCCCGGGAGACCGGGGTGGACTCCGCCAGGAAGACCGTCGCGACGTAGAGGCCCATGTGCCGCAGGAAGTCGTCCTCCGGGCCGAAGGCGAGCCGCCGGACCGCCGAGTGCAGCCCGTCGGCGCCGATGACGACGTCGAAGCGGCGGGGAGCGTCGCGCTCGAAGGCGACCTCGACGCCGTCGCCGTCCTGGGCGAGCGCGACCACCGACTCGTCGAACAGGAACTCGGCGTCGTCGCGCGCGGCCTCGTACAGCACGGAGGCGAGGACGCCGCGCGGGATCTCGACCTGGCGCTCGGCCTCGCGACGGCTCGCGGTGGGGATGCGGGCCAACTGCCGGCCGGCGCCGTCGACGAGTTGCACCGCGCGGACGCGGGTGCCCGATCGGCGTAGCGCGTCCAGGACCCCCATCCGCTCGGCGACCTGCAGCGCGGCTCCGCGGACGTCCACCGGGTTCCCGCTGGAGCGCAGGTCCCGGGCCCGCTCGACCACGGTGACCGCCCATCCGGCCCGGGCCAGCCCCCAGGCCAGGGTCGGGCCGGCGACCCCGGCTCCGGAGATCAGTGCTGCCGGTCGGTTCATCGCGGTCCCCCGTCGCTCGACGCCATGCCCGCGACCGTACTCGCACTCGATGCAAGTTTGCACTCAATGCTGAAATGCCCTCAGTGCCGTACTCTTCGCGGGTGCCGTCGCCGACCCCGCCCGAACCGCGCCCGGGCCTGCGCGAGCGCAAGCGCGCCCGCACCCGCCGGGCACTGGTCGAGGCGGCCACCGAGCTCTTCACCCGCAACGGCTACGACGCCACGACGGTCGCCGACATCGCGGCCGCCGCCGACATCGGCACCCGCACCTTCTTCAGCCACTTCGCCAGCAAGGAGGAGGTGCTGTTCCCGGAGGCCGACGAGCGCGTCTCCGTGGCCATCAGGAGCATCGACGAGCGCGCACCCGACGACCGCCCGGCCGACGTGCTGGTCAAGGCGCTCGCCCACCCCGCGATCGTGGCCAGCGACGACCTGGTGGGCCCGCGCGCCGCGCTGCGCATGCAGCTGATCCGCACGGTGCCCGCGGTGCGCGGGCGCGCCCTGCAGATGCAGCAGGACGCCCAGCGCGAGATCGCCCGGCACCTGCACGCCGCCTACCCCGACGAGCTCGACGCGGTCGACGCGGCCGCGCTGGTAGGCGCCTTCACCGGCGCCGTCGGCGGGGCGCTGGACGCCCTGCTCGACGGGGAGGACACCCCCGACCCCGCGCAGGTGCGCGAGCGGCTGAGCCGGGCGGTCGGCGCCGCGCTCGCCGTGCTGCGGGATCGCTGACCTGAGCCCGGACGCGCCGAGGGCCCGGACCGATCCCGGTCCGGGCCCTCGTCGTGGCGCCGGTCAGCCGCCCAGGCTGGGGAAGTTGCCCGGGTCCAGCCCGCCCAGCGAATCCTGGTACTGCTCGAGCGCGTCACGGGCCGCCGACTCGGCCGCCAGGCCCCGGAAGAAGGAGACCGAGGTCAGGATCAGGTTCAGCGCCGTGACCGCGAGGATGATCCAGATGACCACCGGCGGCACGGGCTTCGCGCCGCCGGCCGGCGGGCGGGGCGGAGCGCCCTGCGGACCGAACCCCGGCGCCTGCCCCGGGTATCCGCCCTGCGGCGGCGGAGCGAAGCCCCCCTGGTTGTAACCGCTGCTCACAGTCCGTCCCCCTCGTTTCGCATGATGGTGGAGCACCCGCCGATGCGATGGGCGGTCCCCGACTCCTGTTGTCGACACCCTCCGCACACCAGACGGCGCGGAGGAGCCTGCGGTTCAACGGGCCGGAGCGGCCATCTGACGGAAAGACGCCTACGTTCCGTGATCACCCCGGTCTGTTGCCGGGCGCTACGGTACCGGCGTGCCGCCACCCGATCAGGGCGACCCCCGCCACCCGAACGGCGGCGATCCATGACCACCAGCGACATGACAACCGGTGACCAGGTCCGACACCCCGCCGATTCCGCGTCGCCGACGGCGGCGGCGTCCGGACGTCCGAGCGCCCTGCTGCACGCGATCGCTCCGGCGTTGGTCTTCCTGGCCGTTCGGGCGACGGGTGTGGCAGTACTGACAGTGATGTCCGCGCGGGCCGGCTCCGATGTCGTCCGCAAGCTGACCACCTGGGACGGCGCCTGGCTGCTCGCCCTGGCCGAGCACGGCTACGCGGGCCTGCCCGCCGACCACCTGGACGCGTTCGGCAACCGCACCGCCGAGACGGCGCTGGGCTTCTTCCCCGGCTACCCCGGTGTCGTCTGGGCCACCTCGTGGATCACGTCCGGCTCGTTCGAGGCGGCGGGGCTGCTGGTCTCGCTCGTCGCGGGGGTCGTCGCCGCCCACGCGCTGGCCAGGATCGGCGAGCTCGTCCCCGGCGGGTCGCGCCGGGCGGGCCTGCTGCTCGCCGGGCTGTTCGCGGCCACGCCGATGGCCGTGGTGCTGTCGATGAGCTACACCGAGGCCCTGTTCTGCGCGGCGGCCGCGTGGGCGCTGGTGGGCGTCCTGCGCGGGCAGTGGCTGCTGGCCAGTGCGTGGGCGGCGGCGGCGGGGCTCGTCCGCCCGACCGCCACCGCACTGGTGGCCGCGGTCGGGCTGGCCGCGCTGGTCGCCGCCGTCGCCGACGTCCGCGCCGGGCGAGCGGGGTGGCGCCCGTGGGCCGGCGGCCTGCTGGCCACGACGGGCGTGATCGGCTACCTCGGGTACGTGGCCGTGCGAACCGGCCGCCCCGACGGCTGGTTCGCGATCCAGCGCGAGGGCTGGGGCTGGTACTTCGACGGCGGCGGCGCCACCGCGGAGTACCTCGGTGCCGTGCTGCTCGGCGGCGAGCGGGTGTTCGACGTGCTCACCCTGGTCGCGTTCGCCGGGAGCCTGGTGCTGCTCGGACTGCTCGCGCGCCTGCGGGTGCCGTGGCCGTTGCTGGTCTACGGGGCGATCGCGCTGCTCACCGTCTGGGGCACCGAGGGTCTGATGAACGCCAAGCTGCGCCTGCTCGTTCCGGCGTTCGTACTGCTCGTCCCGGTGGCGCTCGGGCTCGCCCGCCGGCGCATCGGCACCGCGGTCGGCGTGCTGGTCGCGGTGGCGCTGGGCTCGGCGTGGTTCGGCGGCTACGCGCTCACCATCTGGCCCTACGGCATCTGACCTGTTGCGGGCCGAGCGTCCGCGGCCCACTACGGTGGCGGCGATGACAGCGCAGCAAGGGCCCGCGACCGGGTCGAACACACGGGTCGGCCGCTACGTGCGGATGGTGGCCCAGCCGGGGCAGGGCCGCGCGCTCGCCGCCACGCTGCTGCGGGTGGCGGAGGGCCTGCGCGCCGCGCCCGGCTGCGAGATGTACGTCATCAACCTCTCCCCGGACGAGCCCGACACCGTGTGGGTGACCGAGATCTGGAGCGACGCCGAGGCCTCCGACCAGGCACTGTCGGGTGGCATGGGCGAGGTCGGCATCGGCGAGGTGCTGGAACTGCTGGCCGGGCCGCCCGAGCTGGTCGATCTCACCCCGCTGGGCGGCCCCGGCCTCAACTGACCGAACCGCCCCGCTCCGAGCGCTCCTCGGTGGGCTTGCGGCTGGCCTTGAGCGAGCCGGCGTGCGCCTTGGCGGTCGGGTCGTTGCGGGTCTTGATCAGGCTCGCCACCGTGACCACGACCAGCACCCCCACGATCACGCCAAGGCTGACCGGCGTGGAGATCTCCGGGACGGACTCGGAGATGTCGACGTGCAACCAGTGCAGGATCAGCTTGACGCCGATGAACCCCAGGATGATCGCCAACCCGGTCGACAGGTAGACCAGCCGGTCGAGCAGGCCCTTCACCAGGAAGAACAGCGCGCGCAGGCCCAGCAGGGCGAAGGCGTTGGCGGCGAAGACGATGAACGGCTCGGAGGTCACGCCGAACACGGCCGGGATCGAGTCGAGCGCGAACAGCAGGTCGATGCCGCCGATGGCGACCAGCACGACCAGCAGCGGGGTGACCATCCGCCGGCCGTCGACCCGAGTGATGATCTTGCCGCCGTCGTACTCCTCGGTGACCGGCAGGACGCGGCGCGCGGTCTTGACGACCACGTTGTCCTCGACGTCGGGGTCCTCGTCGCGGTGGCGGAACAGCTGCACCGCCGTGTAGATCAGCAGCAGCCCGAACAGCAGGAACATGAACGAGAACAGCGTCAGCAGCGTGGCGCCCACCGCGATGAAGATCGCGCGCATGATCAGCGCCAGCACGATGCCGAAGGTCAGCACCTTGTGCTGGTGCTCCTCGGGCACGGCGAACGTGGTCATGATGATCACGAAGACGAACAGGTTGTCGACCGAGAGGCTCTTCTCGACGATGTAGCCGGCGAAGTACTGGGTGCCGGCGTCACCGCCGTAGGCCGCGGCGAACCAGACGCCGAACGCGATCGCCACCGCGATGTAGAAGACCGACCATGCGGTCGCCTCCCTGAACCCGACGCGATGGGGCCGCATCGCGGCCAGCACCAGGTCGAGGGCCAGCAGGCCCACGACCAGGGCGATGGTCACCCCCCAGGTGAGCCAACTGATCTCCTGCACCACGCCTCCACCTCGCCGCCGGGTCCTTGGGAAGAGTATTACCGACTCTTTACCCAACGGCCGTGCCGGGCCACCGCGTTCCGGGCCGGACGCGGAAGTGGTAGCGAACACCCCGCGACGGCACTCGGCAACACGGGCCGCCGGCCCGATCAGCGTCGCGCGGGGAAGACCTCGGACGGGAAGCAGCCCGCGGCCAGCAGCGCGCGCACCACGCCACCGCCCAGCTCGCCCAGCCGTGCGGCGCCCTCGGCGCCCAGGTGCGCCCACGGTCCGAAGCCGAGCCGGTCGGTGTCGACCTCCAGGCGCTTGCGCAGGTCGGCGCCCTGCTCGGTGAGCGCGCCGTCGCCGTCGAGCAGTCCCCGCTCGGTCAACCCGGCCGCCGCCGCGGCCCACTCGTCCTCCGACCAGCCCCGGCTGGCCTGCGCGAACGCCCGCAGGAACCCCTTGCCGCTGGCGACGTGGCTGACGATGGCCTCGATCCCGGACAGCCCGGCGTCGATCAACAGCGCGATGTGACCGTCGCCGCGGTGCTCCCGCAGGATCGACAGCGCGTGCCAGAGCACCAGATGCGGCTCGTTGGGCCACTCGACCGACAGGTGCGCCGCACCCAGCGGGCGCCCCTCCGGCCGCGCCGCCTCGGCCGCCCGCCGGGCCAGGCCGGCGGCCTCGGCCACCTCCGGGGAGGCCAGGACCTCGTCGCCGAGCATGCGGCGCAGCGCCGCGTCGACCGAGGCGAACCGGGCCGCCACGACGTCGGCAGGGGAGGCCAGCGCCCACGCCGCCGGGATCGACCTGGCCACCAGGGCGGGGTTGAAGTTGTAGAACGCCGCCGCCACGACCGCGGCCCCCACCGCGCCCATCGGCGCCGACCGCCCGGCGAAGTAGGACATCCGGCCGGGCTTGAGCCCGGCCTGCGTCAGGTACTGCTCGGTCTCCGGCGCGAAGTAGGTCATCGAGTGCAGCGGTTCGAGTCCGCGCGCGATCCGGCCGGCGTCCCTGGGCTCCATAGCGGTCACCGTAGACCGCTTCTCCCCCACGCCCCCACCGTCGAGAACGAAGTTGTCGTGATCAATCCGCCCTGTTGATCACGACAACTTCGTTCTCGACGGCGGGGTGGCGCGGAGTTCCCGGTCAGCCCTTGAGCAGCACCAGCCGCTCCCGCGCCGCCGCCCGCACGCCCTCGCGCACCTGGGGCAGCGCGGAGGCGTCGAGCAGGCCCAGCGCGACGGCGTGCGCGGCGATCTCCACGCTGTCGTTGGCGGCCAGCATCGGCACCCCGGCCGCGGTGATCTCGGCGGCCAGCTCGTCCACCTGAGCCGTACGGCTGGGGGCGTCGTGCGCGGTGCGCCGGATGTAGACCGCGGCGATCCGGTCGGGGTGCTCGCGGGCCAGCGCGGCGTAGATCTCCGGGTCCAGCTGGCCGCTGTCGCCGATGAGCACCAGGCGCAGGTGCGGGTGCTCGGCCAGCATCCGGCGCACCAGGCCCGTCTTGTGGGCGGTGGCGCTGATCCGCAGCAGCCCCTCCCGCGACGGGCCCCAGTCGGTCAGCTGCAGCGGTCCCAGCGGGAACTTCCGCAGGGCGATGAACTCCAGCAGCATCTCGTGCAGGTTCCACGGGCTGGTGGACACGTAGAACACCGGGCGCAGCGGCTCGCCCGGCCGCTCGGTGAACGCGTTGTAGAGCGCGGCCGCCCCGGGCAGCGGACTGCGGTTCTGGACCTCGGTGAGCAGCGCCGCCCGGATGAACGCCATGCCGCGGCCGATGCCGGTCTCCAGGATGGTGTCGTCGACGTCGCTGACCAGCCCGATCCGCGCCTGCGGGTCGACGACCACGACCTTGGCGGTCACCGCGGTGCCGTCGGGCAGGGCCAGCTCGACGTCGTGCCAGCCGGGCGTCAGCGGCTCGGAGGGCTCGACGAGGACGTCGAGGTAGCCCTCGCGGTCGGCTCTGGCCCCGATGACGTGGTCGCCGAGCGTCACCCGCACGCGCGCGTCGGCGACCTCCACGGTCAGGAACCGGGCCAGGCTCGCCCGCAGGATCGCTCGCCGCGACCGCACGGTCGGCGCCGGCGCGCCGGGCACCGCGGTCGCCGGGGCGTCGGCCTCGTGGCGCCCGAGCAGCACGCGGGCGTGCACGCGGACCCGGTGCGGGGTGCCGTTGCCGATGAACGGCACGATCGTCGGGTGGTGGCGCCCGCGCAGGCGCAGCAGCCCCAGCAGGACCAGTTGCAGCGCGTCCTCGACCACCATCGCCATCCGGACGACCGCCCGGCTCAGTCGTGTGTCGTGCACCACGCAGACCTACCGCACGTGGCCGCCGCCCGCCAATGCGGGGGTGGCGGCGGCCCCGACGACGTAGGCTCGGATCAGTGAACGAAGGTCCGCCCACCGTCCTGCTCGACCTCGACGGCACCCTGACCGACTCCGCCGCGCTGATCACCGAGCACCTGGCCGCCGCCATCCTGACAGCGGGCGGCCCGACGTTCGCGCCGGAGGAGCTGCGCCCCCTGGTCGGGCCTCCGTTCGAGTACGCGCTGCCCCAGCTCGGCCTGACCGACGAGCAGGTCGCCGCGACCGTCACCGCCTACCGCTCGTCCTACGGCGCCGTCGCCGCCACCCACACGCCCCTGTATCCAGGCATCGCCGACCTGCTCGACCGCCTCGCCGGCTTCCGCCTCGCGCTGGCCACCGCCAAGCCCGAGCGCCTGGCCGCGGAGATCATCGACGGGCTCGACCTGACCCGGCACTTCGCCCTGGTCGGCGGCTCCGACCCGGTCGGCGGGCGGGTCGGCAAGGGCCTGGTGGTCGCCTCCGTGCTCGACCGCCTGGACATCGACCCCACCCGCGACCCGGTCGTCATGGTCGGCGACCGCCACCACGACGTCGAGGGCGCCGCCGAGCACGGCGTGCCCGCCATCGGCGTCGCCTGGGGCTACGCCACCACCCCTGAGGAGCTCGCCGACGCCGCCCTCGTCGTCCCCGACGTCGACGCCCTCGCCGACGCCCTGCTCACCTGGCGCACCACCGGCCGCCTCCCCGTCGAGAACGAAGTTGCCGTGATCAACAGGCCGGTTTGATCACGACAACTTCGTTCTCGACGGAGCGGAGCCGGGGGCACGGGCGGGCTCAGGCGGTCGGCGCACCCGGGTCGTCGACGAGGCCGAAGGCCAGCAGACCGCGATGGGTGTCGAGGTGCTCGCGCACCCGGTGGATGCGCCCGTCGCGGACATCGACGAGGAAGCAGTAGTCGTTGTCGTAGCGCCGGCCGTTCGGCAGCGTCGAGCGCAGCCGCGTCTGCAGGACGACGACGTCCCCCTCCCCGACCACCTCCCCCACCTCGCTGCTGATTCCGGTGCCGAACACCGCGGGGAACTCTTCGACCAGGAACCGGACGATGCGCTCCCGGCCCACCAGGTGGTGGCCACCGACCAGGCGCGCCGCGGCGTTCCCCGGCGGGGCGAGCCACTCGGCGTCCCCGGTGAAGACCGCGCCGACCCGCTCCGGGTCGCGGGAGCCGAACGTCCTCCACGCGTCGAGCACGACGTCCTTGGCTGTTGTTGTTCGCACGGCACGAGCGTGTCCGGGCGGCCCGCCTGGTTCCGGCCGCTTCCGGACATGTCCGGATGCGGCTGGTGCCGCGCACCCGCCGGTCCGATGCTGGTGCGGTGACCGGGGTCCGCGCCGTCGTCACGACGGGCATCTACTGCGTGCCGGGGTGCTCGGCGCGACCGCACCCGGACAACGTCCGCCACCACCCGTCCGCCGCGGCGGCCGAGGTCGCCGGGTACCGCGCCTGCCACCGCTGCCGGCCCTACCGCGTCGACCTCGACGCCACCGGTCCGCCGCTGGTCACCCGGGCCGTCGAGCTGATCGCGGCCGGGCTGCTCGACGACACCGACGAGGCCGGGCTGGCCGGCCGGCTCGCCACGTCCGCGAGGCACCTGCGCCGGTGCGTGGTCGAGCACCTCGGCGCCACCCCGGACCAGCTCGCCCGCTCCCGGCGCGCCCACCTCGCCCGCCGACTGCTCGACGACACCGACCTCCCGGTCGCCGACGTCGCGTTCGCCGCGGGCTTCGGCAGCCTCCGGCAGTTCAACCGGCAGATGCGCGACACGTTCGGCGAGGCGCCCCGGGCGCTGCGGGCCCGCCGCCGACGGGCCGACCGGCTGGTCGCCGACGGCGGGCTGGCCCTGCGGTTCCCGGACCTCCCGAACGTCGACCTCGCATCCTGGCTGGACCGGCGCGCCGATGAGGCCGCGCCCGGGGTCGAGCACGTGTCGGGGTCCGGCTACCGCCGGGTGATCACGGTGCACGGCGACCCCGGTGTGCTCGAGATCCGCCCCGGGCCCGACGGCGCGCTCCTCGTCGTGCACGTCCCGCGCCTGCACGGGCTGACGGGCCTGATGCACCGGGCCCGGCTGCTGGTCACCGACCGCGCGCCGTGGGACCCGGTCGAACCCGCGGTGCGGGCGGCCGTCGGCGGCCGCGATGCCGTCGGGCGCATCGTCGGGCGCCTGGGCCGACCGGTGCCGGGCCTGGGCCCGCTGGGCCTGACCCACGCGTTCCCGACGCCGGCCGCGCTGCTCGGCGCCACCGACGACGACCTCGGCCCCGACGCCGAGGCGGTGCGGGCAGCGGCACGGCGCATCGGCGGTCAGTCGGCGGAGGGGCTCTGCACCCAGCCGTAGCTGCGGTTCACCGCCCGCCCCCAGTTCTCCCGCTCCCGCTCGCGCAGCCCCGGGTCCATCGCCGGCTCCCATGCCGCCGCCCGGTGCCAGTTGGCCCGCAGCACCTCGATGTCCGGCCAGTACCCGACGGCCAGCCCGGCCGCGTAGGCCGCGCCCAGCGACACCGCCTCCGACCCGAGCGGCCGTTCCACCGGCACGTCCAGGACGTCGGCGACGAACTGCATCAACACGTGGTTGGCGGTCATGCCGCCGTCGACCTTGAGCCGGCTGACCGTCACCCCGGAGTCGACGTTCATCGCGTCGACCACCTCGCGGGTCTGCCAGCCGGTGGCCTCCAGCACCGCGCGCGCCAGGTGGCCGCGGTTGATGAACGAGGTCAGCCCGACCATGACCCCGCGGGCCTCCGGGTGCCAGCGCGGCGAGTACAGCCCGGAGAATGCCGGCACGATGTAGCAGCCGCCGTTGTCGGCGACGCTCGTGGCCAGCGTCTCGATCTGCGCCGCGGTGTCGATCATGCCGAGCGAGTCGCGGAACCACTGCACCAGCGAGCCGGTCATCGCGATCGCGCCCTCCAGCGCGTACACCGGGCGCTCGCCGAACAGGTAGCCCACCGTCGGGATCAGCCCGTGCGCCGACTCGGCCAGCCGCGAGCCGGTGTTCATCAGCAGGAACGCCCCGGTGCCGTAGGTGCACTTCACCTCGCCGGGCGCGAAGCAGACCTGCCCGACCAGCGCGGCCTGCTGGTCGCCGAGCGCGCCTGCGACGGGCACGCCGGGCAGCACCGTGGTGCACCGGCCGTAGACCTCGGAGTTGGAGCGGATCTCCGGCAGCATCCGCGACGGGATCCGCAGCAGCTCCAGCAGCTTCGGCGACCAGCTCAGCGTCGAGACGTCCATCAGCATCGTGCGGCTGGCGTTGGTGACGTCGGTGACGTGCCGGCCGCCGTCCGGGCCGCCGGTGAGCCACCAGATGAGCCAGGTCTCCATCGTCCCGAACAGCACGTCGCCCGTCTCGGCACCGGCCCGGGCACCGGGCACGTGGTCGAGCAGCCAGCGCAGCCGCGGGCCGGCGAAGTAGGTGGCCGGGGCCAACCCGCAGATCTCCTTGATCATCGGGCCGTGGCCGTCGTCGACCAGGCGCGCGACGATGCCGTCGGTGCGGGTGTCCTGCCAGGTGATCGCCCGGGCCAGTGGCGCGCCGGTGTGCCGGTTCCAGATGACGCTGGTCTCGCGCTGGTTGGCGATGCCGAGCCCGACGATGTTGCCCGGCTCCAGCCCGGCCCGGCGCAGCGCGGCCGGCACCACCCGCGTGACGTTGCGCCAGATCTCGGCGGCGTCGTGCTCGACGCGCCCGGGCTGCGGGTAGTGCTGGCGGTGCTCGCGCTGGGCCACCGCCACCATCCGGCCGGCCCGGTTGAACAGCAGGCACCGCGTCGACGTGGTGCCCTGGTCGATCGCCGCGACCACGCGCTCGCTCACACCGCCACCGCCAGCGTCTGGGAGATCTCCCGGGCGGCCGCGAGGAGCTGCTCCGCGGTGCCCTTGCGCAGCTCGCCACCCACCCCGAACAGGCCCTCCACCGGCCCGACGACCGCGAGCGCGCCGACCACGATCCCCCCGCTCGCCCGCAGCGGCGCCGCCGCGCTGCCCTCCCCGCTGCGGTACTCCCCCACGTCGCTGGCCCAGCCCCGGCGGCGGGTCACCCCCAGGTGGGCCTCCAGCGCGGCGACCGTCGCGCACGTGCGCCCCGTCCAGGCGTGCAGGTCGAGGTCGCGCACCGGCGGGGTGGCCACCGGGGCGAACGCCAGCAGGCACTTGCCCAGCGCGGTGGCGTGCAGCGGCTGGTGCTCGCCGGTGCGGATGCGCTGCGGCGAGCCGTCGGGGCGGAAGACGTGGTGCACCAGCCGCACGCCGCCGTCGCCGGCCACGCCCAGCAGCACCGCGTGTCCGGTGCTGCCGGCCAGCGAGTCGGCCCAGTTCATGGCGTGCGCGCGCAGGTCGTGCGGGTCCCAGCCGCCTCGGTCGAGCTCGCGCAATCCACGGCCGAGCACGTAGCGGGGGCTTCCGACGTCCTGGTCGACGAACCCGACCTCGCGCAGCGTGCGCACGATGCCGTGGGCGGTCGGGCGGGGCAGGTCGAGGGCGGCCGCGATCTCGCCCAGCCCGAGCGACCGCTCGGTGCTGCCGAGCAGGCGCAGCACGGCCGCGGCTCGCTCGATCGACTGGATGGACCCCGGCACGGATCGACAGTAGCGCTCCCCGGATGTGACGCTGCTCGTCCGCCCGGTTCGACAATGCCGAACGGACGGCGTTGACCGGCACCGTGCCCGTTCCTAGCGTCCGTCGCACCCCCGACATCGGAAGCGGGGAGACAAGGAGGACTTCGATGGCGAAGAACTCGTACCTCGGCGAACTGATCGCCGAGTTCCTCGGAACGATGATCCTGATCCTGTTCGGCGTCGGCGTGGTGGCGCAGGTCGTCACGAACGCCGACGGCGGCATGGGCGACCACGACTCGATCGCCTGGGCCTGGGGCATCGGCGTGACCATGGGCGTCTACGTCGCCGCCCGGCTGTCCGGGGCCCACATCAACCCGGCGGTCACCGTTGCGCTGGCCGCGTTCAAGGGCTTCCCGTGGCGCAAGGTGCTGCCCTACTCGCTGGCCCAGACCGCCGGTGCGTTCGTCGCCGCGGCCATCGTCCGGGTCGTCTACGCCGACCTCATCTTCAAGGTCGACCCCGACCACACCATCAAGACCCAGGGCATCTTCTCCACGCTGCCCGGCAACGGCCTCGACGGCGTCAGCATCCCGACCGCCTTCTTCGACCAGATCGTCGGCACCGCGATCCTGGTGTTCGTCGTCTTCGCGCTGGTCACGGCGACCAACAACCCGCCGCTGAGCAACATGGCCCCGCTGATCATCGGGCTGCTGGTGGTCGGCATCGGCATGGCGTGGGGCGCGAACGCCGGGTACGCGATCAACCCGGCGCGCGACTTCGGCCCCCGGCTGCTCACCCTGATCACCGGCTACGAAACCGCGCTGTACGACCAGAACGGGGCGTTGTACTTCTGGTTGCCCATCGTGGCGCCGATCATCGGCGGCCTGGTGGGCGGCGCACTGTGGAAGTTCGCCGTCGAGGGCTTCCTGCCCGCCGAGGGGGAGCTCATCGCTCCCGAGGCCGGGAAGACGGCCAGCAGCGAGACCAGCCCGAACGCCTGATCCGCACCGAAGGGGAGCCACCATGGCCGATTTCGTCGGCGCCGTCGACCAGGGCACGACCAGCACCCGATTCATGATCTTCGACCACTCGGGCAACGAGGTGGGCCGCCACCAGCTCGAGCACGAGCAGATCCTCCCCCAGGCCGGCTGGGTGGAGCACAACCCGGTGGAGATCTGGGAGCGCACCTCGGCGGTCCTGCAGTCCGCCCTGAACAAGTGCAACCTGCAGGCCTCCGACCTGGCCGCGCTGGGCATCACCAACCAGCGCGAGACCGCGGTCGTCTGGGACAAGCGCACCGGGCGCCCGCTCTACAACGCGATCGTCTGGCAGGACACCCGCACCGACCGGATCGCCTCCGCGCTCGACCGCGACGAGCGCGGCCAGACGATCCGGCGGAAGGCCGGCCTGCCGCCGGCCACCTACTTCTCCGGCGGCAAGATCCAGTGGATCCTGGAGAACGTCGAGGGTGCCCGGGAGGCGGCCGAGAGCGGCAACGCGATCTTCGGCAACACCGACACCTGGCTGCTGTGGAACCTCACCGGCGGTCGCGACGGCGGCGTGCACGTCACCGACCCGACCAACGCCAGCCGCACGATGCTGATGAACCTCGAGACGCTCGACTGGGACGACGAGCTGCTCGGGTTCTTCAACATCCCCCGCAGCATGCTGCCCGAGATCAAGCCCAGCTCGTGCCCGGAGGGCTACGGGTCGACCCTGGCCACCGGCCCGCTCGGCGGCGAGGTGCTGATCACCGGCGACCTCGGCGACCAGCAGGCCGCCACGGTCGGGCAGGTGTGCTTCGCCCCCGGCGAGGCGAAGAACACCTACGGCACCGGCAACTTCATGCTGCTCAACACCGGTACCGAGCTGGTCCGCTCGAACGCCGGGCTGTTGACCACGGTCTGCTACAAGTTCGGCGACGAGCCCGTGGTCTACGCCCTGGAGGGCTCGATCGCGGTCACCGGGTCGGCCGTGCAGTGGCTGCGCGACCAGCTCGGGATCATCTCCGGGGCGTCGCAGAGCGAGTCGTTGGCCCGTCAGGTCGAGGACAACGGCGGCGTGTACTTCGTGCCGGCGTTCTCCGGGCTGTTCGCGCCGTACTGGCGATCGGACGCGCGCGGCGCGATCGTCGGGCTCTCCCGGTACAACACCAACGCCCACCTGGCGCGGGCCACCCTGGAGGCGATCTGCTACCAGAGCCGTGACGTCGCGGAGGCGATGGAGAAGGACTCCGGGGTCCACCTGGACGTGCTCAAGGTCGACGGCGGGGTCACCGCCAACGAGCTGTGCATGCAGATCCAGGCCGACGTGCTGGGCGTGCCGGTGAGCCGGCCGGTGGTCGCCGAGACCACCGCGCTCGGTGCCGCGTACGCGGCCGGGCTGGCCGTCGGGTTCTGGAAGAACACCGACGAGCTGCGGCAGAACTGGAACGAGTCGAAGAACTGGCAGCCGCAGTGGAGCCAGGAGCAGCGCGACGAGGGCTACGCGCGCTGGAAGAAGGCCGTCGAGCGCACCCTGGACTGGGTCGACGTCGACTGACCTCTCCCCCCGGTCCACCCCGTCGAGAACGAAGTTGTCGTGATCGACAGGCCTTGTTGATCACGACAACTTCGTTCTCAACGGTGTACCACCGAAGAAGGGAACAGATCATGCGATCGGTCGCGCTCTCCCCGCAGGCCCGCGAGGCCGCGTTGGAGGCGATGGGCTCGACCGAACTCGACGTGCTGGTCGTCGGTGGCGGTGTCGTGGGCAGCGGAGCCGCCCTCGACGCCGCCACCCGCGGCCTGAGCGTCGGGCTCGTCGAGGCGAGGGACTTCGCCTCCGGGACGTCGAGCAGGTCGAGCAAGCTCATCCACGGCGGTCTGCGCTACCTGGAGATGCTGGACTTCCGGCTGGTCGCCGAGGCCCTGCAGGAACGCGGGCTGCTCATCCAGACCCTCGCGCCGCACCTCGTGCGGCCCGTGCCGTTCATCTACCCGCTCAAGCACCGCGGGTGGGAGCGGCTCTACGCCGGAGCGGGCGTCGCCCTCTACGACACCCTCGGCCTGCTGTCCGGCCGTTCCCGCGGCGTGCCCCACCACAAGCACCTCACCCGCACCGGCGCCCGCCGGATCGTGCCGTCGCTGCGCAAGGACGCACTGGTCGGCGCCCTGCAGTACTACGACGCGCAGGTCGACGACGCCCGCCACACGATGTTCCTCGCCCGCACGGCCGCCGCCTACGGCGCGCACGTGGCGTCGCGGGCGCGGGTCGTCGGGCTGCTGCGCGAGGGCGAGCGCGTCACCGGCGCCAAGGTCCACGACCTGGAGTCCGACCGCACCTTCGACGTGCGCGCCAAGCAGGTCATCAACGCCACCGGCGTGTGGACCGACGAGACCCAGGGCCTGGTCGGCGAACGCGGCCAGTTCAAGGTCCGCGCCAGCAAGGGCATCCACCTGGTCGTCCCGCGCGACCGGATCCGCGGCGACTCCGGGCTGATCCTGCGCACCGAGAAGTCGGTGCTGTTCGTCATCCCGTGGGGCCGGCACTGGATCATCGGCACCACCGACACCGACTGGGAGCTGGGCAAGGCCCACCCCGCGGCCAGCGCGGCCGACATCGACTACCTGCTCGACCACGTCAACGCGGTGCTGGAGGTCCCGCTCACCCACGAGGACGTGGAGGGCGTCTACGCGGGGCTGCGCCCGCTGCTGTCCGGCGAGTCGGAGTCGACCTCGAAGCTCTCCCGCGAGCACGCCGTGGCGCACACCGTGCCGGGGCTGGTCGTGGTGGCCGGCGGCAAGTACACGACCTACCGGGTCATGGCCAAGGACGCCGTCGACGCCGCGGTGCACGCCCTGGACGTCAAGGTGCCCCCGTCGGTGACCGACAAGGTGCCGCTGCTGGGCGCCGAGGGCTTCGACGCCATGAAGAACGCCCGCTACCAGCTGGCCCACCGCTACGGGCTGCACGTGGCCCGCATCGAGCACCTGCTCGGGCGCTACGGCTCGCTGGTCGACGAGGTCCTCGAACTCGTCAAGGACGACCCGACGCTCGGCGAACCGCTCGCCGGCGCGGGCGACTACCTGCGCGCCGAGGTCGTCTACGCGGCCGCGTCCGAGGGCGCCCGGCACCTGGACGACGTCCTGGCCCGGCGCACCCGGATCTCGATCGAGACCTTCGACCGCGGCCTGGGCGCCGTGGAGGAGGCGGCCCGGCTGGTCGCCCCCGTGCTGGGGTGGAGCGAGGAGCAGGTCGAGCGGGAGGTCGAGCACTACCGCAAGCGGGTCGAGGCCGAGCGGGAGAGCCAGAAGATGCCCGACGACGAGACCGCCGACACCGCCCGGATGGGCGCGCCGGAGATCGTCCCGGTGCGCTGAGCACGAGCCGCCGCTCAGGACGGGTGTCCTGGGCGGTGGCCCGGGGTCGCGGCCGCGAGCCGGGCGAACTCGGTGAGCGCGCACGGCCATCGCGGGGGCAGCGACACCTGGCTCGTGCAGCCGCGGCAGCGGCCGTCCGGCCCGGGGACGTGGGTGTCGAGCAGGCGGGTGAGCACGCGTGGCCAGCCGGCGACGATCCGGGCGGCTTCGGTCAGGTCGGTCATGGCGCCAGACCCTTTGCGGTGCCGCTCCGCGCCGGATCGTGCTGCGCGGAAGTTCCGCGCCGCACGTTCCCCGTCGCACATTCCCCGTCGCACATTCCCCGTCGCACATTCCCTCTGCCATCATGCCGCCACTGAGAGTGACGGTGGTCGAGCGCGGCGGGGGGACGGCATGGGCGGGCGCAACGGGTCGCAGGTGCGGCGGCGGGTGCTGGCCCGCGAGCTGCGCGGGCTGCGCGAGGAGGCCGGGCTGACCCTGGAGGACGCCGCGGCCCGGCTGGACCTCGCCCCGAGCACGCTGAGCCGCACCGAGAGCGGGCAGCAGCAGATCAGCGTGCACGTGGTCAAGAGCATGCTCGACGTCTACCGCGCCGACGACCGCTGGGACGAGCTGCTGCGGCTGGCCCGGGCCAGCCGGCAGCGGGGCTGGTGGCAGGCGTTCGGCCGTGGCGAGCGAACCCACTTGATCGGGCTGGAGACCGAGGCGAGCCGAGTTCGCGAGTTCACCGCCGCCTACCTGCCGGGGCTGCTGCAGACCGCTGATTACGCCCGCGCGCTCTTCGTGTCCGGGCTCGTGTGGAGCTCCGGTGAAGCCCTGGAGAACGCGGTGGCGATGCGGATGATCCGCCAGGAACGGCTCGTCGATCCGGACGAGCCGCTGCACCTGGAGGCCATCATCGACGAGACCGCGCTACACCGGCCGATCGGTGGCGCCGCCGTGCACAGGGCCCAGTTGACCCATCTTCTGCAGGCGATCGAGCTGCCTACTGTCACAGTGCAGGTACTGCCGGCGACAGTCGGTGCGCACCCGGCACTCGGCTTGCCCTTCAGCCTGCTCAGCTTCGGCGACCTGGGAGAACCCGACATCGCCTACGTCGAGCACGCCCTCGGCGCGGTGATCATGGACAAGACACCGGACGTCGAGCGGGCTAGCCTCTACTTCGACCGGCTGCGGACCGAGGCCGCGGGCTTGGCCGACTCGGCCGCCCTCCTGCGCAAAGCACTCGAACGCATCGGCTGATCGATGACGAAGGGACCACGGATGACCTCCGGCCTCGACTGGTTCAAGAGCAGCTTCAGCGATGGCAACGAGGGCAGCTGCGTCGAGGTGGCGTTCCTGCCCACCGATGGGGTGGCCCTGCGCGACACCAAGGACCGCACCCGCGCCGTCCAGCGCCACACCACCGCCGCCTGGGCCGCCTTCCTCACCGCCACCCGCGCCGGCGAGTTCGACCGCCGCTGACGCTCTCCGGTCGGCCTCAGGGTCCCGCTGGAGGTTCGCCCCGCCCACCCCGGATGGGCGCACCGGAGATCGTCCCCGTGCGGTGGCTACCGTCCGGCCCATGCGGTCCGCCGACTCGCCATGGGCATGGGTCCAGGAGTTCTACCCGCTCGGGTTCCGGTTCTCGTTCTTCGAGGGCCGGAGCCCGGGCGACGTGCTCACCACCTTCGACGTCGACGCGGCGACGGCCGAGCCGATGACCTTCCACGACGCCGGCGCCGCGTTCTTCGACCAGCCGAACGTCTACCGGGTCGGCGAGGCCGACGGGTGGGGGTTCGCGTTCGAGGAGTTCGGCGGCGACCACGACGCGCAGCTGCGCGCGCTCTCGACCGGCGGCCGAGCGGTGTCGGTGTTCCGGGTCGAGTCCGGGCTGACCGGCTTCCGCCACTTCCGCGACGGTGCGTCGACGTGCTCGTTCGATCCGCTGGAACCGTCGCGCCGCATCGGCCCGGATGCCGACCGCTTCCTGGCGGCCATGCGCCGTGTCGCGCTCGACCCGGACGTGCCGGTCGACCTCGACCACGTCTCCCCCGCCGTCGCCGCCCTCGACCTGGTGACGGAGCTGTCCGGGGTGCGGCTGGACGCCGCAGTCGCACGGGGACCGCTGCTCACCGGACAGGCCGAGCCCGAGCTGTCGTGGATGGGCGACGACGAGCCCGACTGGCCACCGGTCGTCGCCGGGGTGCCGTTCCCCGGACCGGGCAGCACCCCCGGCTGACCGCCCTCGCAGGGGCTAGCGTCGAGATGTGAGCACGCTGATCGGCATCGACGACATCCGGGCGGCCGCGGAGAACACCGCGGCGCACGTCCTGCGCACCCCGACCCTGCCCAGCCCCGGCCTGACCGCGCACCTGGGCGTCCCCGTGACGCTGAAGCTGGAGCTGCTGCAGCGCACCGGGTCGTTCAAGCCGCGCGCGTCGGTGCACAAGCTGCTGTCGCTGACCGACGAGGAACGCGCCGCCGGGGTCGCCACGGTCAGCGGCGGCAACCACGGCACCGCGCTGGCCGACGTGGCCGGCTCGCTGGGGATCGCGGCCACCGTCGTGATGGCCGAGTCGGCGCCGGAGCGGTCGAAGGCGGCCGTGCGCGCGGCCGGCGCCGACCTGCGCCTCACCCCCGACATGGACGGCGCGTTCGCCCTGCTCGACGAGCTGGTGGCCGGCGGCAGGACCCTCGTGCACCCCTTCGACGACCCGCTCGTGCTCGCCGGACACGGCACGGTGGGCCTGGAGTTCGCCACCGACGCCCCCGACGTCACCGACGTGCTGGTCAGCGTGGGTGGCGGCGCGTTCATCTCCGGTGTGGCGACGGCCTTCCGCGCGCTGCGGCCGGAGGTGCGGGTGTGGGGCGTGGAGACCGAGGGCGCCGACGCGATGACCCAGGCCCTCGCTGCGAAGGCCCCGGTCCCGGTGCGGCTGTCCTCCATCGCCAGCACGCTGAGCGCCCCGCACGTCTCGCAGCTGACCCTCGACCACGTGACCGAGCTGGTCGAGGACGTCCTGGTGGTGCCGGACGCGGACGCCGTGCGCGGGGTGCTGACGCTGGCCGAGCAGGCCAAGGTGTGGACCGAGCCGGCCGCGGGCTGCCTGGTGCCGGCGGCGCTGCGGGTGCTGGAGCGGGTCGGCCCGGACGCGCGACTGGGCCTGGTCATCTGCGGCGGGAACGTCACGTCCTCGGACGTCGCGGCGTGGGTGCGGCGCTTCGACGCCACCCCGTTCCCGCCCCGGGTGCCCGTGGAGGTGTAACTCTCCGCCTGTGGATAACTTCGGACGGTTGTCGGGGGATCCTGTCAGAGTCGGTGCCATGACAGCGATGACATTCACCTCGGCGGCCCCGCTCACCGCAGCCGAGTTCCTCGCCCTTCCCGAGAACACCGACATCCGCCTGGAACTGCAGGACGGGGCGTTCGTGGTGAAGCCGCGCCCGACGCTCCGACATCAGAAGTGCATGGCCGAGCTGTTCGTCCAGCTGGACCGGCAGTCGGCCGGGCCGGCGGTCGTGTTCGGCGTGGACGTCGACCTGCAGCTCGTCCCTTCCGATCAACCCGGCACCGTGCGCACGCCGGACATCGTCGTGCTGACCGCCGCCGGGTTCGAACGGGTCCGCGACGGGACCGAACCGATCCGGGCGTCGGACCTGGTGCTGGTGGGCGAGATCCGCGAGCCGGGTTCCCACCGCACGGACTCGGTGGTCAAACGCGCCGAGTACGCCGCCGCCGGCATCGGCCACTACTGGATCATCGATCCGCACGAGGGGCCCGACTTGACCGCTTACCACCTGGGCGATGGACCGGAGTACGAAGACGCCGAGTCGACGAGGGACGTCTACGACACCGACGACCCGTTCCCGGTCCGCATCGACCTGGCGCAGCTGGTGCCGTGATCCCCGATGCGCCGCAGTCAGCCCCGGCCGTCCGCCGCCGAGACCTGCCACACTCGTCGCCATGACCGCCCTTCCGCAGCCGAAGGCGTCGTACCTCACGGTCGCCGACTACCTCGCTCTCCCGGAGGACTCCGAGTCCCGGATCGAACTCCAGGAAGGCAACCTCGTGATGGCGCCGCGGGCGATGCCTGAGCACCAGGCGTCGGGGTTCCAGCTCGGCTTCCAGCTCCAGCCGTCGCTGCCGACCGACCTCTGGATCGCGCCGGACGTCGACGTCAACCTGGAGCTCGTGCCGGACGACCAGCCGGCGACGGTACGGGCACCGGACGTGGCGATCGTCCAGCTGACCGCGATGCAGCGCGTGCGACGAGAGCGAGGGATGCTCCGGGCATCGGAGGTGGTCCTGGCCGTCGAGATCATCTCACCCAGCTCGCGGCGGACCGACTCGGTGTTCAAGCACTCCGAATACGCCGATGCCGGCATCGGCCACTACTGGGTCATCGATCTCGACGACGGTTTCAGCCTCACCGCCTATCACCTTGGGGGCGAGTTCGGCTATGTCGGCGCGGAACCGGTGAAGGGGGTGTTCGAGACCGACACCCCCTTCCCGGCCCGCGTCGACCTGACGCGACTCCTCCCGGACGGGGAGCGCTAGGCGTCCGTGCGGACCTCGGTGCCGTCCTGGCTCCACCGGGTGTGGTAGCTGCCCTCGGCATCGGTGCGCCTGTAGGTGTGCGCGCCGAAGAAGTCGCGCAGGCCCTGGATCAGGTTGGCCGGCACCCGCTCGCGGCGGTAGGCGTCGTAGTAGCTCAGTGAGCTGGCGAACGCCGGCACCGGCACGCCCTGCTCGGTCGCCGTGATCACCACTCGCCGCCAGGCGTCCTGCGCGTTCGCCACGGCCTCGGTGAAGTAGGGCACCATCAGCAGGTTCTCGACGTCGCCGTGCTCGGCGTAGGCCTCGGTGATCCGGTTGAGGAACTGCGCGCGGATGATGCAGCCACCGCGCCAGATGGTGGCCATGGCGCCGAGGTCGAGGTCCCAGCCGTTGGCCTTGGAGGCGGCACGCATCTGCGCGAAGCCCTGGGCGTAGGCCACGACCTTGCTCGCGTAGAGGGCCTGGCGGATGTCGTCGACCAGGTCCTGGCGGTTCTCCGCGGCGCTCGGATTGGGGCCCGAGAGCACCTTGGAGGCGGCCTTGCGCTCGGCGCTCAGGGCCGAGAGGCCGCGGGCGAACACGGCCTCGGTGATGCCGGTGAGCGGCACGCCGAGGCCGAGCGCGTCGACCGCGGTCCAGGTGCCGGTGCCCTTCTGCTGGGCCTCGTCGACGATCACGTCGACGAGCGGGCCGCCGGTCTTCTCGTCGGTCTTGGCCAGCACCTTCGCGGTGATCTCGATCAGGAAGGACTCCAGGTCGCCGGAGTTCCACTCCTCGAAGATCCGCGCGATGGCCGGCGCGTCCAGCCCGGCGACGTGGGTGAGCAGGTCGTAGGCCTCGGCGATGAGCTGGATGTCGGCGTACTCGATGCCGTTGTGCACCATCTTCACGTAGTGCCCGGCACCGTCGGGGCCGACGTGCACGCAGCACGGGGTGCCGTCGACGACGGCGGCGATGCTGGTGAGGATCTCCTCGACCTCGGCGTAGGCGGCCGGGTCGCCGCCGGGCATGATGCTCGGCCCGAGCAGCGCGCCCTCCTCGCCGCCGGACACGCCGACGCCCATGAACCGCAGGCCGCGCTCGGCGCACGCGGCGGTGCGCCGCTTGGTGTCGTCGAAGTGGGAGTTGCCGGCGTCGATGATGATGTCGCCCTCGTCGAGCAGCGGCGCGAGCTCCTCGATCACCGCGTCCACCGGGGCCCCGGCCTTGACCATCACGATGATCCGGCGGGGGCGCTCCAGCGCGGCCACGAAGTCCTCGAGGGACTCGGCGGGGGTGAACGCACCCTCGTCGCCGTAGGCCTCCATGAACTCCTTGGTGCGGGTGGAGGTGCGGTTGTGCACCGCCACCGGGGTGCCCCGGCGGGCGATGTTGCGGGCCAGGTTGGCCCCCATCACGGCCAGCCCGCTGACCCCGATCCGGCTGGTGGCACCAGTGGACCCTGCAGACGCTGTCATCGTTCTCCCTCGCAGAAGGCTCGGTACGCGCGACGGTACCGACTACCCCGTCAACACGGGGCGGGATCTCCCCCGGTTCGGCCGCTCCGGGGGAGATCCGCCACCGGCTACATCTCCTCGGCCGCCGGGATGACGTCCTTGCCGATGCGCTCCAGCACGCCGGGCTCCCACACGCGGGGCACCCAGCCGTGTGCCTCCTGCACACCGAGGCCGGCCATGGCCTGCAGCGAGGACAGCAGCTCGTCGGTCTTCTCGCCGTTCCCGCCGAGGTCGAGGGGGACCATGACGGTCTTCTCGATCTCGTCGTAGTCGCGGCCGACGGCCTCGCAGTGCCCGCGCAGGATGTCGAGCTTGCGCTCCAGGTCGGGTCCGCCGAACAGGTTGCACGCCTGGGCGTACTGGGCCACCAGCCGCAGCGTCTTCTTCTCCCCGCCGCCGCCGATCAGGATCGGCGGGTGCGGGCGCTGCAGCGTCTGCGGGACGTTGAGCGTGCGGTCGAGCTTGTAGTGCTGCCCGACGTAGGGGCCGTCGTCCTCGCTCCACATCTGCAGGCAGATCTGCAGCGTCTCCTCCAGGCGCTCGAAGCGCTCCTTCGTCGACGGGAAGGGCAGGCCGAGGCCGCGGGCCTCGTCGCCGTTCCACGCCGCCCCGATGCCGAGCCACGCGCGCCCCTTGGACAGCACGTCCAGGGTGCTGACGAGCTTGGCGAGCATGCCGGGCTCGCGGTAGGTCACCGCGGTGACCCAGGCCAGCAGCTCGACCTTCGAGGTCCGCGCGGCGAGGTAGCCGAGCGCGGTGTAGGCCTCGAGCATGTCGTGCTCGGGCGGGCCGAGCACGCCGATCTGCCAGACGTGGTCCATCACGCTGATCCGCGCGAACCCGACCTCCTCGGCCGTGCTCGCGATGCGGGCCAGGTCGTCGGCCAGGCCCGCCGGCCCGGCCGGGTAGGTGAAGTCCGCGATGTGCAGGCCGATCTTCACTGTGCGTCTCCTCGCTGGGCGTCCGTGCCGGGGACGTCGCGACGGCGCCCCCGAGACCGACCCTACGCCTTCCGGAGGCGGCTCCGCATAGCCCTCACGCACTCTGGCAGCGCCGGCCGGAACGTGCTAGGCGAGGACGTCACAGCGGGTACGGGCCGAACCGCAGCACGGCCACGACGAGCGCCAGCACCCCGAGCACCAGCGGCGGCACCGGCGTCTCCTTGCGCCGGACGTGCACCACCGCGGCGGCGACCATCACCAGCGCCAGCCCGACCGCGGCCAGGGGCACCAGCACCGGGGCGATGCCGGTCAGGGCCGGCAGGACCAGTCCGAGCGCCCCCACCACCTCCAGCGCCCCGATGCCCTTGACGGCGCCGTCGGAGAAGTCGTCGGCCCACGCCATCCCGGACGACACCAGCGCCGGGCGCGGCCGGAGCAGCTTCATCAGCCCGGCCCCCAGGAACGCCAGCGCGGCCAGGACCTGCAGCACCCACACCACGATCTCCACGGCACCACCCTCCGCCAGAAAATGAAGCCTCAACAATCTAGCTCTCAGAACATCCACGGCGGGGGTTCGACACCTGACCGTGACGTGAGTCGATCTCGGCCACGGCGGCGGGCAGGATGGGACGACCGCCGACGGCCGGTGGCAACGGCGGCGCACCGGAGGCAGCGTGCTCGCGATCCTGCTCGCGCTGGGCACGGCGCTCGGGTACGGCGTCGCGAACTACCTCGCCCCCGTGCTGGGCCGGCGGATGCCGCTGGCCACCGTGCTGCTGGGCAGCCAGCTCGCCGGGCTCGTCGTCTCGGTGCTGGTCACCGTGGGCGCCGACGTCACGATGGATGCCTCCGGGCTGGCGTTCGCGCTGGCCGCGGGGGTCGCCAACGCCGGGGCGCTGGCGTGCTTCTACCGGGCGGGGCGCACGGGCAACCTGAGCGTCCTCTCGCCGATCACGTCCAGCGGCGCGATCGTGCCCGTGCTCGTCGGCCTGGCCACCGGCGACCGCCCCGGCGTCGTCCAACTGCTGGGCATCCCGGTCGTGCTGACCGGCATCGCGCTCGCCGCCCGGCGCCCGGCCCCGGTGGCCGGACCGGGCACGACCGCCGCCCCGTCGCGCGGCCTGGGCTGGGCGCTGCTCGCGGCGCTGCTGTTCGGCGCCTTCCTGACCACCTACGCCGAGGCGGCGGCCGACTCCTCCCCCGGCGCACTGCTCTGGTCGCGGATCGCGCTGCTGACCAGCACGGCCGTGGGCGTGCTCGTGCTGCACGCCCCGGTCCGGGTGCGCCCGCGCGACGGCGCGCTCACCGCGGTCCCCGGCCTGCTGCTGGCCCTGGGCACGTTCGCGTTCGGCGAGGCCACCCGGGTCGGGCTGCTCAGCGTCGTCTCGGTGATCGCCACCCTGAACCCGGTGGTCACCGTCGGGCTGGCCTTCCTGCTGCTGCACGAGCGCCCGAGCCGCGTGCAGCGCGTCGGCGCCGGCCTCGCGCTGGCCGGCATCGCCCTGCTGGCGGCCGGCTAGCTCAGAAGGCGGGCCACGGGATGGCCGGCCCGCCCCCGGACGGCCCCGGGTAGCAGGGGTCGGCCAGAAACCGGTCGAGCCGGGTGGTCAGCGTCCGCACCTCGCGGCGGGTGACGTGCTCGGCGAGCGCGTCGCGCAGGCCGCCGTCCAGGTCGGTGCGCAGGCGCTTGAGGGCGTCGACGACGTCCTCGGGCAGCGGCCGCCCGACCCAGCCCCACAGCACCGTGCGCAGCTTGTGCTCCGAGTGCAGGCAGAGCCCGTGGTCGACACCGTAGACGTGGCCGTCGACCCCGGCGAGCACGTGGCCGCCCTTGCGGTCGGCGTTGTTGGCCACCACGTCGAACGCGGCCATCATCTGCAGCGCGGGCACGTCGGCGTGCGCCAGGATCGCGGGCTCGCCCCGGTCGCCGCGGGCGCGCAGCACGCCCAGCCAGCCGGAGGGCACCTCGCTGGGGGCGCAGACGTCGACCAGCTCGTCGTCGCCGGTGTCGACCCAGACCTGCACCATCCCCGGGCCGAAGGGCCCGTCGCGCAGGACCGTGTGCGGCACGACGTGGAAGCCGCCCGCCTCGGAGATCAGGAACGCGGCGACCTCGCGGCCGGCGAGGGTGCCGTCCGGGAAGTCCCAGAGCGGGCGCTCACCGCGCACCGGCTTGTAGACGCACTGCAGCTCGACGCCGTCGAGCGCGACGGTGCCGAACAGCGTGGCGTTCGAGGCGTCGACCAGCCGCCCGGTGATCTCCATGCGACCGTGCCGCAGGACGGCGGGAACGGCCGGGTCGCGAGGCTGCACGTGGTGGGATCAGTCGGCGATGGGGGACCGCTGGTGGTACCCGTTGAGCCGGACGCAGACGTGGCCGCTCGCCTCGAGGGGCTCGGCGCACAGCGGGCAGGGCGGGCGGCCGGCGGAGACGACGCGCTCGGCGCGGTCGGCGAACTCGCGGGCCTGCACCGGGGACAGGAACACGCGCAGCGCGTCCGGGCCCTCCTCGGTGTCGTCGAGGACGACGGACTCGTCGACCTCCTCCTCGGTCACCGCGAGCAGTTCGACGACGATCGACTGCGAGTCGGCGTCCCAGCCCAGACCCATGGTGCCGACGCGGAACTCCTCCTCCAGCGGCACGGCCAGCGGGTCGAGGTCGGTACCCGGGGACTGCTCGGCCTCGTCGGGCCCGAACCGGCGCGCGACCTCCTCCAGCAGCGCGGCCATGCGCTCGGCGAGCACCGAGACCTGCTGCTTCTCCAGCAGGACGCTGATCGTGCGGGCCTGCTCGACCGCCTGCAGGTAGAAGGAGCGGTCTCCGGGCTCGCCGACGGTGCCGGCGACGAAGCGCTCGGGGCGGCGGAAGACGTGAATGACGCGTGACATGACCCCATCGAGAGTAGACCGCTCCGGCGCGGCTGGCACACCGGATGCGTGCTCAACTACGTGGTGCCGCCCACGACGGCGTCCGACGACGGCGCCGCGTCGGTCACCTCCTCGCCCTCCACCTTCTTCGGCGGCGGCGGGATCAGCCCGGCGACGTCGCCGCCGACGTCGTTGACCCTGGCCACGAACGGCCGGGTCTCGGTGTAGCTGACGACGCTGATCGAGCAGGTGTCGATCATGATCCGCTGGAAGTTGTCCAGGTGGGTGGCCAGGGCGTCGGCCACCAGCGCCTTGATCAGGTCGCCGTGGCTGCAGGCCAGCCAGACCGCGTGCGGCCCGTGCTCGGCGGCCACCTCGGCGTCGTGCCTGCGGACCGCCGCGACCGCGCGGGCCTGCATGGCGGCCAGTCCTTCACCGTCGGGGAACACCGCGGCCGACGGGTGGGCCTGCACGACCTTCCACAGCGGCTCCTTGACCAGGGTCTTCAGCTCGCCCCCGGTCCAGGAGCCGTAGTCGACCTCGGCGAGGCCGGGCTCGGTGACGGGGGTGATCTCGCGCGCCGCGGCCAGCGGCGCGACCGTCTGCTCGCACCGCGTCATCGGCGAGCAGACGATCCGGGCCAGCGGGACGCCCTCCAGCCGCCCGACCACCTTCTCGGCCTGCGCGCGGCCGGTGTCGTCGAGCTCGACGCCCGGGCTGCGCCCGGCGAGCACGCCGGCGACGTTGGCCGAGGACCGGCCGTGGCGGAGCAGGATGACAGTGGGCACGGTGTCCGAGCCTACGTGCGCCGGGCGTCAGATCGCGGCGAGCCAGCCCTGGCTCAGCGCGAGGAACAGCACCGCGCCCAGGACCACCCGGTACCAGACGAACAGGTAGACGCTGTGCCGCTCGACGTAGCGCAGCAGCCAGGCGATGGAGGCGTAGCCCAGCACGAACGCGATGACCGTGGCCACGGTCATCTGCAGGCCGGTCGGGCCGGCGCTCTCGGCGGCGAATACGTCCGGGATCTGGAAGATGCCCGAGGCCACGACCGCGGGGATGGCCAGCAGGAACGAGTAGCGCACGATTGCCGGGCGGGTCATGCCGAGGAAGAGCCCCGCGGTGATGGTGCCCCCGGACCGCGACACCCCGGGGACCAGCGCCATCGCCTGGGCGAAGCCCAGCACCACGCCGTCGACGGGGCGGATCTGGTTGAGCTCGATGCGCTGGCGGCCGAGGTACTCCGCGAGCCCCAGCAGCAGGCCGAAGACGATGAGCGTGGTGGCGATCAGCCAGAGGTTGCGGGCGACGGTCTGGATCTGGTCCTCGAACAGCACCCCGAGCACGCCGATCGGGATCGTGCCGACGATCACCAGCCAGGCGACGCGGTAGTCGTCGGTGCGCCGGACGCTGGCGTCGGTGAAGCCGCGGAACCAGGTGGCCAGCAGCCGCCAGATGTCCTTGGCGAAGAACACCAGCACCGCGGCCTCGGTGCCCAGCTGGGTGACCGCGGTGAACGCGGCCCCCGGGTCGTTGCCGAAGAAGACGGCGGAGGTGATCCGCATGTGCGCCGATGAGGAGATGGGCAGGAACTCCGTCAGTCCCTGCACGATCCCGAGAACGATCACTTCCAGCCAACCCACCGGGGGACCGTACCGGGGCCCCGCGGGCGGCTGCGCATAGGCTCCCGCCGTGCTTCGCCGACGGGTCGGGACCAGCGGACTGGCCGTGTCCCGCCTCGGCCTCGGCACGCTGACCTGGGGAAACTGCGCGGACATCGAGTCGGCGACGGCCCAGCTCGCGACCTTCGTCGACGCCGGCGGCTCGCTCGTGGAGACCTGCGACGGCTACACCGGCGGCGAATCGCAGCGGATGCTCGGCGACGCCATCGCGAAGCTCTCGGTCGGCGGGATGCGCCGCGAGCAGCTGGTACTAGCGGGGCGCACGGACGTGCCGCCGGGCGGCCTGTCCCGCGGCGCGCTGCTGGCCGCGCTGGACACCTCACTGGCCCGGCTCGGCACCGACCACCTGGACCTGTGGCAGCTGCCCTTCCCCGGCAGCGCCGACCCGGGCGGGCTGGACGAGGCCCTCACCGCCGTGCAGGTGGCGGTGCTGTCCGGCCGGGTGCGCTACGCCGGGCTGGTCGGGCCGCGCGGCTGGCAGCTGGCCACGGCGGTGGAACGCGCCCGCGGCATGGGCCAGGCGGTCGTGCCGGTGTCGGCGCAGGTGGAGTACTCGCTGCTGGTGCGGGCGGTCGAGGGCGAACTGCTGGCGGCGGCCGGGCACCACGGCGTCGGGCTGCTGGCCTGGGCTCCGCTCGGGCGCGGGGTGCTGACCGGCAAGTACACCGACGGCACCCCCGTCGACTCGCGCGGCGCCTCCCGCGCCCTGGCCCGCTACGTCGAGGCCCGCCGCACCGGCCCCGCCGCCCGGATCGTGCCGGCGGTGCTGACCGCAGCCGACGGCCTGGGCACCTCGCCGCTGGCGGTGGCGCTGGCCTGGGCGCGCGACCGCCCCGGCGTGGCGGCCACGATCGTCGGCGCCCGCGACCGGGCCCAGCTGGCCGCGGCCCTGGCCTCCGACACGCTCACGCTGCCCGACGAGATCCGCGCCGCGCTCGACGACGTCAGCCGCCCGCACCCGCCAGCCTGAGCGCGTCGCCGGGCCCTCGTCGGCGGCGCGCGGCGAATCTGGTCGACGGCCCGAACCGGGCATATGGTGGTGCCTTCACCCGGGGTTTCATCGGGTCGCCGGTGACCGGGCGCACCGGCGCGACGGCTCCGGGACGAGCTGGTGGGAGGTGAGCCGGTGGCACGAGGCGGTCAGACCGGCGACGTGGACGCGGGTGACGGCGAGGGGAATACGACCGACGGCTGGGAGTACCGGCCGGTCCAGCTGCCCGGGGACGTGTCCCGGATGACGGCGGCGGTCCGGCTGGCCATCCAGGCCGAGTTCGGCGGCTGGGAGCTCTCCCGGGTGCGGCTCTACCCGGGCGGCGTGCGCAAGGTGTGGCTGCGCCGCAGGCGCCGCCCGTCGTCGTTGATGGCCGAGCCGACCATCTGAGCCGCCGGCCACCCGGACCCGTCAGACGTCCTCGCCGGCCCCCGCCGGCGGGGCCTGGTGGTTGCCCGGCCCCGGCACGCCGCGGAACCCGTACGGACCGGGCTCGCGGCCGGGCTGGACGTACCAGCACTCCCCCGGCTGCCCCCGCTCCAGGATCGCGGCCACCGCGTTCGCCACGTCCTCCGCGCTGAGCAGCGGGAACCCGGCGAACCGGTCCTTGGCCGCGGCGATCAGCGGGGTGTCGGCGAAGCCGGGGCACACGGCGTTCACCCGGATGCCCTCCGGGGCCAGCGGGCCCGCGGCGGCGCGCACGTAGCCGACGACCGCGTGCTTGGTCAGCGTGTAGAGCGTGTTCCCCGGGATCGGCACCAGCCCGGCCAGCGAGGCCGTGGCCACGATCGACCCGCCGCCGGCCCGGCGCAGCGCCGGCACCGCGGCGTTCACCCCGAACACCACGTGGTCGACGTTGACGCCGACGATCTTGCGGTAGCCCTCGACGTCGAGATCCTCGATGCCCGATTGGCCGGCGGTGATCCCGGCGTTGAGGTGCACGACGTCGAGCCGGCCGAAGTGCTCCTCGACCTGCCCGACGATGGTGGCCATGGCGTCGACGGCGCTGACGTCGCCGCCGATGGCCAGTCCGCCGACCTCGTCGGCGACCGTCTTGGCGCCGGCCTCGTCGAGGTCGACGACCGCGACCCGGGCCCCCGCCCCGGCCAGCAGCCGGGACGTCGCCGCCCCGATCCCGGACGCTCCCCCGGTGACCAGGGCGACCTTGTTCGACAGGTCCATGCGGGTGTTCCTCCTCGACGAGGTACTGCGGTGACGAGGTACTGCGGTCAGGACGAGCGCAGGAAGCGGTCGAGCACGCGGGCGCCGAACTTCAGCGCGTCCACCGGCACCCGCTCGTCGATGCCGTGGAACAGCGAGGCGAAGTCCAGGTCGGGCGGCAGCCGCAGCGGGGAGAACCCGAAGCAGCGCATGCCCAGGGTGGAGAAGGCCTTGGCGTCGGTGCCGCCGGAGAGCATGTAGGGCGCGGTGTGCGAGCCCGGGTCCTCGGCCTGCAGCGCGGCCACCATCGCGTCCACCAGCGGCCCCGAGAAGTCGGTCTCCACCGGCGGCAGGTCGGTCACCCACTCGCGGGTGACGTCCGGCCCGAGCAGCTCGTCGACCTCCCGCAGGAACGCCTCCTGGCGCCCGGGCAGCACCCGGCAGTCGACCACGGCCTCGGCCGAGGACGGGATCACGTTGGCCTTGTAGCCGGCGCTGAGCATCGTCGGGTTCGCCGTGTCGCGGATGGTGGCGCCGACGATCCGCGACAGCGGGCCCAGCTTGGCCAGCGAGCCCTCCAGGTCGTCCTCGGGGAACTCCAGCCCGGTCAGCTCGGTCATCCGCTCCAGGAAGGCGCGCACGGTGTCGTGCAGGGTGAGCGGGAAGGTGTGGTTGCCCAGCCGGGCGACCGCCTCGGCGACCTTGGTGACCGCGTTGTCGTCGTGCAGGAACGAGCCGTGGCCCGGGCGCCCGCGGGCGCGCAGCCGCATCCAGGCGATGCCCTTCTCGGCCGACTCGATGAGGTAGACGCGCTTGTCCTCGGCGAGGGTCAGCGAGAACCCGCCGACCTCCCCGACCGCCTCCGTGCACCCGGTGAACAGGTCGGGCCGGTTCTCCACCAGCCACTGCGCCCCGTACTTGCCGCCGGCCTCCTCGTCGGCCAGGAACGCGAACACGAGGTCGCGGGGCGGGACGGTCCCGTCGCGCCGGTACTGGCGGGCGATGGCGATCATCATCGCCACCATGTCCTTCATGTCGACCGCGCCGCGGCCCCACACGTAGCCGTCCTGCACGGCCCCGGAGAACGGGTGCACCGACCACTCGCTCGGCTCGGCCGGGACGACGTCGAGGTGGCCGTGCACGAGGAGCGCGTCGCGCGAGGGGTCGGCGCCCGGGATGCGGATGAACACGTTCTCCCGCTTCGGCGCCCCCGACTCGACCCGCTCGACCTCGTAGCCCACCTCGGTCAGCTGCGCGGCGACCCACTCGGCCGCCTCGGCCTCCCCCACCCACGTCTCGGGGTCGGCGGTGTTGGTCGTGTCGATCTGGATCAGCTCGGAGCACAGCCGGACGACCTCGTCCTCGGCCGCGGTGCCCTGTCCTCCCGAAGCGTCCCCAGTCATGCGGATCTTCCTACCACCGGCACGGCGGGCGCGGGGATCTCACGAGCCCGCGCCCGGGGTGACGTCGACCGCCCTCACCCCGCCCGAGTCGGCGTGAACTCCCAGCGCTGACCGGGGTCCAGCGGCACGACGTCCAGGCCCGGCGGGGCGATCCGGACGGCGTCGGCGGCCGATCCGTTCCGCCGGAACAGCAGCGACAGCGGGTCGGCGGCGTGCGCGTCGTGCACCGGCACGAGCACCCGCGCCCCCAGCGCTCGTGCCCCCGCCACCGCCTCGACCGGCCCCGTGACCAGCGACGGCCCGACGAGCGGGCGAAGGCCGTTGGTCGGCAGCAGGGCCACGTCCACCGGCGCGTACCGGCCGAGCCCGCTGACGTCGGCGAGCTCCCCGCCGAAGAACACCCGCAGGTCCCCCGCCGAGAACAGGTAGGCGTTGTTCGGCGCGCCGAGCGTGCGCCCGGACGGCACCGCCTCCACCCACACCCCCGGCGCCACCTCCCGCGACCGCCCCCACCGAAGTTGCTCGACGTCCGGATAGCCCAGCGCCCGCGCCGACCGCGCCATCCCCGCCGTGCTGACCACCACCCGCGTCCCGACCTTCCCGCGGTAGGCCCGCAAGGCCCGCCGGTCCCAGTGGTTGGCGACGGGATTGGTCGCCACGATCGCCGCCAACGCCGGCAGCTCCTCCACCCGAAGCCCCAACGGCTCCCCGCGCCGCAGGAACCACCTCTCGGTGAACCAGGGATCGGTCAGCACGGCGTGACCGCCGAACTCCAGCAGCACGCACGCGTTGGCGACCCGGGTGACGACGAGCGAAGGCTTGGTCATGCGGGGCAGGCTGGTTCTTGATGTGAACATGAAGTCAACCGGCGAGGAGCTCACCATCGGCGAACTGGCCGCCCGCTTCGGCCTCGCCACCCACGTCCTGCGCCACTGGGAGACCGTCGGCCTCCTCCACCCCCGCCGCGCCGCCGGCGACCGCCGCCGCTACACCCCCGCCGACCTCGTCCGCATCGCCGTGATCCTGATCAGCAAGGACGCCGGCTTCACCCTCCCCCAGATCCGCGAACTCCTCACCACCGACAACCCCATGGACCACCCCCACCTCCGCCGCCGCCACGTCGCCGCCCTGGAGCAGCGCATCGAGCGGGCGCGCGCGGCGAAGGAACTGATCGAGCACGCCCTCTCCTGCCCCCTCCCCTTCGACGAGTGCCCCCACGCGCGGGAGCGGATCGAAGCGAGGATGCGGCCCAGCGGCGGGGGTCCCGTGGTGAACCCGCTGGAGCCCATCGGCTAAGCTCCCACCTGCCGGTCGAGAGGCCGCGCAGCAGTCCGAGTGGCGGAATGGCAGACGCGCTAGCTTGAGGTGCTAGTGCCCTTCAACGGGCGTGGGGGTTCAAGTCCCCCCTCGGACACACGAGAATGTCTCTGACCAGCGATTACATATCTTGCCCGTCGTGGATGTTGACAAAGTACCTGGCCAGCACTGTGAGGGTTCATGATCCCCTCCGACTTGCGTTCATCCTCCACGTTGCAGGCGGGCTGCGCGGTCACGGACGAGTACCTTGATCACTCCGGCTGCTCTGGCTGGATTCTCGTGCTCCCAGATCCTGTCCACGAGCCACTCGGGATGGCGCGGGCGTAGCGGGCGGCGAGCAGAGCGATCCGCTCGACCAGCTCCGGCGGCTCGGTGACCTCGAAGTCCACGCCGAGCAGCCCCAGGTGGACGGCGAGGCCGTCGAGGGTGTCCGCGCCGGTGTGCAGGACGCACGAGCCGCCGTCGCGTGCCTCGACGTGCCCGGCTGCGGCCGGGATGCGAGGCGCGACCTGGTCCGCGGGGGCGTGCACGACCACTCGCGCCCGGTACCGCCATGCCGCGGCGGCGACGCGTCCGGAGAGGTAGGCAGCGACGTCGTCGGTCGGCAGCGAGCGCGGGGGGAAGCGCGGCCCGGTCGGGGTGCGCGGGGTGATGCGGTCGGCGCGGAACGTGCGCCAATCGCCGTGCTCCACGTCCCAGGCCAGCAGGTACCAGCGCCGGCCCCATGCGACCAGGCGGTACGGCTCGACATCGCGCCGCGTGGAGTGGCCGGCGTGCGAGCGGTAGTCGAAGCGCAGCCGCTCGGTGTCGCGGCAGACGGCGGCGAGCGTGGTGAGCACCTCGGCGTCGACCTGCGGTGCCGGCGCGTCGTCGGGCACCCGCAGCGCGAACTCTCCCAGCGCGGCGACCCGCCGGCGCAGCCGTCGCGGCAGCACCTGCTCCAGTTTGGCGAGAGCGCGCAGCGAGACCTCCTCGACCCCGGCCAGCCCGGTGGCGGCGCGCAGGCCGAGCACCGCGGCCACGGCCTCGTCGTCGTCAAACAGCAACGGCGGAAGCTGCGCGCCGGCCCCGAGCAGGTAGCCGCCCACCGCGCCTCGGTTGGCGGCCACCGGATAGCCGAGCGAGCGAAGGCGGTCGACGTCGTTGCGGACGGTCCGCTGACTCACCTCCAGCCGCTGCGCCAGTTCCGGCCCGGTCCACTCGCGACGCGACTGCAAGAGCGACAGCAGGCGCAGCAACCGCGCTGAGGTCTCCAACACGGAGGAAAGTCTGCCCGACCATCAGGAACGTTCCTTGCCTGATTGGCTCCTAGCGTTGCGATCATGGAGATCACGCCCTTCCGCATCGACGTCCCACAGGCCGACCTCGACGACCTCGACGACCGGCTCGCCCGCACCCGCTACACCGAGGAGCTCACGACCGGCGGCGACTACGGCGTGCGCGTGGACCCCGTGCGCGAGCTGGTGCGCCGCTGGCGCGACGAGTTCGACTGGCGGGCCGTCGAGAAGCGGCTCAACGAAATCCCGCAGTTCACGACCACGATCGACGGACAGAACATCCACTTCCTGCACGTCCGCTCCCCCGAACCGGACGCGTTCCCACTGATCCTGACGCACGGCTGGCCGGGCTCGTTCGTCGAGTTCCTCGACGTCATCGGCCCACTCACCGACCCGCGGGTGCACGGCGGTGACCCGGCGCAGGCCTTCCACGTCGTGGTCCCGTCACTGCCCGGGTTCGCCTTCTCCGGACCCACCACCGAGCCGGGCTGGAACCGCTACCGCACGGCGCGCGCCTGGGCGCGACTCATGGCGGGGCTGGGCTACGAGCGCTACGGAGCACACGGCAACGACGCCGGGGCATTCGTCGCGCCCGAGCTCGGCCGCGTCGACGCCGAGCACGTCGCCGGCGTGCACGTCGACCAGATCTACTCCTTCCCGTCGGGGGACCCCGCCGAGTTCGCAGGCATGCCCGAGGCCGAGATGGCCGAGCTGACCCGACTGCAGGAGTTCGGCGCCGACAAGCTCGCGTACAACGAGCTGCAGTCGACCCAGCCGCAGAACCTCGCGCACGCGCTCGCCGACTCGCCGGCCGGCCAGTTGGCGTGGAGCTACCAGCTCTTGGGCGACGCCGTCGACCCGGATTTCGCGCTGACCAACGTCGCCATCTACTGGTTGACCCGCACCACGGCGTCCTCCATGCGGTTCTACTGGGAGGACCGGCACACCCCCGAGGAGGAGAAGCCGACCGGGCCGACGACGGTGCCGCTCGGGCTGGCCGCGTTCGCGGACGACTTCTCGGGCATCCGGCGCTTCGCCGAACGCGACCACGCGAACATCGTGTCGTGGAGCGAGTTCGACCGCGGCGGGCACTACCCGGCGCACGAGGTGCCGGACCTCCTGGTCGGGGACCTGCAGCAGTTCTTCGCCGGGCTGCGGGACTGACGCCGTGAGCCAGGTGCTCGGCCCGCGCGCGCTGAACCGGGCCACCCTCGCCCGCCAGTTCCTGCTGGAGCGCACCACCCGACCGGTCCCCGACGTGGTCGAGCACCTGGTGGGCCTGCAGGCGCAGACCCCGCACACGTGGTACGTCGGGCTGTGGAGCCGTGTCGCCGGCTTCCGGCCCGAGGCCGCGGCCGACCGCCTCATGGACCGGACTCTGGTGCGGATCGCGCTGATGCGCTCGACCATCCACCTCGTCACCGCGCGGGACGCCCACGGCCTGCGCGCCCCCGTCCAGCCGGTGCTCGATCGCGACCTGTTCCACAACCAGCTCCACAGGGACGCCGCGCGCGGGCTCGACGTCGAAGCGGTCGTGGCCGCCGCCCGCCCGCTGCTGGCCGAACGGGCCCGTACCTCCCAGGAGCTGGGCGCCCTGCTCCATGCCCAGTGGCCCGACCGGACCGCCGCCGGTCTCGCGTACGTCGTCCGCAACCGGCTGCCGCTCGTCCAGGTACCGCCACGCGGCCTGTGGGGGCGCAGCGGCCCCATCGCGCACACCAGCACCGAGGCGTGGCTGGGTGAGGGCGCCGGGTTCTCCCTCGAGACCCTGGTGCGCCGCTACCTCGCCGCATTCGGCCCGGCGACCGTGATGGACGTGCAGACCTGGTCAGGGCTCACGCACCTGCGGGAGGTGGTCGCGCCGATGCGGCGAGAGTTGCGCCTGCTCCACGACGAGCAGGGCCGCGAGCTCTACGACCTGCCCGACGCCCCCCGCCCCGATCCGGACACCCCCGCCCCGGTGCGGTTCCTCTACGACTTCGACAACCTGCTGCTGTCGCACGTCGATCGCAGCCGCGTCAGCACCACCACGTTCCGCCGCGCCTTCACACGGCGCAGCGGGCAGGTACCGGGCGCGGTGCTCATCGACGGGTTCACCGCAGCGCACTGGACGCTCACCCGCGACCGGGATGCGGCCACTCTGTCGGTGAAACCGCATCGTCGGTTGGCCGACGACGAGGCCACGGCGATCACGGCCGAGGCGGCACGCCTGCTGGAGTTCTCCGCCCCCGGCGCGGACCTCGCGGTGCAGGTGCTTCCCGCCCCGTGAAGCACGCGCTCGGGGCGCCCGCTCTCGACGTCGATGCGACCCAGCCGTGCCGGCTCGCCGCCATCCACGTGAATCCGGCCGACCCCACCGCCCGGGTCGTGGAGCACGTCGAGCTCCCTGCGCAAATCGTCCTACGCCACGCGGAAGCTCCATCGCGTCTCCCGGAGAAGGCCGCCAACCGGGCTGGACCGCTCCTGCAGAGCGTTCAGGCAGCGAGAAGCGTGTGGTTAGCGCAAGTCGCCCCTCGGACACAAGATCGTATCCCTGGACGGCGACTCCAGCTGCCGCCACCTTCCGGCATCTGCCGAGCCTCGGCGAGAACGGCGGGGGTCGATCCCCGTTGACTCCAGCACGGTCGAGACCGCTTCGCGGTCCAGGGCACCTGCTGCGCCCTGGTCATGAAGCCAACCCGCCAGGTCGGGCTGGTCGTGGAGCAGCGCCAACAGCCGGTCGGAGATCGCAAAGACGGCATCGTCGGGCCCGTCGCGCACGATGGCGAGGACCCGCGCCGCGCCGCAGGTGTCCTGCTGGATCAACAACACCTCGGCGGCTGCGACGATCACAGCGAGGTCGGTGTCGTCGTCCAGCAGGGCGATCAGGCGGCTGTGGACGTCCGACCGTGCCGGGAAGAGCGCCAGCTCACGCACGGCACCGACGCGCACCTGCCAGTCGGTGGAACGGGTCCGGTCCAGCGCCTTCTGCACTCGGGAACTCGGTGGGTCGTGAGTCATGGCACCTCGTCGGGAGTGGCCGGGCGGACTTCGCGCGCCCGGGGAAACGTCTCGCCGGCCGGGTTGGTGTTGTGGTCGTACTCGACGGTGCGGGGCGTCGGGATGCCGTTGTGCGCCCGGCCGGTCGGTCGACCCGCCGCAACGCCAAGCCGTTCCCGCCGTACTCCACGAACCGTCCGGGGCGCGCTTGACGAGTATGCCGTTCGGGGCCGTTCATGATCGGCAGCAGCCGGCCGGTACGGGTCCTGAGCCAGCCGTACGCAGGGAGGGTTGAGCATCGGTCAACGCGCTGGACCTCGCCGCCACCACCCAAAGCACTTGCGAAGCTGCGGGTCAGTTCGGGATCGATGCAATGAACGGTGTCGATTCCCGCACGGTCCAGGCCTCCGGGTCGTCCAGCACCTCCGCACCCAGCGGACCCTCGACAGCCTCGCAGTGCGGCCAGGTCACCGCGTAGATCTGAGCCAGTCCCCCGTCGACGAACCGGCGGGCGATCCGGCGGGACAGGTCGATCGCGTCGTGCGGAGCCAACTCGGACGGACCCCCGTTGAGCGTCCAGATGAACTCGTAGAATCCGACCGGTCCCTCGTCGAGATCGTCTCGCATGTCCTGGTCCGACCACGACTCGACGGGCCCATCTCCCATCATGATCCCTCCAGGGTCGGTTCCCGGCGAGCGGGACCTCGGTTCGGGGACCGACGGGTCAAGACCCCATCTCCTCAGAAGAGCGAGTCTCCAGACATGCCGGCCGACCAGGTTCGTCGCCAGGTCGGGAGAGGTGTCATCGGTCGCCCACGCGGAAGCGGTCGGCGAGCTCGTCCATGAGCCGGTCGACGTGGGGGTCGACGACCTTGCGGTCGGGGTCCTCGTCGTGCCATCCGACGATCTCCCGGGCACCGTGCTCGAAGGGCACCGTCGCGACGAAGTCGGGCACGACGCCGCGCAGCTTCGACGTGTCGAACGTCGCCGAGTGCGTCTTGTCGCCGAGCAGCGACGCGCCCCACCCGGGGTCGGCGGCGGCGATGACGTCCGACGGCACGTGGACGATGCGGGCCTCGACGCCGGCTGCGCGCGCGACGGTGCGCGCGATCTCGTCCCAGGTCAGCACGTCGTCGGAGGTGATGTGGAAGGCCTCTCCCAGCGTGCGCGTGTGGCCGAGCAGGGGGACGAAGCCGCGGGCGAAGTCGGCGTGGTGGGTGAGCGTCCACAGCGAGGAGCCGTCGCCGTGGACGACGATCTCCTTGCCGTGGCGCATGCGCTCGACGATGGTCCAGCCGCCGTCGAACGGGACGACGGTGCGGTCGTAGGTGTGCGAGGGCCGCACGATCGTGACCGGGAAGCCCCGGTCCCGGTACGCCTGGAGGAGCACGTCCTCGCAGGCGATCTTGTTGCGGCTGTACTGCCAGAACGGGTTGCGCAGCGGGGTCGACTCGCGGATGGGCAGCCGCGCCGGCGGGGTCTGGTAGGCCGAGGCGGAGCTGATGAAGACGTACTGACCGACCCGTCCCTCGAACGTCTCGAGGTCTGCGCGCACGTGGTCGGGGGTGAAAGCCACCCAGTCGACGACGACGTCGAACTCCCGGCCGCGGAGCGCCTCACGCATCGACCGGGGATCACGGACGTCGGCGATCAGGTGCTCGGCCTCCTGCGGAACCGCGCGTCGGCCGGTGCCGCGGTTGAGCAGGGTCAGGTCGAGGCCGCGCTCGACCGCCAGGCTCGTGCACGCGGAGCTGATGACGCCACTGCCGCCGATGAACAGGACCCGCAACGCCGCCATACCCGCTCGCTTTCCGTGGTCCGTGGGCACCGAAGAGGCTGCCGGCTGCGCGGACGAAGACCCCGACAGCGGGTCCGATCGCCGCCCGGATCGAGCCGGCGCGACGACGCTAACCCAGCGCGTCGGCGTTCGGGCCGGCGACAGGGCAGCGACGGCCGAGCCGAGCAGGACAAGGACGGCGGCCGACCTGCGGGGCCACTCGATTCCGCGCCGTCATCCCCGCTCCCGTTCACGCCCGCAGGGTCGCCTCCAGGAAGGAGAACGGGCTCGGGGTCGCCACGATGCGGTCCAACGCGAAGCCTGCCGAGGAGAGGAGCTGCTCGAACTCGCCCGCGCTGCGCTCCTTGCCGCCCTGCATGGCGAGCATGACGAGGTCGATGGACTTGGTGAGGTGCGGCTCGTCGCCGTCCGGCACGATGCCCTCGACCACCACCAGCCGGGCTCCGGGCTCGGCGGCGGCCTCGATGCTGCCCAGGATGCGCCGGCACCTGTCGTCGTCCCAGTCGTGCAGGATGTAGGACAGGACGTAGACGTCGGCGGGCGGCACCGACTCGAAGAAGTCACCGGCCACCACGTCGATCCGGTCGGTGAGCCCCTGCTGTTCGAGGTGGCGCCGGGCGTCGGGCACCACCTCGGGGACGTCGAACACGATGCCCCGCCGGTCCGGCTCGTTCTCCAGGAGCCGGACGAGCACCGAACCGCTCGCTCCACCGATGTCGGCGACGACCGCACCGCGGGGGAGCCGGTAGCCCTCGAACATCCCGGCGCGCAGGCCGCCGGTCACGTTGGCCATCGCGCCCGACAGCAGCTCGACCAGCTCGGCGTCCTTGACGATCCAGTCGAAGAACGGCTGCCCGAAGTAGTGGGTGGCCGCGGTCTCGCCCGTGCGGACGTTGTGCAGCAGTTCGCTGAACGGGAGGTAGTGGGTCTCCATCCAGAACAGGGTCGCGGCTCGTGCGGAGTCGGCGCCGTTCGCGGACAGGGTGGCGCCGAGCGGTGTGGTCTCGACGGTGCCGTCGGGCAGGTGCCGGAATACGCCGACCGGGGCGAGGGTCCGGATCAGCCTGCCCAGCGGCTCCGGCTGCGCTCCGCAGGCGGCCGCCAGGTCGGCGACGGTCTTCGGGCCGTCGTCGAGCTGCGTGGCGATGTCGAGCTTCGCGACGACGTACAGCGCCTGGGAGAGCTGGAACCCGCCGACGAGCTGGATCATCTGCATCGCCGGGGGAAGCTCGCCGGTGGGCTGATCCGGAGCAGCGCCAGTGGGAGCGGTATCGGACACGTCAGTTCTCCTTGGTCACGTTCGCTTCGACGACCACGCGCGATCGTCGATGAGCACCCGACCACCTTCGGGGCGCGGACGGCTCCTCTCCATCCCGTGACCCAGGGACGGTGCCGATCCCGATCCCCCGATCGTGGGGGGTCCGGGGTCGCGGGCTGCTCCGCTTCGCAGCTGTCGACGGCCGGCGCGTCGGTCGACGTGGCCGGGGGGTGAAGCCCGCGTCACCAGTGCGTGTGCGCGGCCTGCCAGTCGATCCCTGGTCGGACGACGTCATCGAACAGCGTGGCCACGAGCTCGCCGCGGCTGGCCACGCCGACCTTGCGGAAGACCGCCTTGAGGTGGTCGCGCACCGTGTGCGGCGAGAGGTGGAGCTCCGCGGCGATCTCGTTGGTGGACAGGCCACCGGCCACGGCGCGGGTGACCTCCTGCTCGCGCGCGGTGAGGCCGTGGGCGTCGAGGAGGATCGGCGCGACGTGGCTCGACGACGCCGGCATGATGACCAGCGCCGTCGAGGCGGCGGCACCCCCGACCGCCGCCTGCCGGGACGCCGTGACGGTCAGCCAGCGACCGCTCGGCACCCGCAGCCGAACTGTCGCCGGGCCGTCGTCGCGTCCCGCGGTCACCGCCGCGGCCCGCGCGGCGAGGGCGGTGCTCACGGTCCGGAACTGGTACTTGTCCCACCACCCCTCGCCCGCGAGCTCGGTGAACCAGCGTTGGGCCTGCAGGTCCATCGACACCAACGCGTCGTCCGGCCCGAAGACGGCGATCCCGGGGTGGTCCGGGCCGGTGGATGCCGCGTCGGGCTGCGTGACGGCCGCGATCGTCGCCAGCGAGGCGGCGATCCGGGAACCCGCCGCGGCGACCCGGTCCACCTCCCGGGCGGTGAACGGCGGGCGCCCGACCCGGCGCATCAACACCGCGACACCCCACGTGCGACCCCCGGTGCGCATCGCGACGCGCAGCTCGTCGCCGTAGGCGAGCGGGCGCAGGAACTCCCGGTAGCGCGCGCTGCGCCGCAGGTTGCCGTCCGTGGCGGCGAGCAGGGTGGCGGCCGGCTGGTCCGAGCGGGCGAGATCCCGGAAGAGGAGCACGTCCTCCACCGTGTTCTCGCGATGCCAGTAGTCCCTGCACCTGCCCTGCTCGACGTTCTCGATGAGCACCGGGTTGGCGGGCAGCATCGTCGCCGGGTCGACGGCGAACCACCCGGCCGCGTCGAAGGGGACACTGCGACGCAGCCGCACCGACGCCCGGGCGAACACCTGGGCGTCGGGCTCGACCGGCGGAGCGGGCGATACGGCCGGCGGTGCCACGGCGGACGACGACCCGCCGCTCCCCGGGCGCGCTCGGGAGCCACCGCCGAAAACGGCGTGACCCGGCTGGTCGGCCCGGATCACGCCGCTGGGGTCGTAGCCGCTCTGCACCGCCCGGAGCCTACGCAGCGTCGCGATCGGGAGCACCCGCGTGCTCAGGCCGGTTGACGCAGGCGGTCCGGTCAGCACACCCTCGGCCCCGCTGGACGAGCTCAGTGCGACTGCCGGACGATCCGGTCGCGCTCATCGGCTCCGGCGACGCCGGACCGGATCGCCTCGATCAGCAGCCGAACGAGCTGCTCCACGCCGACCCGCCAGGTGTCCTTGGCCAGGTGCCCGCTGAGTTCCAGTTCGGCGATGCCGTGCGCGCTGGACAGCACCAGGGCGCCGTAGCGGTGTGCGTCGGGTTCGCCGACCACGTCCGCGACGAGGGTGAGGAACACACTCTCCAGGCGGCTCGCGGCGGCGGCGGACGCCGGCGTGTCGGCCGGGATGCTGAACATCAACGCGTACAGGTGCGGCTGCCGGCGGGCGACCGCGATCAGGCCCAGGACCGCTCGCTGGAGCCGTGCGCCCGGGTCGGCGTCGAGATCGGCACGCAGCTGCTCCACGTCGTCCGCCAGCGAGTTCCACGCCTCGACCGCGAGCTGGGTGAGCAGGTGCTCCTTGTTCTCGAAGTGCCCGTAGGGCGCGCCGCGCGAGACCCCGGCGAGGGCCCCCACCGCGCGGAGGGTGACGGCCTCGGGCCCTCCCTCGTCGAGCAGCTGGGATGCCGCGCGGATGAGAGCTCGCCGCGTCGCTGCCGCCGTCTCGGCTCGTGTCACCACGCCCGACAGTCTATTTGACAATGTCATCTGAAAGGGCCATCGTCGTTCACATGACACTGTCACATGAACTGCCCGCCGTCGATCCCGCCGTCCGCCGCCTGCATGATCGTGCCGAGATCAGCGATGTCCAGCTCCGGTACGCCACGGGCACCGACTCCCACGACTGGGAGCTCTTCCGCAGCTGCTTCACCGAGGAGGTCGAGGTCGACTTCAGCGACGGCTTCGGTCAGCCCGTCGTCCGGGTGGACGCCGATGACTGGGTCAGGGCCACGGCACCGCGGATGGAGTCCTTCCGGGCGACCCAGCACATGATCACCAATCTCGTCATCACCTTCGACGACGACGACCGGGCCACCTGCGTCGCCTACGTCCGGGCCAGCCACCACCTCCCGAACGGCACCGGCGACAGCGACCAGACCGTGTACGGGTACTACACCAACCGCTTCGAGCGGACCGCGCACGGCTGGCGGATCGCCGCGGTCAAGCTGACCGCTCTCTGGATGACCGGGAACTTCGGCATCTTCCAGGCCGCCATGGCTCCTCAGGAGCACGGTCGCAACAGGTGAGTGGCCGGGTCGGTCGCCGTCGACTCCTCAGCCGGCTCGGCGAGGGCGACGCCCCAGCGCGAGCGACGCCCCCAGCAGCGACAGGCAGAGCGAACCGATGAGGATGTTGACCTCCACACCCATCAACGTGTTGGCCGGCGAGTCGCGGAACTCCTCGTCGACCAGGGCGGTGCCCGGGAACGCGGCGGCGCCGTACATCCCCACCCAGGGTGCGGACAACATCGCCGTCGCGATCAGCCGGTTGTGGTCCGGGTCCCCGTGTGGGGAGGTCAGCAGCCGCAGGCCGACGGCACCGAGCACCGTGCTCATGACGATGTACTGGGCGTTGTGGAACTTGGCGTGCGCGGGCCAGCGGGGATTGCGCAGGTGCTGGCGGGCTGTCACGGGCAGCAGGGCGTCGACGACGAGCGGCCCGACGGCCGTACCGGCCGCGATCAGACCGACCAGTGCGCGCGACGCTCTCTTCCTCGAAGTCATGGGTTCCCCCGATTCAGCGCTTGACGGTGAAACCGGCGTCGACGGGCAGTGCGACCCCGGTGATGTAGCGGGCCTCGTCGCAGGCGAGCCAGGCGACGGCGTTGGCGATGTCGCGTGCCTCGACCATGGTCACCGGCAGCGCGTTCGCCATCGCGTGCCCCTGGAGGGCGGCGTCCCGGAGGAGCTTCTGCGCCGTGTCGTTGAGGATCATCGGGGTGTCCACGCCGGTGGGGTGCACGGTGTTCACCCGGATGCTGTGCCGGGCCAGGATGTTGGCGTAGGAGCGCATCAGACCGACGATCCCGTGCTTCGACGCGGTGTAGGCGAGACCGCCGGGTTCGGCCGCGTGGGCACCCGCACCCATCCCGTTGAGCCCGGCCGTGGAGCTGGTGAGGACGATCGAGCCCCCCTCGCCCTGCTCGACCAGGAGCGGGCGGGCCACCTCGACCGTGTTGAAGGTGCCGGTGAGGTTGACCTCGATCCCGTCGGCCCACTGGGCGGAGGTGCCCTCCCCCGCCTCCGCGAGCGGGAAGACGCCGGCGTTGGCGACGACCACGTCGACCCGTCCGAACCGGCCGACGCCCCGCTCGAAGGCGGCTTGCAGCGCCGCCCGGTCGCGCACGTCCGCGGCTTCGGCGTGGATCCGGCGATCGAGCTTCTCGACCGCGCGCACGGTCTCTTCGAGATCCTCGGTGGTGCCCAGCGGATAGGGCACGGTCCGCATCGGTGCGCAGATGTCGACCGCGATGATGTCGGCCCCCTCCTCCGCCATCCGGACGGCGTGCGCACGGCCCTGCCCGCGCGCCGCTCCGGTGATGAAGGCGACCTTGCCCGCCAGCGTGCCCGTCATGTGCTTCTCCTTCGTCGAATGTGGATGCGGTCGCGCTGGTCGGAGCCCGGCGCCGGTGTCGATGACCGTCGCCGTGCCGTGTAATGCCGACCACTCGCCGCCACGAGGCGGCGGACCGCGGGGCCGGCCGCCTCGAAGGGCCGGCCGGGTGCTCGGGCTGGTCAGCTCGGCTGCGGGATGTCGCTGACCGAGGACCCCGGGATCAGGCCGTGCCGGCCCGACCGGGACGCACGAGGGTTTCGAGCAGGGTCATCGCGGCGTCGTTGAGCTTCGCCAGGTCCGCCCCGCCGTCGCGCTCGACCCACTGGGCGTAGGCGACGGCGAACACCTGGCTGCCCACGCGCGCGGCGAGATGGGCCGCCTTCTCCTCCACTCCGCGGCGCTGCAGGGCGTCGATGAACCCCATCGTGATGTCGTGCTGCTTGATCAGGTCGCGTTCCAGCAGACCCGGGTTGGCCGCGATCACGGCATGGCGCTGGCGTTGCAGCTCCATGCCGGGACCGGTCCAGTCGAACTCGGCCAGGACCGTGGTCACGACGTGCAGCGGCTCCGAGACGTCGGGAGCATCGAGGACCGCCTGGACGAGTGCCGCGCGGATCCGCTCCGACTCGGCGAACAGCACCTCGGCCTTGTCCGAGAAGTACCGGAAGAACGTGCGGGTCGTGACACGCGCACGGTTCGCGATCTCGACGACGCTCGTGCTCTCGAAACCTTGTTCCTCGAACAGCTCCAGAGCGGCCCTCGTCAGTCGGTCCGCGCTGCCCTGTTCCCAGCGGGGCATGGCCTCCACCCTACCGGCGTCATGTCACGCCGTGACGCAGCTCGCCCGCGCTACGCCGGGACCGCGCCGACATGCTGTCGCAGGAACAGCGCCGCACGATCGAGGGCCTGGTCCGCCTCGTCGAGGAGACCCACGAAGTTCTGGAACACGTGGGGCACTCCCGCGGTGACGTCGAGCAGGACGTCCACGCCGGCCGACACCGCGCGCGTCGCCGCGACGACCGAGTCGTCGAGCAGGACCTCGTGGGAACCCGCCTGGAGCAGCATCGGCGGGAACCCGGTCAGGTCGCCGCTGACGGCCGGGCTCAGCAGCGGCTGGCGCACGTCCGCCCCGGGGCCGTACATCGCGACGAACGGCCGCAGCCGCTCGCGGGTGAAGATCGGGTCGATGCCCTCCTTGGCGCTCATGCTCACGCTGCTGAGGGTCAGGTCGAGGCACGGCGAGAAGGCCACGACCGCCGCGGGAACGGGCAGCCCCCGTTCGCGGGCCTGCATGACGGTCGTGACGGCGAGGCCGCCACCGGCCGAGTCCCCGGCGAAGGCGATGTGCGCCGGATCGACTCCGTCATCGAGCAACGCCCGGTAGGCGTCGACGCCGTCGTGGATCGCCGCCGGGAACGGATTCTCCGGCGCCAGCCGGTAGTCCAGCGAGAACGCGCGACTCCGCGAACGCGACACGAGATGGGCGGTCAGGGACAGCGACGTTTCCGGGGACCCGAGTGCCCAGGCGCCCCCGTGGAAGTACAGGATCGTCCCCCGGGCCTGCTGTTCAGCGGGCTCCACCACGAGCGCGCGACGGGTTCCCAACACCGTCTCCGAGGTGCCGACCGCCTCCGGGACGACGCTCATCGCCTGCCGCGCGGCGAACGCGGCGCGCATCTCCGCCAGGTCGCGCGGCACCGGCTGCGGCGCCCGCAGGATCGCGTCGACCTCGGCCCGCTGTTCGCTGCTCACGCCGCGCCCGACCCTGCGGGGACGACGACGACGGTCCGTCCGGCAGCGTGCCCGGCTTCGTTGCGCGCCTGCGCGGCCGCGGTGTCGGCCAGCGGGAACGCCGTCTCGACCGGGATGCGCAGCACCCCCTCGACGTGCAGCGCGGCGGCAGCGCGCAAGGCGGCGGCGATGTCGGTGGGCACGAACGAGACCTGCGCTCCGAGTCGCGGAGCGGTGAAGTCCGCTATGGACACGACCTTGGCCGGATCGCCGGTGAGCCCGATGCAGTCCGCGATGACACCCGAACCGGACACGTCCAGCGCGGCGTCGACACCGTTCGGGGCCAGCGCGCGAACCCGGTCGACGAACCCGTCGCCGTACGTCGTCGGCAGCGCACCGAGCCCGCGGAGGTAGTCCTGGTTGGCCGGGCTCGCGGTGCCGATGACGGTGATCCCCCGCTCCCGGGCGATCTGGACCGCGGCCGTGCCGACGCCGCCGGAGGCGCCACTGATCAGCACCGTGTGGCCGGGCTCCAGGCCGACCTGGTCGAGGATGCGGAACGCCGTCTCGACCGGGATCGGGTACCCGGCCGCTTCCTCGAAGGACAGGCTGTCGGGCTTCACCGCCCAGGCGTCGAGCACCGCGTACTCGGCGAAGACGCCGGTGCCGACACCGAACACCGCGTCGCCGACCTCGACGTCGGACACGCCCTCACCGACCTGGTCGACCACCCCGGACGCGTCCGAACCCGTACCGCTGGGCAGCCGGACATCGATCATCTGGCGCATGTGGCCCGCGCGGATCTTCCAGTCCAGCCCGTTGACCCCGGCCGCGCGCACCTCGATGCGGACCTGACCCGGCCCCGGGCGCGGCTCCTCGACGTCGACGAGAGCGAGCACGTCCGGAGGGCCGTACCGCTCGAATCGAATCGCCTTCATGCCACTCGCTCGCTGTCCAGCGCCGTGACGACCCGGTGGCCGATCCGCCAGTGGCCGTTGTGACGGCGCACAGTGTCCACGTGGTTCACGCTGTTGAGCGTGCCGTCCGCCATGATCATCAAGCCCTTGGAGCGCGCCGTCGCCTCGTCCGGGCCCACCGCGGAGATGACGACGTTCGTCACGTGGTGCGCCCGTGGGGCCGCGGCACCCAGCCTGCGGAACGCGGCCCGCAGGACATCGATGCCCTCGAAGGTCCCCAGCCCGGCATCGGTGAGGTCGTAGACGACGTCCGGGGTGAAGATCTCGCCCAGGCGGTCCAGTTGCGCCCCGTCGAAGATGTGCCCGTGCAAGGACAGGATCTCGGCGATCTGCAAGCGGTCGTCGGTGCTCAATTCCTCGGTGCTCAGCATGGAAGTCATCCGTTCTCGTAGGCTGTTCGTGGTGAGTCGGAGGTCGCGCTCCACGTCCGTGGCGGCCCAGTCCTCGATCACGGCGAGGTAGCCGATCGGCCCGCGCCCGTACTGCCCGCCGTTGACCGACGGCCGGGCGCTTTCGCGCTTTCCTTCGTTGTTGTAGTAGCTCGGCGTGCATTCCGACTCGTAGCGCGAGCGGTCGACGTGCACGCGAGCCATCTCGTCGGCCCAGCGCCGCTCGGCCTCCGGCGTGACCTCGGCGGCGGTGACGCCGGCCCGCCGGAAGCGCGCGATCAGGGCCGCGACGTGCCGCGCCTGGTGGGACGCCACATGCGGAAGGTTGATCGAGATCGCCGCCTGCTCGACGCCGCCGACGAGGAACAGGTTCGGGAACTGGCTGGTCATCATGCCGTGCAGGCTGCGCATGCCGTCGCGCCAGTGGTCGGCCAGCGACACGCCGTCCCGACCGATCAGGTCGTAGCCACCCGCCTCGTAGGTGGGCGCCATCGCGTCGAAACCGGTGCCGTAGATGATCAGATCGACGCCGTGCTCCACCCCGTCGACGACGATCGCGTGCTCGGTGACGTGGTCGACGCCGCGACCGTCGGTGTCGACCAGCGTGACGTTGTCCCCGTTGAACGCGGGGTAGTAGTCGTCGCTGAAGAGCGGGCGCTTGCAGAAGTAGTCGTACCAGGGCTGCAGAGCCGCTGCCGCGGCCGGATCCTCGACGATGTCGGTGACCCGCTGCCGGATCTCCCGCATCTTCTGGAAGTCGACCGCCTGCATCATGGCGACGTCCGGCCTTCCGTTCGCCGCCGTCATCGCCGCCGCCATGCGCCGACCCATGTCGGTGGCTTCGTCGGCGACCAGGTCCTCGACGGGCAGGCCCGCCATCATCTGCACGAAGTTGTCCATGCGCCTGCGCTGCCAACCGGGCTCCTGGTTGCCGAACCATTCCCGGTCGGTCGGCCGGTTGTTGCGGGGATTGACGGTTGAAGGAGTGCGCTGGAACAGGTACACGTGCCGGGCACTCTCGGCGAGGTGCGGAAGGATCTGGATGCTGCTCGCGCCCGTGCCGATCAGCGCGACCCGCTTGTCACCCAGCTTGTCGAGATTTCCCGACCAATCACCACCGGTGACGGTGTAATCCCACCGGCTGGAGTGGAACGACCGCCCCCGGAAGCTCTCGATCCCCGTGATGCCCGGCAGCTTGGCCCGGCTCAGCGGACCGGTCCCGATCGTGAGGTACCGGGCGCGGACCACGTCGTCGCGGTCGGTGCGCACCACCCAGCGCGAGAGGCTCTCGTCCCACGTCACGTCGAGGACCGTCGTGCCGAGCAGGGCCCTGGGGTACAGGTCGAACTTCCGGCCGATCGCCCGGGCGTGCTCCAGCATCTCCGGACCGCCCGCGTACTTCTCCGTCGGCACCGTGCCGACCTCTTCCAGCAGCGGCATGTAGATGTAGGACTCCATGTCGCAGCGCACGCCCGGGTACCGGTTCCAGTACCAGACCCCGCCGAAGTCCCCCGCCTGATCCACGATCAGGAAGTCCGTCGTCCCCGTCTTCTGCAGCTGGACCGCCGTCTGCAGCCCGGACCACCCGCCACCCAGGACGAGGACGTCCACATCGGTGCTCCGCCGCGCGCGCGGCCGCCCACCCGGACTCGACGCCAGGTACGGGTCGGCCGCGAACGCTGCGAGCTCCCCGCTGACGTCGAGGTACTGCGCGTTCCCGTCCGCTCGAAGTCTCTTGTCCCGCTCCTCCCGGTACTTCCGGCGCAGCCCGACCGGGTCGAACTCGCTCGGTGACCTCCGGCCGGCACCCGCGGTGTCCTCCACGTCGACCTCATCCCCATGCTGTTGTCGCGGTGTGACATCACCGTAGCACCGATGTCGCGCCGTGACATCAACGATCTGTGGTTGCGGTCACGCAGCACCCCCGGCGCGAGCGGGTCGTGCGGGGTCGCCGGTGGGGACCCCTGCGGGGACGAACGCCTGCCGCCGTACTGCCCGGGTCAGCGGCCGAGGACCCGCGAGATCGCCAGCCTCGCCGTGCGCAACGCGACGCGGAGGCCGACCTGGGTCCCGCCCTCGTCGGGTGCGACCAGTGACAGCATGCCCCGATCGACTTCGCCGCGGCGGGTACTCCGCTGATCCTCGCGGAGCTCCGGGCACCGTCGCCGGATCCCCGGCAGGTCTTCGCGATCGGGCTCAACTACCGCGACCACGCCGACGAGTCCGGGCTCGACCACCCCACCTCACCGCCGACGTTCACGAAGTTCGTCGGGAGCTTCGCCGGTCCCGTCGGCGAGCTGGTGCTGCCGGCCGCGACCGTGGACTGGGAGGCCGAACTGGTGGTCGTGATCGGCCGGCGGGCCGAGCGGGTGACCGCCGCCGAAGCGTGGTCCCACGTGGCCGGCCTGACCACGGGGCAGGACTACTCGGAGCGGGCCCTGCAGCTCACCGGCCCGGCGCCGCAGTTCTCGCTGGGCAAGTCCTTTGGCCTCACCGTCTCGCCGGCCGGGTTGGTGTTGTGGTCGTACTCGACGGTGCGGGGTGTCGGGATGCCGTTTGCGACCGGGCTCGTAACCGATCTCGACCCGGCGGTTCCCGGCCCGATCTCCCCGTTCGGACGGCCACTCCTGCGAGAGTGGTTGTTCACGACGTGAACCGGCACCCTGTCCGGCCGGCCGCTGTCGACATGGGGCCGTCGGCGACGACGTTCGTGCGAGACGACGGACCGACCGTCGCTTGAGCCCAGGTGGTCCCGATGAAGTACGTGATCCTGATCCACTCCAACCCCGTGCCGTGGGGGCACCCGACCGGGGACTTCCTGCCCGAGTTCCAGGCCCTGCCCGACGACGTCCGGGCCCGGCTGGTGCACGACTTCGAGGAGGTCCTCGGCGAGCTGCAGGCCAACGGCGAGCTGGTCGGCGGCGAGGCGCTCGGCGATCCGGCCGCCGCGACCCTCTACCGCTGGCGCGATGGCGCCCCGCTCGCCGTCGACGGGCCCTACTCCGAGGCGAAGGAGCACCTGGCCGGGTTCTTCCTGGTCGACGTCGAGAGCCGGGAGCGGGCCGAGCAGATCGTGGCGAAGTTCGCCGGACCGGGGGAGACCGTGGAGCTGCGTCCGCTGATGTCCTCCGGCGGCCCGGACCAGTGAACGCGCTGGCCGACGTGTGGCGCCGGGAGGCGCCGCACGTCATGGCCGCGCTCCTGCGCCACCACGGCGACCTCGGTGACTGCGAGGACGCCGCGCTGGAGGCCGCGGAGGCCGCGACGCGGCAGTGGCCGGTCGACGGAGTCCCCGCAGACCCGCGGGCGTGGCTGGTCCGAGTGGCGTCCCGGCGGCTCGTCGACCGCTTCCGCGCCGATCGGGCCCGCACCCGCCGCGAGGCGTCCGACGCGCGGCGGGCCGTGGACACGCCGGTCACCGGCGACGTCCCGGCCGGGGACGACACGCTCCAGCTGCTGGTCCTGTGCTGCCACCCCGCACTGAGCCGCCCGTCACAGGTCGCGCTGTCGCTGCGCGCCGTGGCCGGGTTGACGGTGGCGCAGATCGCGGCGGCCTACCTGGTACCGCCGCGCACCATGACCCAGCGCCTCACCCGGGCCCGCTCCCAGCTGCGCCGGGCCGGAGCCCGGTTCGCCCTGCCCTCGGAGGAGGAGCTGCCGGAGCGGGTCGCCGCGGTGCTCGACGTCTGCCACCTCGTGTTCACCGAGGGCTACACCCGCGCCTCCGGCCCGGAACTGGTCGACGTGGCGCTGGCCGAGGAGGCGATCCGGCTCACCCGCGAGGTGCACCGCGCGCTGCCCGACCACGACGAGGTGGCCGGAGCGCTGGCACTGATGCTGCTCACGCACGCCCGCTCCGCCGCGCGCACCGACCCGCACGGCGACCTGGTGCCGCTGGCCGAGCAGGACCGCGGTCGGTGGCGGCGAGAGCTGATCGACGAGGGCGTCGCCCTGCTGGAGTCGACGCTGCCGCACGGCCACGTGGGCCGCTACCAGCTGCAGGCCGCCATCGCCGCCGTGCACGCGGAGGCGGCGACGTACGAGGACACCGACTGGCGCCAGATCACGATCCTCTACGGAATGCTGCACCGGGTCGCGCCCGGCCCGGCCGTCACGCTCAACCACGCGGTGGCCGCCGCGATGGTGCACGGGCCGACCACCGGCCTGGCGATGCTCGACCCGCTCGCGGCCGACCCGGCGATGCGGCGCCACCACCGCCTCTACGCCGTCCGCGCGCACCTGCACGAGTCCGCCGGCCATCCGGAGGCAGCGACCGAGGACTACCAGCGGGCCGCGCAGCTCACCGCGAGCCTGCCAGAGCAGCGCTACCTGAACCGCCGGCTCGCCCGCCTCACCGAACCTGGCCGGCCCTGACGCTGCCCGAGCCCGACCACTCCTACGACCGGTTCCCCGGGGCGAGCCAGGCCCCGGGCGACCCGCTCGCCACGCTGCGCGGGCTCGCCCCGCAGGGTGCGCGAGCAGGGCATCCGGCAGGTTACGGGCGAGGTGCTGGTGGACACCTCGCTGGTCCAGGAGGGGCAGGAGGACATCGCATCCGGCGCGCAGCCCGACATCGGTTCGGGCGCCTGGAGCGCGGCCGATCCCCGCCCCCTGCTCCCCTGTGCGCGGATCGTCAACGACCGTGCGTCCGCTGGGAATGCCGCGCGACCGATCGGCGCCGAGACTGCGCGGGTGCGGCTGACCGTCACGGTGATCGACCTGGTTCGGGCCGGCAGGGACGACGTCGTCGTCGACGCGCCGGCGGACGCGACGGTGGAAGCGCTGGCCGGCCGGCTGGGATCCGGGCCGGTGCCGCCCGTCCTGTACGTGGACGGTCATCCGGTGGATCCGCGGCTGCCACTGGTCCGGACGCCGATCCGGGACGGCGCCGTGGTGAGCCTGGACGACCCGGCCGGTGCCGCGCCGCCGCACCCGCGCGGCGTCGTCGAGCTGCGGATCACCGGCGGCGGGCAGGCCGGGGTGGTGCACCCGCTCGGCACCGGGGAGCAGCTCGTCGGCAGTGGTCCGGACGCGACGGTGCGGGTGGCCGACCCGTTCCTCGCCCCCGCGGCGTTCACCCTGTTCGTCGGGCCCGACGGGCGGTGTGAGCTGGAGGTGGTCCCGGGCGTGCCGGCCCGGCTGGACGGGGAACCGCCGACCGGCCGTGCCCGGTGGCCGCCGGGCGCCCAGCTGGCGGTGGGCGGGAGCATGTTCGAGGTGGCGACGCCGAGCCGACCGGACGCCGTGCTCGCGGCGGCGCCCGACCGGCCGGAGCTGGACTACAACCGGCCGCCCCGGGTCCGCCCGCCGTACCCGCCGGCCCGGTTCCGGCTGCCCCAGCCGCCGAGACCGCACGAGCGCTCGGCGTTGCCCATCGTGACCGCGCTGGTGCCGCTGGTGGTCGCGGTGGTCGCCGCGGTGGCGTTCCGCAGCCCGGCCTACCTGCTGCTCGGGCTGCTCAGCCCGGTCGGCGTGCTGTTCAACCACCAGGTGGAGAAGCGGCGCGGCCGCACCTCGCACCGCCAACGGATCGCCGAGTACCGGGAGCGCCGGGAACGGATCGAAGCCGACGCGCGGCGCGCGTTCGTGGCCGAACGCCGCTACCGCAGGCGCGCCGCCCCGGACCCGGCGCAGGTGTGGCTGACCGCCGTCGGGCCGCGGGCCCGGCTGTGGGAGCGCCGACGCGGCGACGACGACTTCCTCACGGTGCGGGTGGGCACCGCCGAGGTGGACTCGGAGGTGGTGCTGGAGGACCCGGAGGCGCCCGAGCACCGGCGGGAGAGCGCGTGGCGGATGCCGGACGTGCCGGTCACGGTGCCGTTGCGGGAATGCGGCGTGCTCGGCGTGGCCGGTCGGGGCACGCTGCCGACCGCGCTCGGCCGGTGGATCGTGGCGCAGGTCGCGACCCTGCACAGCTGTCTGGACGTGCGGATCTGGGTGCTCACCGAGTCGCGCGCGCGTCGCGACTGGGAGTGGGTGCGCTGGCTCCCGCACACCAGGACGCACGACGCGGTCCACATCGGCAACGACGGGGAAACGGTGGCGCAGCGGGTCGCCGAGCTGACCGCGATGCTGGTCGCACGCCGGCAGGCGGCCGACAACGCGCACGGGTCGCCGTCCGACCAGGCCGACCACCCCGACGTGCTCGTCGTTCTCGACGGCGCGCGCGATCTCCGGGCGTTGCCCGGCGTGGTGGCGCTGCTGCGGCAGGGGCCGGCGGTCGGCATCGTCGTGGTCTGCCTGGACGCCGATCCGCGCCGGTTGCCCGCGGAGTGCCGGGCCGTGGTCACCGCGACCGGTGCCGCGCTGCGCGTGCAGCAGCCGCAGGCCGACCCGGTCGACCAGGTGCGGCCCGACCTGGTCGGGGCGCGGTGGTGCGACCGGCTGGCCCGCGCGCTCGCCGCGCTGCGCGACGTCAGCGACCGCGGCGGGGCGTCCGAGCTGCCCGACCGGGTGCGGCTGCTGGACGTGCTGGACCTCGAACCGCCGACCGCGGAGGCGGTGACCGCGAGGTGGCTGGCCGGCGGGCGGTCGACCGAGGCCGTGATCGGGGTCGGGGTGGATCGGGCCTACGCCGTCGACCTGCGCCGGGACGGCCCGCACGGCCTGGTCGCCGGCACCACCGGGTCGGGCAAGTCCGAACTGCTCCAGACGCTCGTCGCCGCGCTCGCGATCGCGAACCGGCCGGACGAGATGACGTTCGTGCTGGTCGACTACAAGGGCGGGGCGGCGTTCCGGGAGTGCGCCGAGCTCGTCCACACCGTCGGGCTGGTCACCGATCTCGACGGGCACCTCACCGAACGCGCGCTGGAGTCGCTGGCCGCCGAGCTGCACCGCAGGGAACGGATCCTGCTACGGGCCGGGACCAAGGACATCGACGACTACTGCCGCCTGCGCGACGCCGACGGCGCCACCGGCAGCACGGTCGAGCCGATGCCCCGGCTGCTGATCGTCATCGACGAGTTCGCATCGCTGGTCGGCGAGCTGCCCGACTTCGTGGCCGGCCTGGTCGACATCGCCCGCCGCGGGCGCTCGCTCGGCGTGCACCTGCTGCTGGCGACGCAGCGCCCCGCCGGGGTCGTCACCGCCGACATCCGGGCCAACACGAACCTGCGGATCGCACTGCGGGTGACCGACGAGGCCGAGTCGAACGACGTCGTGGACGCGCCGGACGCGGCGTGGATCGCGAAGTCGACACCGGGCCGCTGCCTCGTCCGCTCGGGCACGTCCTCGTTGGACACCGTCCAGTCCGCGCGGGTGGGCGGTCGCCGCCTCCCGGCGGGACCGGCCGCGGCCCAGCCGCTGCGGATCGTGCCGCGGCCGTGGGAGCAGCTCGGGCGGCCCGTCCCCGACCCGCCGCCGGCGGCGTCCGATGACGGGGCCGGCACCGACCTCGCCGCGCTGGTCGAGGCAATCCGGGAGGCGGCCGACACGATCGGCGTGCCGCGGCCGGCCGGTCCGTGGTTGCCGCCGCTGCCGGACATCGTGACCCTCGACGAGCTGCCGGGCACGCCGGAACCCGCACCGGTCCCGTTCGGCCTGACCGACCTGCCCGCGGCCCAGACCCGCGCCGTGCTGGCGCTGGACCCGGCCCGCGACGGGCACCTCGCCGTCGCCGGCTCACCGCGCTCGGGGCGCTCCACCGTCCTGCGGACGGTCGCCGGGTCGGTCGCCTCCCGCACCGCACCGGACGACGTGCACATGTACGCCGTCGACTGCGGCGCCAACGCCCTCACCCCACTGGCCGAGCTGCCGCACTGCGGAGCCGTGGTCGGGCGCGACCAGCCGGATCGGATGGAACGGCTGCTCGCCCGGCTCTCCGCCGAGGTGGCCGAGCGCCAGCGGCTGCTGGCGGCCGCCGGGTTCGCCGGTATCGCCGAGCAGCGCGCGTCAGCCGAGCCGGCCGACCGGCTGCCCTGGATGCTGCTCCTGCTGGACCGCTGGGAGGGCTTCGTCGCCGCCTACGAGAACTACGACTACGGCCGACTCGTCGACACCGTCGTCCGGCTGCTGCGTGAAGGGCCCGCGGTCGGCCTGCGCGCGATCGTCACCGGCGATCGCAGCGTGCTGTCCGGGCAGATCTCGACCGTCTTCGAGCGGCGGCTGGTGCTGCGGATGTCCGAGCCCACCGACTACGGCTACGCCGGGATCAACGAGCGGAAGGTGCCGCGGTCGATGCCACCGGGTCGCGCCGTCGAGCAGGCCGGCGCGGGCGACACGCTGATCGAGAGCCAGGTCGCGCTGCTCGACCCCGACCCGTCGGGGGCCGCGCAGGTCGCCGCGCTGCGCCGGATCGCGCGGGCCGCGCCACCACCGCGACGGAGCCGGCCGTTGCGCGTCGACGACCTCCCGGCCGAGGTGACGGCCACCGACCTCGACCACGACCTGGCGCCGTCCTCGCCGCTGTGGGCGCTGATCGGGGCCGGCGGTGACGAGCTCGGTCCGGTGGGCGTCGACCTGCTCACCGACGGCCCCGGCTTCACCGTCGCGGGCCCGGCCCGATCCGGCCGCTCCACGGCGTTGCTGACGATGGCGGGCTCGTTGCTGGCGCGGGACGTCCCGCTGGTCCTGGTCACCCCGCGGCGCTCGCCGCTGCGGGAGCTGGCGGGCCGGCCGGGTGTCCTCGCCGTCCTCGACGGGGAGGTCGACCCGGCGGCGCTCGACGAGGTGGTGCGCGAGCACCCGCGGCACGCGCTGATCGTCGACGACGTGGAGCTGGTCGCCGGCACGGCGCTGGACGACGCGCTGGACGACGCGCTGCGCCGGGCCCGCGACGGCGACCACGCGGTGGTCGTCGCCGGCACCGGCGACGACCTGAAGGCCGCCTACCGCGGGGTCGTCGCGACCGCGCTGCGGTCCCGCTCCGGGCTGCTGCTCGCGGTGCGCGGCCCCGAGGACGGCGACCTGCTCGGGGTGCGGCTGCCGCGCGGCGCCGGCGGCGGGCCGGTCGGCCGGGCGGTGCTGGTCCGGGTCGGCGCGCCACAGCCGGTGCAGGTGGCCGTACCCGGGTGAGCGATCGCCGCGGGCCCGGCTACGGCGCGGCGGGCGGCTTGTCCAGCCGCCTGATCGGGTCCGGCGCCTCGGGCGACTCGGGGTCGTAGTGGTCCACGATCGCGATGGGCAGCCGCTGGTTCTTCTGGACGTAGCGCTGCAGCCGGGCGAGGTCGTCGAAGGTGTGGTGCCACAGCACGTTGCCGATCTGGTAGGCCTCCTTGCCGCCCTCCCGCACGATCGGCTTGACGGCCTCGGCGATCGCGAAGCACACGATCCCCGCGCCGCCGGTCTCGACGGTGACCGCCGCGCAGGCGAGCTGCACGCCCTTAGCGGCGAGCTCCCCGGCGATGAACTGGAACCCGGCCGACCCGATGGCGCCGGGCACCGACAGGTTCGTCTTGTCGCGGTTCTGCAGCTCCTCGACCAGGATGCTCAGCGCGTCGACGCCGGTCGTGGCGGTGCCGACGGCACCCAGCCTCGCCTCCAGCTGGGCGAGGTCGATCGCGCCGCCGTCGTCGATCGCCCGGAACAGCAGGTCGATCTGCGAGTCGGTGAAGCCCCGGCCCCGGAGGGGCCCGCGCAGCCCCTCCAGCCCGGCCGCCCCCGCACCGGACGCCTGGTTCGCGACCTCGTTGGCCTCCCCCAGGACCTGCCCCGCCGCTGTGAGCTTCTCCAGCAGCCAGGCATCGGTGGCGCGGTCCTTGGGCGCGTCCGCGAACGCCGCTTCCGACAGCGGCGCGAGGGTGAGCCCGCCCGGTCCCCCGCCGTGGCCGACGTCGAGGATCAGGTACCGGCCCTGGGTCTGCGGGCCCAGCGCGAAGTCGATCATCCGGAGCTGCTCGGCGGCCGCGAACTGCGACGGGTCGTCCGTGCCGGACGAGGCGCCCAACCGGACGAGCACGTCGTGTCGACGGCCCTGCAGGATGACCTGGTTGGCGGCATCGCGGTGCACGGCGGGCAGGCCGTGGGTCTGCCCGACCAGGTTCGGGTGGAGCAGGGCGTAGAGGGCCCGCTCGTCGCCGGTCAGCTCGCTCGTCCAGGCCCGGTGGCGCTCCGCCGGGGTGCGACCGATGATCCCGGCCAGCTGCGGGGGCGGGGGCGAGTCCGACGCGCTGAGCGCCCGCGCCGCGGCGGGGACCGCGGCCAGCAGCGTCTTGAGCTGCTCGGGAGGTATGCCGCGGCGGCGGACGAAGTCCCGGACGGCCTCCGCCCCGCCCCACCGGAACCGCGCCATCAAGGCGGTCAGCTCCGGGGCGTGGTTGCCCGCCTGGGTGAACACGAGGTCCCGGAACCTGGCCACCTCGGCCACGTTGTTGGTGCCCGAGCCGGTGAACGGCATGTCCCGGATCACCTTCTCGCGCTCCCGCACGAACGTGACCTTGGCCAGCAGCTGCTGGCCGTCCACCGCCATCGAGTGGGCGATGCCGGTGGCGAGCCCGAGCCGGCGGACCGCGTCCGCGGTCACCCCGTGGAACGGCTGGACCAGGCGGGCGTTCGGCCCCGCCTCGTACAGCTCGCCCGTCACCGGCGCGACGTCGACGGCGTAGGGGGCGACCTGCTTCCCGAAGGCGTCGACATCGCGCCAGACCCGCCGGACGGCTTCGTCGACCGCGCCGAGCCGCGTCTGCAACTGCCCCGTCCGGCCCATCAGGAACCCGGCGAAGGCCTCCATCGAAGGCAGGTCGTAGTAGTCGTTCACGTGGGGCTCACCGCCGTCCGGTCGCCGAGTGCCCCACGATCGTGCGGGCGAAGTCGGCCCAGCGCGGGTCCTCGGGGGGTGGCAGGCCGCGCAGGTAGTCGGCCACCTGCGCGGGGTCGTAGTGCAGCCGCTCGAAGTAGCGCGGGAGCTCAGCGCGCACCCGCTCCTCGTCGGTGCGCAGCTCCCCGATCCGCCGCACCAGGTCCGCCTCGGCCCGCTCCAGCGCCGAGATCGCCCGGCGCAGCCGGTCGAGGATCCGCTGGAGCCAGTCCAGCGACGGCTGGTGGTACGCCTCGAGGTGCTGGCGGCCGGGTCCGGTCCAGACCAGCTTCGAGCGTTCGGTGCGGTACTCGTCGAGGGCGCCGCGCACCGCGGTCGCCAGCGTGCGCAGCGTCGCCGCGGCGTCGCGCAGCACCTTCGGGTTCGGCGCCGGCACGGGTGGACCTCCGCAGTCGTCGGCCGTCAGCGGGTGGCGTCCTCGATGTTCTGGGCGTTCTTGTTCACCGCGGTGCCGGCCTCGTCGAGCGCCGTGCGCATCTTGTCGAACTGCGGGCGGGCGTCGTTCCACGCGGTTCGGAAGCGCTCGGCCGCCGGGCCGGTCCAGATGCGTTCGCTGTTGCCGGTGTTGGTGTTGAGGTCCCGGATGATCTCGGCGAGCTGCTGGGCGTTGCGGGTGTACATCTTGGCCATCTCGCGCATCTCCGCGACATCGCCGCCGACCTTCGCCATGGTGGTTCTTCCTCTCATCTGATTGCTGTGTCATCCGATCGGTGCGGTGACCGGCTCCCCGCATCGGACGATGCGGTTCGTCGGACGATCTCCGGTGCACGCTTCGACGGTGAGCGCGGCGCCGGCCGACGCCGGCAGGTCCGCTTCGTCGCACGTGCCGTTCCCCCGGCTGGCCCACACGGGCTCCGGGTCGGGACCGCCGGGTCCGGTGATCACGGCGACCCCGGACAGGCCGTCGACGCGGTTGTCGCAGACGACGATCCGACCGCCGGGCTCGACCGTCACCCGGGCGGCGCAGTCCGGTGGCGCGCAGGCCCGCACGTCGGCGGGGGGCGGTCCCGTGGGCGTGGGTGTCCCGGAGGGCGGGGTCGGCGGTGGGGCGCTGCCCCCGTGGTCGTACAGCTCGAACCCGGTGGTTGCGGCGGCGCCGACGACGACGGCGGCGAGCGCGGTGACCACGACGACGGTCCAGCGCCGCGTCCCGGACCGACCCGCTGGCGCTTCCGGCTCGGTCGTGACCGCCCGGCTGGGCACGTAGCCCGGCACCGCTGACACCCCTACCTCGGTCGTCGGCTCCGTGGCCCGGCCGGGCGGGGTCGGCCCGCCATCGAGGAGCAGGTCACGGGCCGTGTCGCGGAGCCGGCGGGACAGGACCGCGGCCGTCGGTCGGGACCGCGCGTCAGCGCGGAGGCAGTCGGTGACCAGCGACCACAGCTGGGCCGGCACGCCGCCCGGGCGGGGTGGCAGCCGCGCGCCGTGACCGGCCGGGGCCCCGACCAGATCGGCGAGCAGCAGGCCCACCTGCGCGATGTCGTCCGGGACGCCGCGCCCGCCGTCGGGCAGACCCGGCCGGACGATCACCGGCCGGTGCCAGCCGTCCGTCTCGACGCGGACGGCCGCCGGCAGCGGCCCCGGGGTCCGGCCCGCGGCGTGCAGCGCGGCGAGCTGGTCGGCCAGCGCACTCGCGAAGACGGCCGCCCGGTACGGCGGCATCGGCGCGTGCCGGCGCAGGTAGGAAGCCAGGTCGACGCCGGTCGTCCGGGGACCCGCGGCGATCGGCCCGCTCGCCGGCGGCGCGCATCTGTCCACGGCTCCCACCGTGGCGCGGGCAGGGGTGGGCGTCATCGCCGACGAGCGCACGGCCGTTGCGCATCCGTGCACTCCGCCGGGTCAGCCGGAGCCGCGCAACCGGTCGGCGGCCACCTCGGGGTCCAGCGGCCACAGCACGACGGTGTGGTCGCCGCACGCGGCGGCGAGCGAGCGCCCGTCCAGGGTGAACGCCACGCCGCTGACGATGTCGTCGGGCCCGGTGAGGGTGGCCCAGCGGGAACGCGCGGCGACGTCCCACACCACGGCGGTCTGGTCCAGGCCGCCGGAGGCGAGGTAGCGGCCGTCCGGGCTGAAGTCCACGGTGGTGACCACCGCGCTGTGGCCGGCCAGCTCGCCGACAACGGTGCGCCGCGCGACGTCCCACAGCAGCACGCGGCCGTCGCCGCCGGCGGAGGCGAGCAGCCGCCCGTCCGGGCTGAACGCAATGTCGTACACCGTCTGCTGGCGGCCGTCGAGCAGCACCGGGTCGGCCGGAGCGGCGATGTCCCACAGCAGCACGCGGCCGTCGTCACTGCCGGTGGCGAGCAGCCGGCCGTCCGGGCTGAACGCGGCCCCGTGCACGAACGGCTCACCGGATTTGAGCGTCGCGACCACGGACGCGCCGGCCACGTCCCACAGCAGCACCCTGCCGTCCAGCCCGGCCGAGGCGATCATCCGGCCGTCGGGGCTGAACGCCGCGCCGTCGACCACGTCGGTGTGCCCGGGCAGGCCCGCGATCGGGCGTCCGTCGGCGGCGTCGAAGAGCCGGACACCGTCCTCCCCGGTCGTGACGATGACGGTTCCACCGGATCCGTAGCCGACCGTCGCCACCCCGCCCCGGCCCACCCGCACGGCCCGCGGCGTGATCGAGGCGCCGCCCGACGGCGTGTCCCACAGCAGGAGCATGCCGTCCTGGCCGACCGAGGCGATCTGGCGTCCGTCCGGGGCGACGGCCACATCGCTCACCCGGTCGGTGTGGCCGATCAGCGGCATCCGCGCGCGGTCCCAGACCAGGATCGCCTCGTCCTCCCCCGCCGAGGCGATGCGTCGCCCGTCCGGGGAGACGGCCACCCCGTAGAGGCTGCCGGCGTGCCCGGTGAGCCGGACCGTCGCCCCCTGCCGGGCCACGTCCCACAGGATGGCGACGCGGTCGTACCCGGCCGAGACGAGGGTCCGGCCGCCGTCGGTGAACGCGAGGTGGCGGATCGGGTCGGCGTGCTCGCTCAGTGTCGCGACCCGCACACCCTGCCGCACGTCCCACAGCGTGATGACGCGGTCGGCGCCGGCCGCCGCCAGCAGCTGCCCGTCCGGGGTGAACGCGACGGCGAACAGGGCCTCGCCGCTGGCGGGCAGGACCCGCACCGCATCGGGACGGGTCAGGTCCCAGAGGACGACGTTGCCGTCGTCGCCGGCGACGGCGAGGGTCAGCCCGCTGAAGGCGACCTCGGTGGCCGGCCCGCCGTGGCCCGGCAGCTCGAAGCGCTTCGCGCCGGTCGCCGTGTCCCACACGATGGTCCCGCGGTCGGCCCCGGCGGAGGCGAGCAGCTGCCCGTCCGGGCTGAAGGCGACGCCGTCGACGATGCCGTCGTGCCCGTCGAGCGTCTGCAGCCGGGTGCCCGAAGCGGCGTCCCACAGCAGCACCTGGCCGGCGCGGTCGGCGGAGGCGATGAGCCGGCCGTCCGGGCTGTAGGCCACCGCGCGCACCGCCGCGGCGTGCCCGTGCAGGGTGGCGCGGTGGGCGTTGTGCGCGACGTCCCACAGCCGCACGGTCCGGTCCTGCCCGGCCGAGACCAGCGTTGCGCCGTCCGGGCTGAACGCGACCGCCTTGACCAGCCCGGCGTGGCCGGTGAGCCGCGCCTGGTAGGGCCGGCGTCCGGCGAGGCTGAGCAGGGTGCTCCTGGCCTCGACGGTCGGGGCGTGTCCGTAGGCCTGCAGCGCGAGGCGGGCGGCGGTGGCGACGTCGAACCGCAGGCTTCCCAGCGCCTCGGCGGCCAGCTGCCGGGAGACCGCCTCCTCGCGCTGGAACCAGGCGCCGGCTCCGGCGCCGACCGCGGCGAGCAGCAGCACGGCGAGCAGGGCGACGAGGGCGCGCAGTCGTCGGGTGCGCCGTTCCGTGCTGGCCCGGTCGGCCGCCTCGGCCGCGGTGCTGGTCTCCAGGAAGGTCCGCTCGGATCCGGTGAGCTCCTGCGGCTCCGCCTGTTCGCGGGCGACCGCGAGCTGGGCCCCGCGGTACAGCGCCCCGGGGTCGCGGCCGAGCTCCTCCCACGCCCGCGCCGCCTCGGCGAGCTTGCGGTGCACGCGCAGCCGCTCGCGGTGCTCGGTGATCCACTCGTGCAGCCGCGGCCAGGAGACGAGCAGCGCCTCGTGCGCCAGCCGGACGCTGTCGCCGTCCCGGGTGAGCAACCGCGCGCCGACCAGACGTTCGAGAACGGCGCCGGCGAGGTCGGCGAGCTCCGCGCCGTCCACGGGGCGCCCGGTGTCCTCGGTGCCCTTCCCCGGCGCGACCATCCGCAGCAGGATCCGCCTCGCGGTGACGCGCTCGTCCGCGGCCAGTCCCCGGTACACCCGCTCGGCCGTGCGGGCCACGGCGCCGTGCAGCCCGCCGGCAGCGTCGTAGGCGGCCATCGCCAGGTGCTTGCCGCGGCGCAACCGCCAGGTCTCCAGCATCGCGTGCGACAGCAGCGGCAGCACCCCCGGCTGATCGCCCGCGTCCCGCACCAGCGTCGCGACCAGCGCCGGGTCCACGCTCAGCCCGGTCCGCACGGCCGGCTTGACGACCGCGGCCCGCAGCTCGTCCGGGCTCATCGGGCCGACCAGCACCGCGGCGTCGCTGATGGCGGCGGCCAGCTCGGCGTGCCGCGCGCAGTGCCCGAGGAAGTCCGCGCGCATCCCGATCACGACCCGCAGCGTGCTCCGCGCGACCAACAGCGCGTCGACGAACCGGGTGCGCTCCTCGGCGGTGCCGGCGCCGGTGAAGAGCTCCTCGAACTGGTCGACGACGAGCAGGCCGTGCGACGGGATGCGCTCCGGCGCCGGGGGCCGCGGTGTGATCAGCGTGGCCGCGCGCCCGTCGGGCAGGCGTCCCGCCCGGGCCGCGGGGATCAGGCCGGCGCGCAGCAGCGACGACTTCCCGCTCCCCGACGGGCCGAACACGGCGAGGAACCGAGTGGTCGCGAGCCGGGCCACCAGCTCGTCGAGCAGCCGCTCGCGGCCGAAGAACAGCCCGGCGTCCTCCGCCTCGTAGGCGGCGAGCCCGCGGTAGGGCGCCGGCACGTCCGCGGTGTCGGCGTCCCGGCTCGCGGTGGCGAGCTCGGCGCTGACCGCGTACCAGCGCAGCGTCCACTCGTCGCGGTCGCCGCCGCAGGCGTCGACGAAGGCCAGGGTGACGTCCAGGCTCGGCAACCGCTCCCCGCGCGCGGCCTCGGACACCGCCGACAGCGAGAACCGGGTCCGCGCTGCCAGCTCGCGGTAGGTGAGCCCGGCGCGCAGCTCGCGCAGACCGTGCGCGAATCGCTGGATCGGGTCGGCGTTCGGGTCGAGCTGGCGGAGCGGGCGCGGCACGAGGGGTCCTGTCAGCGGTTTTGCAGAGATCGACGGGATTGCTGGAAAACCGCTGCCGGAATATACCCAGCGGTGACCGATCGCGCCGGGGGGATGCGATGACGATGACCAGCTACTCCGGAGCGCCGCCGGAGCGACGACGGCGCTGCGAGCCGCACCTCTGGTACGAACAACACGTCGATGACCTCGGCGCCGTGCAGGCCAGGGTGGTCACCAACCGGCCCCTCGGTCGGCGCCTCGGCCGCACGCCGCTGGGCCGACCGCGACCGCGAGGGCTCACCCTCACGATGCCGCTGCGCGGCCGGATCGCGCTGAGCCAGGACCGGCGGCCGGCCGTCCTCGACGCGGGGGACTTCGTGATCCACGACGCGATCCGGCCGTGCCGGGTGCGCGCGATCGGCCCCTTCGACCTCGTCCAGGCGCTCGTGCTGCAGTTCCCGCGGGTCGTGCTGCCGGTACCGGGCGCCCGGCTCGAGCGCGTGCTCGCCGTCCCGGTCCGGTCCGGACCCGGCCTCGGCGAGCTGACCTCGCGGTTCCTGCGACAACTGGCGGGCAACCTCGACGAGGTGCGCCCGGCGCAGGCCGTCCGGCTGGCCACGGCGACGCTGGACCTGGTGGCCGCACGACTCGCGCACGTGTCGGCCGTCGACGGATCGGCGGTCCCCGGAGCCCGGCAGCGGGAGCTGCTGACGCCCATCCACGCGTTCGTCGAGGAGAATCTCGGCGATCCGCGGCTGTCCCCGTCCGCCGTCGCCACCGCCCACCACATCTCCCTGCGCTACCTGCACAAGCTGTTCCGCGACCAGGGCGCGACCGTGGCGGCGTGGATCCGCGAGCGCCGGCTGGAGGGCTGCCGGCGCTCGCTCGGCGATCCCGCGCTGGCCGCCAGCCCGGTCGCGGCGATCGCGGCCCGGCACGGGTTCACCAGCGCCGCGCACTTCAGCCAGGCGTTCAAGGCGGCCTACGGGATGCCGCCGGGCCGTTACCGCAGCTGGATCCTCGGCTCGGTCGCCGGCTGTCGTCCCGACCCGTAGACGATCTCGACCCGGCGGCCGCTCCGGCACGAGCCGGGTCCACACACCTCTGCCCAAGTGAATCGACCGGGTTGAACCATCGCCGGCCCCGGGCCGCGAGAGGCTCCCGGCCCGGTCTGAGCCGCAGCACCGGCGGCCCGCACGCGGTCGAGGTCGTCCACGAGCTGGGCGACGGGGACAACCTGCTGGTCCGGCGGGCGCTGGCCGGGTTCGTCGGGGACGGTCGGCCGGTCACCGCCGAGGCCGTCCTGCGTCGCTCCGACATCGCTGACCGACACGGCCACCAGCGAGCGCCCAGCCCGCCTTGCCGCGACACCGGGAGCGTGCGGCACCGCGCTGATCCCTACGCGCACTCGGCCGCGAGGTCCGCCGTCGCCTGCCGCACCGGGAGGGCGACCACGGGCTCCGGCTCGGCGGTCGGCTCCAGCGGCTCGTCGTCGCGGTAGTGCCGGCTCAGGTTGCGGTAGTGCTTGCTGGTCAGCGCGTAGGTGGTCAGCACCAGCCCGAACAGCGCCGTGATGACGAACAGCAGTGCGACGCCGCGCATCGGGCCGGTGCCGAACCAGCTGCCGATCAGCTGGGCTCCGGCGCCGCCCTCGGCCATGAACGGCATGAAGACGAACTGCGCCAGCGGGCTGATCAGGAACGCGGTCAGCGGCGACGCCGACTGCTCGACGCTCTGCGCGAACCCGAACACGCGCCCCTGGCGCTCGACCGGCACCACCTTCTGCAGCACGGTCTGCTCGGCCGCCTCCACGTAGGGCATCAGGAACATGAACACGGCCATGCCACCGATGAGCAGGACCACCGAGTGCTGGAGCGGGAAGACGAACGTGACCACCCACAGCGCCATGTTCACCAGCAGCACCAGCCGCACCGGGTTGGACGACAGGCCGGTGCGGGTGATCACCAGGCCACCGATGATCATCAGGGCGCTCAGCGCGCCCCAGAGCAGCCCCCACGCCTCGACGGACATCATCGACAGGCCGTAGGGGTCCATCAGCGCCATGAAGGCGCCCATGAGCAGGTTGTTCAGCGTGCTGAAGAAGATCAGCGGGAGCATGCCGGGGATGGCGCGCACCACGCGGATCGTGCCCTTCAGGTCGATGCCCTTGTCGTCCTCGCCCGCAGCGACGCTGTGCAGTTCGGGCACCCGCAGGGTGTGCAGGTGGACCAGGGCGCCGCCGAGGACGACGACGGCGAGCACCAGCACCGGCAGCATCCCGCCCGCGCCGACCAGCACACCGCTGAGCACGGACGTGACCAGCATCGACACGCCGCTGGTGGTGCCGACCATGCCGTTGGCGCGGTCGCGGCGGGACTCGTCGAACAGCGCGGTGACGACGGTGGGCAGGGCGATCGAGCGCAGGTTGCCGACGATCACGCCCAGCATCAGCAGTGTGATCAGCACCCACAGGCGCACGCTCGCGGGGTTCGTCCACTCCTCGGCCGGCGTGATCACGTACAGCGCCAGGCTCGCGGTGTACAGCCCGAGCGACACGGCCGCGGAGCCCTGCATCACGGTCTTCTTGCGGTGGTGGTCGACGATGCTGCCGAACCAGATCCCGGTCAGCGTGGTGAAGACCAGGAAGAGCCCGGCGATGATGCCGGTGGCGAACACCGAGCCGGTCTCCAGGTAGACGAAGAAGGTGATCGCGAACCAGACGGTGAAGTTCGTGACCGACACGCCCAGCACGTTGACCAGCAGCTGCGCGAAGGTCCGAACGGTCGGGTCCGACAGCCGCAGCTGCGTCGAGGCCCGCTCGTCGGTGCTGGTGGCAGTCATGACAACTCCTGTGGTCCGTCGGTTCGCATCGAGCCTCGTAGTTCAAGTCGACTTCATGTCAACCCCGTGCAGCTCGAGCATTCACAGGACAAGACCCGCACCACGGCGAGAACTCATCGCCGGCCGCAGAAGCCGATCCGGCGGGTACTCGCCGGACTTCTTCGCGGCGTTCCTGGGCCACCTCAGCGGCAAGCCGTACTTCCACCCGTGTTCGCCAAGACCGGCACCGGCGTCGGGCGCTTCGACCCGTCGGCCCCGCCGACCACCTACAAGGCGCTCGCCGGCTACATCGAGATGCCGGACGGCGGCTGGGTCACGTTCGCGGAGTTCATGCAGGCCCCGGTCGAGTCGGTCCCGGCGGGCCAGGCGCTGGCGGACTTGGCCGGCGCCGCGATGGGCGAGATCGCCGCCCACGTCTACGAGACGGCCGGCTGATCAGCCCGATCCGCTGACGGCGGGGCCGTCAGCGGACCGAGCCGCGGTCAGCGAGCGGTCTTCCGCGCGGCTTCGAGGATGACGTCGGTGACGGCCCTCGGCTGCGAGACGGTGACGGCGTGCGACGCGTCGACCTCGACCAGGTGGGCGCCCGCCCGGTCGGCCATGAAGCGCGACAGCTCGGCCGGGATGGCGAGGTCCTGGCGCGCCGACAGGGCCCAGCTCTCGATCGACTTCCACGCGGCCCGGGTGGCCGGCGCCTCGAACGCGGCCAGCGCCAGCGGGCGCTGCGTCGCCGCCATCCGCAGGGCGACGTCGGCGTCGACGTCACCGGCGAACAGCTCGTGGAACTGCTCCTGGTCGATGTAGAGCTCCGGCGCCGACGTGCCGTCCGCGGCCGGATACGGGACCGGCTGCGCGGCGTCGCCGAGGCGGGCGCCCGGGAACTTGCCGACGAGGTCGACCAGGTTCTCGCCGGGCTCGGGCAGGAAGCTCGCGACGAAGACGAGGGCCGTGACGTCCGGGTGGCCGTCGGCCGCGTGGCTCATCACCACCCCGCCGTACGAGTGCCCGGCGACGACGATCGGGCCGTCGATGCTGTCGAGGAGGCTGCGGACGTACGCGGCATCGCCTTCGATGCTGCGCAGCGGGTTCGCGGCCGCGATCACCGGGTGCCCGGCCTCGCGCAGCGCCGTGATCGACCCGTTCCAGCTGGACGAGTCGGCGTAGGCGCCGTGGACCAGGACGATGGTCTGCTTCCCGGGGGTGGTGCTCATGGCGGTTCCTTCCATCGGAGGGTGCGGTGGGCTCAGGCCCGGACTTCGACTTCGACTTCCAGTTCGATCTCGACCGGCGAGCCCAGCGGCAGCCAGGCGACGCCGACGGCGGAGCGGACGTGCCGGCCGCGCTCGCCGAAGGTCTGTTCGAGCAGGTGGGAGGCGCCGTCGACGACGGCGGGCTGGTCGGTGAAGCCCTCGGCGGAGGCGACGAAGCCGCCCACCCGCACGACGCGCACGACGTCGTCGAGCCGCGCCTGGGCGTGCACCGCGGCGAGCGCGTTGACCGCGGCCACGCGGGCCAGCGCGTACGCCTCGGCCACCGTCACCTCGGCGCCCAGCCGGCCGATCGCCGCCAGGCTGCCGTCGACCAGCGGGAGCTGGCCCGAGGTGATCACGCGGGTACCGACCCGGAGGGCGGGGACGTGGGCGGCCACCGGGGCGGGTGCGTGGGGCAGCCGGAACCCGAGCTCCGCCAGCCGGGCCAGCGGACCGGCGCGGGGGAAGGGATCGGCCATGGCACCTCGACCTCGGGGGACGCTGCTGGTCTGCGTCGATGCTCGGTCCCCGCGCACCCGCGCCGAGTCCCGCGTTCGCGTAGTCCGGTGATGGCGCGGCCGCCGGCTACGCGCCCCACGAGCTCTGTCCCGGCGATCACCCGTTTGCGTACACTCCCCGATTTGTGAGGATCCGCCGCCGGCTCGCCCGACGAGCCGCGGCGTAGCCGCGTGGGGCTGATCGGCCGCGACGCGGAGCTCGACGCGATCGTGGGCCTCCTCGACGCGGCCCGCTCGGGGCGCAGCGGCGCGGTGCTGGTGCGCGGCGAGGCCGGGATGGGCAAGTCGGCCCTCCTCTCGGCGGTCATCGAGCACGCCCGGACGGCGGGGATGCGGACCCGCGAGGTCCGGGGGGTCGCCGGCGAGGTCGACTTCGGGTTCGCCGCGCTGCAGCGGCTGCTCATCCCGTTCATGGACGGCTACAGCGGCTTGCCGGGCCCCCAGCGCGCCGCACTCGGTGCGGCGATCGGGCTGACCGATGCGAGCGCACCGGACCGGTTCCTGGTCGGTCTGGCCGCGCTCACGCTGCTGGCCGAGACCGAGCCCGACCGCCCCAAGCTGCTCGTGGTGGACGACGCCCACTGGCTGGACCGGGAGTCGCTGGACACCCTGCTCTTCGTCGCCCGGCGCATCCAGGCGGAGTCGCTGGCGATCGTCTTCGGGGCGCGGCCCGGGGGCGCCTTCGACGGGATCACGACCGTCGAGCTGGCCGGGCTGTCGCCGGAGGCGACGACCCGGCTGCTCTCGATCACGTCGGGGTCGGCCGTGGACCCCGAGGTCGGTCGGCGCGTCGCGGCCGGCTCGCAGGGGTGCCCGCTCGCCGTCGTCGAACTCGTCCGGGACCTCTCACCGGGCCAGCTCGTCGGGACCATCGCCCTGCCCGATCCGCTGCCGATCGGCGACCGGCTCGAAGGGCTCTACCTCGACAGGGTCCGCGCGCTCCCGACGGCCACCCGGCAGCTGCTGCTGATCGCCGCCGCGGAACCCGGGGCGCACCTGGCGACCGTGTCGGCGGCGGCCGCGACCGCGGGCCTCACCGCGGACGCGCTGGACGCCGCGCAGCAGGCGGGACTGGTCGACCTGGACGGAACCGTCACGTTCCGCCACCCGCTCGTGCGCTCGGCCGTGTACCGAGGGGCCGCGCCGGCGGATCGCCGGCGCGCCCACGCCCTGCTCGCCCAGGTCACCGATCCGGACGTGGAGCCCGACGCGTGGGTGTGGCACCGGGCCCGCTCGGTCGCGGCCCCGGACGAGGAGGTGGCGTCGGCGCTGGAGGCCCGCGGCGTCGAGGCCGAGCGCAGGGGGCGCTACGCGGCGTACGCGACGCTGCTGTCCCGCGCCGCCGAGCTCACGGCCGACCCGCGGGCCCGCGCCCGCCGCGCGCTGACCGCGGCGAACGCCACGGTCGTTGCCGGTGCGCCGGGCGAGGCGGGCGTGCTCCTCGACCGCATCCGGATGGAGCACGCCGAGCCACTCGTCCAGGTCCACGCGAAGCGGCTGCGGGCAACGCTCACGTCCATCGGCCGGCTGCGAGAGGCGTTGCCGCTGATGCTCGACGCGGCGCACTCCGCCGAGCACCTCGACCCCGCGCTCGCCCGCCTCACCTACGCCGACGGCCTCTTCATGCTGGCGCTCGCCTCGCACCTCGCCCCACCCGGTCTGGCCGAGGAGCTGGCCGCGTCGGCGCTCGCGGCGCTGGAGCCCGCCGACACGTCGGTCATCGACGACCTGGTCCGGGCGTTGGCGGAGCGGCTGACCGGGGACCACGCGCGCGCGGTCGGCCTGCTGCGGACCTCGATGCGTTCGATGCTGCGGCCGGACCTCCCGAACGCGTTCCTGCGCTGGTCCAGCGCCGGCGCCATGGTGGCGGTGGAGCTGCTCGACATCGACCTGTTCCGCCGGTTCAGCGCTGCCTGGGCCGACGAGGCCCGCTCGCGCGGAGCGCTCGACCGGCTCCGCAGCACGCTGGGCAACCAGGCCCAGGGCGAACTGTGGTGCGGCCGGTTCGACACCGCCGCGACCATGTGCGAGGAGGCCGCGGAGATCGCCCGGTCCATGGGCGACGACGTCCTCGTGTGGAGGTTGCTGGGCGCGGAGCTCTACGCCTGGCGCGAGGACGAAGCAGCGTGCCGGGCGATCATCGACGTGATCCGCTCCCCCGCGCTCGCGGAGACGGGCAACGGCCTCCTGATCAACTCCGCGCAGCTTGCCCTGACGGTCCTGGAGAACAGCCTGGGCAACTACGCGGCCGCACTGGAGGCCGCGTGGCCGGTGTTCGAGCGCGACCCGGTCTTCCAGGGCGGGCGGATCCTCGCCGAGATCGTCGAGGCCGGGCACCGGTGCGGCCGCGACGACGCCGCCACCGCGGCGCTGCACCGCCTCGGGGCGAGGTCGGACGCCTGGGGCACGGCGTGGGCCGCCGGTCTGCACGCCCGCGCGACCGCGATCATGGCGGGAGAGGACGCCGAGCCGCACTTCGTCCGCTCGATCTCCGAGCTGGAACGCACGCCCGTCCGCACCGACCTCGCGCGCAGCCACCTCCTCTACGGGGAGTGGCTGCGCCGCCAGAACCGGCGCAGGGACGCCAGGGCGGAACTCACCACGGCCCACGACATGTTCGTCGAGATGGGCGCGCCCCGCTTCGCGAGCCGGGCGGCCCGGGAGATCGCCGCGACGGGGGCGACCGTCCGGCGGAGGAGCTCCGCGGCGGACACCGAGCCCCTGACGCCCCAGGAGGAGGCGATCGCGCAGCTCGCGGCCGGCGCCGCCACCAACCGGCAGATCGCCGCCGGGCTGTTCCTGAGCGCGAGCACGGTCGACTACCACCTCCGCAAGGTCTACCGGAAGCTCGGCGTCGACTCGCGCCGGAAGCTGCGGGACGCGCTCGACCAGCGCCCGGGTCGGTGACGGGGGCGAGATCGCTCGGCGGTGGAAGCGCGTGGTCCGTAGTCGGCACGCAGGTCCCGGTCGCCGCGGTCGATGCCGAGCGCGCCGTGGACGGCGGCCCCGAACGCCGTCCGCCTGCGGTGCCCACCCCGCCGCGACACCGTCGGGGAGCGCGCCGAGCCCTCAGCCCCACCGGTAGCGGGTCTGGGACGACTCGCTACCGGCGGCGAAGGCGAAGGCCTTGTCCGGCTGGACCCGGTAGAGCTGCACGTTCCCGGTCCGGACGGCGTCACCCAGCTGGTACCAGGTCCCGTCCTCGCGGGTGAGGTGCCAGCCGTAGGCCTGCTCGAAGGCGGTCGCCGCGGCATCCCGGGTCGCCCGGTCGGTGACCAGGCTCGCCGTGCCTTCGACGACGTAGTCCATGCCCGTCAGCGTGTCGGTTCCGGTGGTCAACGCGCAGCGCTGGTTGGCGTCGAGGTTCCTCGCCTTCTGCTCACTGTCGCCGGTGGTGAACCACATCGCGCCGAGCGCCCAGATCGCCAGCAGCGGTGTCACGTGGGGGCGGCCGTCGCGGCGCACCGTGCACAGGTGGAACTTCTGGATCCGGCGCAGGGCCCATTCCGTCGCCGCCCACGGCGTCGGCTTGGCCCCTGGTGAGGAGAACGGACCGAGGCTGGTCAGTGGCGCGGGCGGGTCGTCGGTCGTACGAACGGGCATGGTTCTCCTCGTGGTCGTCGCGCATCCGACGACGTCGGACCTCGCGGATCAGGTCGGGATCACCGCGGTGAACGGTGTCGGGGTACTGGTCGGTGGCGTGGGCAACTCGCCCACTACGTCGTCGATGGTGCGGTCCCGAGCCCGGGCGCTGATGGCGTCGGCCCGGGGTCCGAGACGTCGTCGGACCTGGTCGGCCAGGTCCGCGAGCGGTGGCGCGTCGGCGGCGGGCACCGGTATCCCGACGCGGCGGCGCTCCGCGTCGGCCACGGTGAGCAGGGTCAGCGCCTCCTCGTCGGCGCCGGCGGCGTGCAGGGCACCGGCGAGGCACCCCACGCCGTCGCACAACCCACCTCGGTGCCCGATGGCGGCGGCGACGCCGAGGGCCTCGCGCGCCCGCTCCCCCGCCTCCGCGGCGTCGCCCATCGCGGTCGCCGCGCGTCCGAGCAGGGTGAGCGCGTGGATCTCGCCCTCCCGGTAGCCCACCGACCGCCACAGCGACAGGCACTCCCGCGCGGCGGTGGCGGCGGCGGTCGGGTCGCCCGTCAGCAGGGCGCGGCGGGCGACCTGGCTCATGGCCAGGCCCATCTGCTGGTTGTCGCGACCGGGTCGGGCCGCGGCGAGCGCGGCGGCGATGCGGTCGTCGGCGTCGTCCTCGTCGGCGTCGACGGCGGTCCGCGCCCGCAGGATCAGCGCGGCCGTGCGGTGCCACATGTCGCCGCAGGCTTCCGCGCGCTCGGCGGCTTCGTCGTGGGCGGCGGCGGCGCCGGGCAGCTCGCCCATCGCCCAGCGGACCAGACCGAGGGTCACCAGCGCTCCACTGGCGATCCTGTCGTCCCCGATCCGCCGGGACAGCTCCGCGCTGCGCAGGCACGTCTCGTGCGCCTTGCGCAGGTCGCCGCGAGGGGCGGCGATGCGCCCGATCGCGTGCAGGAGCGCGGCCCGCACGGCGTCGTCGTCCGTGCCGGGGACGGCGCGCTCCAGCCAGTGCTCGGCCTCGTCGAGCATCCCCTCCAGCATCCAGAACCAGTGCGCCGTCACGGCGAGCCGGGCCCCGCGTCCGGGTGCGCCGCCGTCCAGCGCCCACCGCAGGGCGGCGCGCAGGTCGGGCAGCGACGCGGACAGCCGCCGCAGCCACCCCGCCTGCTCCGCCGAGCGGAGCCCGCCGTCGGCGGCCGCCACGAGCGCGAAGACGTGGTCGAAGTGGCGCCGTCGCACCTCCTCCCGCCACGGCTGGGCGGCCAGCGCCTCCGCGGCGTAGGCCCGCAGCGAGTGCAGGAGCCGGTAGCGGTCGTCGGCGGTCGGCACGACCAGCGACTGCCGCACGAGCGACGCGACCGACCGGTAGCACTGCCCGGACGAGGTGGCGGTGACGGCGGCGGCCGCATCCAGGTCGAACGACCCCGCGAAGGCGCCCAGCTCGGCGAAGAACCGGCGCTCCCGCTCGTCGAGCAGGTCCACGCCGGACCTGATCGCGGCGCGCAGGGTGCGGTGGCGTGCCGGGGCCTCGCGGGAATCGGACTCCAGCAGCTCGAAGTGGTCGTCGAGCCGGCTGCGGATGCCGCGCGGGGTGAGGACGTCGGCGTGGGCGGCGGCGAGCTCGATGGCCAGCGGCAGGCCGTCGAGGGCCTCGACGATCGCCGCGACGTCGGCGGCGTTGTCGTCGGTCACGGCGAAGCCCGGCCGCACCGCCGACGCGCGCTCGGTGAACAGCCGGACCGCGTCGACGTCGCGCACCTCGCCGGGCGTGGTCGCGCCCGACGGCGGCAGCGGCAGCGGCGGGACCGGCCACACGACCTCCCCGGCGACCCGGAGCGGGCGGCGGCTGGTCGCCAGCAGCACCAGCGCGGGGCAGCCGTCGCGCAGCCGCTTCGCCAGGCCGGCCGCCGCGTCGATCACGTGCTCGCAGTTGTCGAGCACGAGCAGCCCCGCGGTCGCACCGATCCGGCGCACCACGGCGTCGTGCGGGTCCTCGGCGGTGGCCGTCGCCGCGCCCACCGCCCTGGCCGCGGACGCGGCGACGAGGCGATCGTCCTGCAGCAGGCTCAGGTCGACGAACCAGACCGGATCGGACCCGCGCGACCGGGCGAGTTCGAGCGCGAGCCGGGTCTTCCCGGCCCCGCCCGGCCCGGTGAGGGTGACCAGCCGGGCCCGGTCGAGCAGGTCGTGCAGGTCGGCGAGGTGCTCGCGGCGGCCGACGAGGCCGGTCGGCGGCATGGGTGGTCGATCAGGGCCCGGCGGCGGGCCGGCGCTCGTCGTCGGCGGATGGGAGTCCGCGGGCGGTCGCCACCGCAAGGCGTCGTCCTGCGCGAGGACCTGCCTTTCGAGCAGCCGCAGTCGGGGGCCGGGGTCGAGCCCGAGCTCACGGGCGAGCACCCGGCGCGCCGCCTGGTAGGCGTCGAGCGCGTCGCCCTGGCGACCCGCGCGGTAGAGCGCGAGCACCAGGGACGCGTGGAGCCGTTCGCGCAGCGGGTTGTCCGCGACCAGCGGTCGGGCCGCCGCGATCACGTCGAGGTCGCGCCCCAGCGCCAGCAGCGCCTCCAGCCGGGCCTCGTGCAGCTGCAGGTGCAGCTCCTGCAGCCGGGCCACCTCCGGGGCGGCCCACGGCCGCGTCGCCACGTCGGCGAGCGGCTCGCCGCGCCAGAGCGCGAGCGCCTCGGCGGTGTGCTCCAGCGCGCGGTGGGCCCCGAGGGCGGTCCCGGCGCCGGCCAGCGTGGTGGCGGCCCCGACCAGCTCGGTGAAGCGGTGCGCGTCGATCGCGGAGTCGGCGACGGCGAGCGCGTAGCCCGGCGCCCGGCTCACGAGCAGGGCCGCGCCCTCGGCGCCGAGCGCCCGGCGCAGGTAGGAGACGAGGCGGTGCACCGAGTTCGCGACGTCGGCGGGCGGCGAGTCGGCCCAGAGCCGCTCGGCGACGACGTCGACCGGGACGGGGGTGCGCGGATGGGTCAGCAGGAGCACCAGCAGAGCGCGCGGGAGGCCGGGGCGGACCGGGACCGGCGATCCGTGGGCGCTCACCTGCAGCGGCCCCAGGACCGAGAAGTCCACGGTCGGTGAGCGTACGGCAGGGGGCGGGTCCTGAGGAGGGCTCCGGCGCCGGTGACCAGGGCGGAGGGCCGTGTCAGGTGCGGAACAGGTCGGTGACAGGCGCGCGCGGTCTGCTCCCGCACAGCGCCCCCGGTGGGGGCACCCGACCTCCAGGAGGACCGATGTCCACGGCGTCCGCCCCGCTCGACCGCTACGCCGCGCCCGCGCTGTGGCTGCTGCCGGCCCACGGCGTGCTGCTGGCCCTGAGCACCCTCACCCACCAGCCCTCCATCACCGACTTCGACGCCTACGCGCGCTACATCTCCACCGACGTCTTCCTGCTCAGCCACCTGGTCGCCAGCATCGGCGGCGCCGGCCTCGCCGCCGTCGGCGTGACGGCCGCGCTGGTCTTCCTGGGTCGCGGACGGGCGGTCCGCGGCGCGGCGGTCGGGACGGCGCTCACCCTGCTGGCGCTGGTGGTGATGGCCTCGGCGTTCGGCAGCGCCGCGTTCGCGCAGCCCGGCATCGGCCGCGCGCACCTGGCGGGCGCGCCGGGCATGGCGGCGCTGAACCTCGACACGGCCTACGGCCCGGCCCTGGTCGCGACGATCGGCGTCTCGACGCTGCTGTTCGTCGCCGGCGCGATCGTGCTCGGCTCGGCCATCGCCCGCACCGCGCCGGGCCTGCGGTGGGCGGGGATCGCCTACGCCGTCGCACTGCCGCTGTTCGTCGCCACCGGCATGGCCTTCCAGGTCCTGCAGCCGGTGATGGGGCTGGCCGTCGCGGTGGCGACCGCGGTCGTCGCCCTGCGCCTGCCCCACGCCGTGCGCGTCGGGCCCGAACCCGTCGTCGCCCACTCCTGACCACGACACCGACCGGGAGCCGATCATGATCGAGATCCGCGGGCTGACCAAGCGGTACGGCCCGACCACCGCCGTCGACGACCTGTCCTTCCGGGTCGAGCCGGGCCGGGTCACCGGCTTCCTCGGCCCGAACGGCTCGGGCAAGTCGACCACGATGCGGGTGGCGCTGGGCCTGGACCGCGCCACCGCCGGGGAGGCGCTGCTCGACGGCACGCCCTACCGGGACCTGCGGTACCCCTTGCGCACGGTGGGCGCGCTGCTGGACGCGCGCTGGGTGCACCCGAACCGGTCGGCGCGGGCGCACCTGCGCTGGATCGCGGCGTCCAACGCGCTGCCGGCGGGCCGCGTCGACACCGTGCTGGAGCAGGTGGGCCTGACCGCGGTGGCCGACCGGCGGGCGGGGGCCTTCTCCCTCGGCATGTCCCAGCGGCTGGGCATCGCCGCGGCGCTGCTCGGCGACCCCGGGACCCTGCTGTTCGACGAGCCGGTCAACGGGCTCGACCCGGAGGGCGTGCGCTGGATCCGGCGGCTCGTGCAGGGCCTGGCCGCCGAGGGCCGCACGGTGCTGGTCTCCAGCCACCTGCTGTCGGAGATGGCGGTGGCGGCGTCGCACCTCGTGGTGATCGGGCGCGGCCGGCTGATCGCCGAGTCGACCACCGCCGAGTTCATCGACTCGGCCGCGGACGACACCGTGCTCGTCCGCACCCCGCAGCCGGTGCTGCTGGCCGAGGCGCTGCGACGGGCCGGCGCCTCGATCGTCCCGGTGGACGGTGACGACCTCGGGCTGAGCGTCACCGGCGCGACGCCGGAGAAGATCGGCGAGGTCGCCGCGGCGCGCGGCCTGGTGCTGCACGGGCTCACCCCGCAGCACGCCTCGCTGGAGAACGCGTTCCTGCGGCTGACCGGGCACGACGTCGAGTACGTCTCCGGTGGCCCCGATCAGGCCGCGGCCGTGCCCGCGGCGGGGAGGTGAGCGCCGTGGGACCGATCACGGCCGAACGGATCAAGCTGACGTCCACCCGCGCGCCGTGGTGGTCCGCGGCGGCGGCGCTGCTGACGACCACGGGCGCCGGGTTGCTGCTGGCCGCGACGGTGGCCACGACCGAGCCGGTCACGGTGGCGGCCACGCAGTCGGCCCGCGTGGTGGGCACGACCGTGCTGATGGTGCTCGCGGTCCTCGCGGTGACCACGGAGTACGCCACCGGCACGATCGGGACGACGTTCCTCGCCGTGCCCGACCGCGCCGCCGCGCTGCGGGCCAAGGCCGTGGTCGTCGCCGTGCTCGCCGGCCTCGTCGGGCTGGCCGGCGCCCTGGGCAGTTGGGCGGCGAGCGCGCTGCTGCTGCCCGGCGGCGACCTCGCGCTGACCGGACCCGACGAATGGCGCCAGGTGGCCGGAGTCAGGCTGGTCGACGCCGGGGCTGCGGTCGTGGCCGTCGCGATCGGCGTCCTCGTCCGGCGGACCGCGGGCGCCGTCACGCTGGTGCTCGTGTGGCCCGCGGTGGGCGAGTCGCTCATCGGCCTGGTCCCGGTCGTAGGGCCGGCGGTCGGACCGTTGCTGCCCTTCCAGGCCGCCGACCGGTTCCTCGCCGACGCACCGGCCGGTGGCGGGCTGCTCGGTTCGCCCTGGCTGGCGGGGGTGTGGTTCGCCCTGTTCACGGCCATCCTGTTCGCCATCGCGGTCAGGGTCGCCCGCCATCGGGACCTCTGATCGACGAGTCAGGCCGGACCGGCGAGGTGGTCGGCGCCGTACTCCGCGAGGACGAAGTCGACGTCCTTGTCGCCCCGTCCGGAGAGGTTCACCAGGATCCGCTCCGCGGACGGCCGGTCGGCGGCCAGGCGGATGGCGAACGCGAGGGCGTGCGAACTCTCGAGCGCCGGGATGATGCCCTCCGACCGCGACGTGCGGAAGAAGGCCCCGACGGCCTCGTCGTCGGAGACCGCGGCGACGCGGATCCGGCCCGCCGCGTGCAGCATCGCGATCTCCGGACCGATACCGGGGTAGACCAGGCCCGACGCCACCGAGGAGACCGGGGCGGTCGCACCGTCGTCCTCCTGGAGGACGACGGTGCGGGCACCGTGCAGCGTCCCGGAGCGCCCGAACGTCAGCGTGGCCGCGTGCCGCCCGCTCGTCCCGAGGGGTTCGACCGCGTGCAGGGCGACGTCGGGGTCGTCCAGGAAGCCGGAGTACAGGCCCATGGCGTTCGAGCCGCCCGCCACGCACGCGACGACGTGGTCGGGCAGGGCCCCACCCGCGATCGAGAGGAACTGCTCGCGCGCCTCCCGCCCGACGACCGACTGGAAGTCCCGCACGATCCGCGGAAAGGGATGGGGCCCGATCGCCGACCCGATCGCGTAGAGCGCGTGCGCGCGCTGCTCGACGTACGCGCGGAACGCCGAGTCACTGGCCTCCTTGAGCGCGGACTGTCCAGCCACGACGGGCACGACCTGCGCGCCGAGGAGGCGCATGCGTCCGACGTTCGAGCGCATCTTGTCGGCGTCGACCGCACCGATGTGGACCTCGCAGTCGAGGCCGAAGTACGCGGCGGCGCTGGCCAGCGCGACCCCGTGCTGCCCGGCCCCGGTCTCGGCGATCAGCTTGCGCTTCCCCATCGCCCTGGCCAGCAGCGCGAACCCGACGCAGTGGTTGATCTTGTGCGCGCCGGTGTGGTTGAGGTCCTCGCGCTTGACGTAGATGCGTGCGCCACCGACCTGCTCGGAGAGGTTGCGCAGGTGGTGCACGGGGGTGGGTCGGCCCTGCAGCCCGGTGCGCGCGGCGGTGAGCTCGCGCTGCAGGTCCGGTGACTCCCGCAGGTCCCGGTAGCCGGCGGCCAACTCGTCGAGCGCCGCCGACATCTCCAGCGGGTAGTGGTTGCCGCCGAACTCGCCGAAGTACCCGTCGGCGTCCGGGTACCGCTGGTCGTGGCTGCGCCCGAGGTGCGGCATCGCTGGTCAACCCTTCAGTCGGGGTCCGACCGTAGGCACAGCCATCAGGCAGGGTCTTGAACAGGATTTGCGTACCCGGAACCGACGCCGCGGGCCAACGCCCCCGGCGGCACGCCGTAGACCTTCTTGAACTCGCGGGTGAGGTGCGGCTGATCGCAGAACTCGAGCGCCTGCGCGACCTCGCTCAGCCCGAGACCGGCGCAGATGAGGTCCCGGGCCTTCGCGATCCGGACCTGGCGGGCGTAGGTCTGCGGAGCGACGCCGGTCGCGCTCGTGAAGGCCCTGACGAGGTGGCTCGGGTGGACCCCGACCTCGCGCGCGAGGTCCTCGGTGCGGATGGCGCGCGTGCAGTTGTCCTCGATCAGCGAGCGGGCCGTGCGCGCCACCGACCCGTCCGCCGGCGGCTCCGATCCGGCCGAGAACTCGCACGTCTGCACGAGCGCCCGCAGGCACGCCTCGATCGAGGCGTCGTCCGCACCCGGGGTGGACAGCACGTCGACCAGGTCTCGTGACTCGATCCCCCGCGACACCACGGGCGTCCGGATCGTGGGGACGCCGGTGTGCTCCGCGGAGACGCAGTTCCGGATGAACTCGCTGGTCGGGTACAGGATCTCGTACTCGGTGGCCTCGTCGGCGCTCCTGCCGGCGTGCACGTCGAAGGGGTTGAAGACGAACACGTCACCGGCCCGGACGGTCCCGCTCCACCGCCGCGACCGGATCTCCGCCGCCCCGCTCCTGAGCGCGACCACCGAGTAGGTGCTGTGCAGGTGCAGGTCGAAGGAGCGGGCCGCGGCCCGTGCCCGCAGGAGGTCGGGACGCGCGAGCGCGAACGCCATCGAATCGACCCGGGTCATGGCGGTGCGACCTCCGGGCGATCACGCAACCTCGACGACCACCTTGCCGAGCGCACGGCCCTCGCCGACGTGGGCGAGCGCCTGCGGCACCTCGTCGAGCGGGAACGTGCGGTCGATGTGGATCCCGACCTCGCCCGCGGCGCACCGCTCGGCGAGCGGCGCGAAGTGCGTGGGCCCCGTCCTCACCACCAGCACGCCGAGCCGACGACCGGTCAGCAGCCCCAGCGCGGTGCCCGCGGTCAGCACGCGGAGCAGGGCGCGCGTGGTGCCGCCGACGCAGCGGTAGCGCCCGCCGCCGGCGAGGGCGCGGCGGTAGGCGAAGACCGAGCGGTGGGCGACCATGTCGAGCACCAGGTCGTACGGCTCGCCCCGGGTGAAGTCCTGAGTGCGGTGGTCGAGCACCTCGTCGGCGCCCAGCGAGCGCATGAAGTCGAGCTTGCCGTCGTTGTCGACAGCCGTCACGTGGGCGCCGGCCCGCTTGGCGAGCTGGATCGCGAACGAGCCCGACCCGCCGCCCGCCCCGTTGACCAGCACCCGCATGCCCGACCCCGCGGTCGCCGTGCCCTGCACCGCGATCGGGCCGGCCTGCGGGATCGTCGAGGCCTCGGCGAAGGACAGCCCGTCGGGCTTGTGCGCCATCGCGGAGGCGGGCGCCACCGCGTACTCGGCGAAGCCGCCCTTGAGCCCCAGGTTGTCGCCGTACACCTCGTCGCCGACGGCGAATCCGGTGACCTCCGGTCCGACCGCCTCGACCCAGCCGGCGACGTCGGAGCCGAGCACCGGCCGCGCCGGCGCCCGCAGCCCACCGAGGCGGGAGTAGAACGGGCTGCCCCGCAGGGTCTCCCAGTCCGACAGGTTCACCGACGTCGCGGCGACCCGGACCAGCAGCTGACCCCGCCCTGGCGAGGGCACCGGCACGTCCTCGATGCGCAGCACCGAGGGCGGGCCGTAGTCGTCGTAGACGGCCGCCTTCACACCGAACCGCCCCTGGCCCCCGCGCGCACGCCCGCAGCCTAGGACCTACCCGGGTGGCGGCGCGATCACGCCGGCCACGGAGCGCGACGTCCCGCTCATCCCAGCGGTGCCGACGCGCCGCGTCGTTCGACGACCCACACCGCGATCTGGGACCGCGACGAGACGCCGAGCTTGGCCCGGATGTGCTCGACGTGGGCCTCCGCGGTGCGCAGCGCGATCAGCAGCGTGCTGCTGATCTGCTTGTTGGTCTTGCCCTGGGCCACCAGCTCGGCGACCTCGTGCTCGCGCCTCGTGAGCGGGGTGCTGGCCTCCCCCGGGCGCGGGTCGTTCAGGACGAGTTCGACGACGTCGTCGAGGTGCTGGGCGGCGCCGTCGGCGTGGGCCTCGGCGTACCCGTCGGCCCCCAGCCGGCGACGCGCCTCGCGGCAGCAGCGCCGGTGGTGGTCGACGAGCGAGCCGTACCCGGCGAGGGCCGTTCCCGTGCGCGGCCAGCGGCGGTGCAGCGCGCCGAGGATCCGGGCGGCGCGGTCGGGGTCGTCGGCGACCGTGGCCCAGGCGACGACCTCCAGCGCCATGGCCGCGCCGAGCTCGTCGCCGTGCCGGCGGGTGGCCGCGAGGCCCGCGACCGCGTCCGCGAGCGCGGCCCCGCCGTCGCCGCCGCTCCAGAGCGCGACCGCCCTGATCCACCGGGCGTAGCCCGACCACCACTGGGCCCGCCGGTCCTGGCAGAACCGCAGGCCCTCGTCGGCGCAGGCGATCGCCGCCGCGGTGTCGCCCGCGGCGACGTGGCGGACCGCCAGCCGGAACGCGGTGAGGGCGAGCCCGGCCGGGTCCCCGGACTCGCGGTGGGCGCGCAGCGCCCGCCGGAGCCGGTGGTCGGCCTCGTCGAGCCGACCGAGCCGGGTCGCGGCCTGGCCGAGGAACAGGTCGACGAACGCCGACGTCACGCGGTCGTCGTCCGGGGCGGTGTCCGCGCTGCGGTGCAGCAACTCGACGGCGCGCTCGTGGTCGCCCTGGACCAGCGCCAGCCACCCGTCGACCCACAGCGCGGTGGCGGTGAAGCGGTTCGGCCCGGCCACCGCGAGCAGCCGGTCCAACCACTGCCGGCCCTCGCCCACCCAGCCCGCGGCCCGCCACATCAGCCAGAACGTCGTGGCCAGCCGCAGGCCCGCGGCGGCGTCGGCGGCCGAGCGGGTGCAGCTGTCCAGCGCGGCGCGGAGGTTGGCGTGCTCCAGCCGCAGCCGGTCCAGCCGGACGAGATCGCGGGGGCCGAACCAGCCGGCGGCCGCGTCGTCGACGAGCCGCTGCAGGAACTCCCGGTGGCGGCGCCGCAGCCGCTCCTCCTCCCCCGACTCGGCCAGCCGGGCCAGGCCGTAGCGGCGGATGGTCTCCAGCAGCCGGTAGCGGACGTGGCTGCCGCGGTCCTCGGGGAGCAGCACGGACTTGTCGACGAGCCCGGCCACGAGGTCGACGACGCGGTCGCCGTCGATCCCCTCCCCCGCACAGACCTGCTCGGCCGCGCCCAGGTCGAAACCACCCCTGAAGATCGACGCTCGGGCCCACAGCACGCGCTCGGCGTCGCTGCACAGCCGGAAGCTCCAGTCCATGAGCGCCGTCATGCTGCGTTGCCGGGGGTGCGCGCCGCGGTGGGCGCTGGAGAGGATCTCGTGCGGGCCGTCCAACCGGTCGAGCAGCTGAGCAGGCGACAGCACCCGCAGCCGGACGGCGGCGAGTTCCAGCGCGAGCGGCAGGCCGTCGAGGGAGGTGCACACCGCGGCGACCGCCGCGGCGTTCGCCGCGCTGAGCTCGAACTCCGGGGCCGCGGCGCGGGCGCGGTCGAGCAGCAGTTCCACGGCGGGGTAGCGGACGAGCTCGACCGGGTCCGGGTGCTCGCCAGGGGGCGGCACGGCCAGCGGCGGTACGGGCAGGACGTGCTCGCCCGGCACGTCGAGCGGCTGGCGGCTGGTGGTCATCACCGTCACCGAGGGCGCCGTGGCCAGCAGGTCCTCCGCGAGCGCCGCGCACCCCTCGATCGCGTGCTCGCAGCCGTCGAGGACGAGGAGCGCACGCTCGTCGGCCAGCCGGCGGGACAGGCCCTCGGCGGACGGGGCGCCGTCCTCGTCGCGGACGCCGACCGCCTCGGCGACGGTGGCCCCGACCAGCCCCGGATCGTCGAGCTCGGCGAGGTCGACCAGCCGGACGTGCTCGAACGCGGCCGCCGCGGGCTCGGCGAGCAGCCGCGTGGCCAGCCGGGTCTTGCCGACGCCACCGACCCCGACGAGGCTCACCAGCCGCGCGGTGCGCAGCAGCCGGGAGGCCTCGTCGAGCTCGGACGCGCGCCCGACGAGCGTCGTGGGCTCGGCGGGCCGACGACCTGCGGCACCGCGTGCCGGGGTCATCTCCTCCGGGGGCACCCACATGACGCGCCCCAGACTACGACGGCGGGCAGCCGGGACGCAGTCGCTTTCGGGCCGCCGGCCGGTCGCGCGGTCGGGTCAGCCGGTGACCTCGCCGCACGACGTCGGCACCCAGCCCTGCGCGCCGTGGAACCGGACGACGGTCCACTGGTCGTTCGTGGTGGGTGCGCAGGCGCCACCGACGTGGTAGGTCGCGCCCAGGACCGAACCGTCCAGCCGGTTCGTGCAGACCCGCTGCCCCTTCAGCAGCAGCCCGATCACCTTGCCCTCGGCCAGCTCCGACCGGTTCTCCGGCGGGATGCCGTCGTCGGTGGCGTGGACCTTGACCGTCTCCACCGCCTCGTAGCCGACCTGGCACCCCGCGGCGGCGGCCGAGCTCGGAACCGGGCCGGCGAGCACCATGGCGGTGGCCGCCGAAGCGGCGGCCACTGCTGTCCGCAACATGTCCTTTCCCTCCGTTTCCTCGTGGTGCATCGACACGGTAAATCCCGTTCCGGGAGGGATCCTGGCTTTCGGCGTAGATGTGCGGCCACTACCTAGGCCATTCTTTCCGGGCGTAGGTAGTCCTGCCGATGGATTCGCCGATCGCTCACCCATAACGTCGAGTGAGAGACCGCACGCCACCAGCGGAAGGGCACATCGTGCACCCAGCAGCCACCTCGCGCGGCAGGCTCGTCGCGACGGCGGCGCTCGTCCTGACGACCGCCCTGCTCACCGTCCCCGGCACCGCCGCGGCCGAGGCGCAACCCATCACGTGCGACGACACCGTGACCGGCCAGGCCGACGGCTACCCGGGGCCCCGCGCGTCGGACACCTACGACAACCTGTTCGACACCAGCTGGCACGTCCCCGGGCTGGCCACCCACATCCCCCAGGGCACCGCCACCTGGTCGAACTGGGACGGCGAGGACGACCTCATCCTGGTCGCCGGCTACGACGCGGCCGGGAAGACCCCCTCGGTGATCAACGGCATCGACGCCCGGACCGGGGAGAACGTCGGGCACGCGAAGATCGAGTACTCGCACGTCGGGGGCATCGCCGTGTTCGAGCGCCAGGGATGGGCCTACGTGTCCGGCCCGCAGGAGCGCACGGTCCGCAAGTACTCCCTGGCCGCGCTGAAGGAGGCGATCACGAGCACCGAGGAGGGCCTGCTGCGGCCCGAAGGCGCCGACCAGACCGTCCACGGATCGTCGTTCCTCACCAGCCACGGTCCGAGCGACACCCTGTGGGCCGGCCAGTTCCTCGACGACACCCGCAGCCACATGGCCTCCTACACCGTCGGCGACGACGGCGAACTGGAGCAGCGGCCGGGGGTCTGGGAGGTCCCCCGCAAGACGCAGGGGTTGGTGGTCACCGAGGACCTGTTCATCTACAGCACCTCGCACGGGCGCAACAACCGCAGCAACATCTACGTCGTCCGCCGCGGCGAGGGCTCCTCGCAGCTGGACACGGCCCGGCTGGGCTGTTTCCGCGCCCCGAGCATGTCCGAAGGGCTCACCGTCTACGGCGACGACGTCTACGTCGCCTTCGAGTCGGGGGCCGACTACTACAGCCAGGCCCCCGACAAGCCGGACAACGTCATCACCGAGTTGCACGAGGCCCCGCTGGCGCTGCTGGACCGCATCGCGCCGCCGTGACCCGCGGCGGGGTCGGCCGGGGTGCACCGCAGCGGGCACAGTGGTGGGGTGCGAGCCCACGACGCCCGTCGCGACCTGGTGGTCAAGTCGATCGACCTGCACACCGGCTCGCTGCGGTTCGTCCGCCCCCGCGACCCCGCGGTCCTGCTCTCGCAGGAGGACGAGGTCCCCGAGGCGTACCCGCCCTACTGGGCGAAGCTGTGGCCCAGCGGCGTCGAGCTGGCCTACCAGGTGTCGGTGCACGACTGGAGCGGCACGTCGGTGGTCGAGCTCGGCTGCGGCCTCGGACTGCCGGCCGTCGCCGCGGCACTCGCCGGGGGTCGGGTACTGGCCACCGACCGGGCCACCGACGCGCTCGCCTTCACCGCGGCGAACGCCCGAGCCAACCACGCGCAGGTGCAGACCATGCTCTGCTCGTGGGACGCGCCCGAGCCACTGACCGCGTGCGGCCCGTGGCAGCTGGTGCTCGCCTCGGACGTGCTGTACGAACAGCGCAACTCCGACGCGCTGATCGCCCTGCTCCCCCGGCTGGTCACCGACGACGGCGCGGTCTGGATCGCCGACCCCGGCCGGGAGATGGTCCCGGAGTTCCTCACCGCCACCCGGGCCGCGTGGCGGACCGTCGAGGTCGTCGCCACCCGCCGCCAGGACGTCCAGATGATCCGGCTGGCGGGTCCGCCGCGCTGAGCCCGCGGCCCGGTCGGGTTCAGGCGGGCACCAGCTCGGTGTCCGAGCTCGGCAGTGCGCGGGCCAGCTCCTGGCGGGAGCGGATGCCGAGCTTGGTGAACACCTTGCGCAGGTGCCACTCCACCGTGCGGGGGCTGAGGAACAGCCGCGCGCCGATCTCCGGGTTCGACAGCCCGTCGCGGGCGAGCCGGGCGATCTGCAGCTCCTGCGCGGTCAGGTCGTCACGGGTCTCGGCCACCCGCCGGCGGACCCTCTCCCCGGTCGCCCGCAGCTCGCCACCGGCCCGGTCGGCGAACGCCGGCATGCCGATCGCCACGAACAGCTCGTGCGCCAGCCGCAGCTGGGTGCGCGCGTCGACGCGGCGGTGCCCGCGGCGCAGCCATTCCCCGTAGAGCAGGTGCGCGCGGGCGAGCTCGGGCCGCAGTCGGGTGCGGCCCAGGCACTCGAGGGCGTGGCGGTACAGGCGCTCCGCGGCCTCGCCCTCGCCCAGCAGCGCGCACGAGCGGGCGTGGATGCCGTTCGCCCAGTCGGTGTCGGCGACCACCGTCTGCTCGCCGAGCCGGGTGAGCGCGTCCTGCGCGAGCCCGACGCTGCCGATCCTGGTGGCGGCCTCGACCAGCTCGCTCAGCGCCCACGAGGCGATGAACAGCTCGGGTGCCTGCTCGCTCGCCCGCACCGCCGCGGCGAGCGCCTCCTCGTAGCGGCCGAGGCCGTTCATGAGCACGGCGTTCGCCCAGTGCGCGTACTGGACGGCCGTGCCCTGGCCGTGGGCGGGGGCGTCGGCGAGGACGCCGGCGAGCAGTTCGGTGGCGCCGGCCTCCTCGCCGCGGATCCCGGCCAGCGCGATCGCGGCGTGCGAGCCGATGCGGGTCCTGGTCGCCTCCTTGACGGCGTCCACCTCCGCCACCAGCTGCCCGGCACCGGCGAAGTCCCCGCCGAACGCGGCGGCCTGGCCGCACGCGTTGTCGGCGACCGCGAGGACCTCCAGCGCCCCGCAGTCGCGGGCGAGCTGCACGGCGCGGCGGCCGATCTCCAGGCAGCGGTCGTGGTCCCAGACCCAGTTCGCGGCCCGGGTCGCCAGCCAGCCCCACCGGAGCAGCTCCGCCGCGGTGACCCCGGTGCCGGCGAACGCCGCGACGGCACGTCGCAGCACCGGGGTCGCGGCGGGGCGCCCGCCGGTGAAGACCAGCGCCAGACCGTCCAGCAGCAGGTCGCACGCCGGAGCGGGTCCCGCCGGCCGGGGCGCGGTCGTGACGGCGCGGGAGACGTCGAGCAGGCTGCCGCCCGCACCCGCCAGCCGGCCGGCGAACAGCGCGGCGGCCCAGGCGTCGAGGTAGGTGTCGCGCGCCAGTCGCACGTCGAGCGCTTCGAGCTTCCGCGCCGCCCGCAGCAGCAGCACCGGGGCGTCGCCGCCCCGGTTGCGGGCGAACGCCACCTCGGCCCGCAGCAGGTCCACCCGGGCCCGCCCGAGCTCGTCGAGCGGCCCGGCATCGGCGATCGCCAGCAGCGCGCCGGAGAACTCGAACGCCCCCGCCCCCAGGCCGGCCTGCGCCGCGGTGAGCGCCCGGCCGGCCCGCCGCCCGGGGTCGCCGGTCAGCGCGACCGAGCGCTGCAGCAGCGCCG
>NZ_JAHDTH010000311.1 GCF_018531445.1 Pseudonocardia lacus
GCCGCGTCGACCGCGGCCGCGGCGATCGAGCTGGCGTCCTCGGCCGTGGTGGCGCTGGCCTACCGCCCGTCCGATGCCGCCACCCTCCCGCGCACTTCGGGTGCCCTGATCGCCACCGGGGAGCCGCTGGCCGTCAAGGGCGTCACGCACTCCAGCACCAAGTGGCCGCACCTGTCGCCGGACGGCCTGGTCCGGCTGCGGGCGTCGGTGGGGCGCTTCGGCGAGGCGCGCACCCTGCAGGTCCCCGACGACGAGCTGCTCGCCCGCGTCCGGGCCGACCTGCGGACCCTGGCCGGCATCACCGCGGCCCCGGTCGCCGCGCACGTCCAGCGGTGGGGCGGCGGCCTGCCCCAGTACGGCGTCGGCCACCTCGACCGGGTCCGCGACATCGAGGAGGGCCTCCCCGACGGCCTGGCCGTCGCCGGCGCCGCCCTGCACGGCGTCGGCGTGCCCGCCTGCGTCGGCACCGCCCGCGCCGCCGCCGCCCGGCTCGCCCACCACCTCGCCGCCCTCCCCGCCCGACCCTGAGGGTGCGATCGGCGTCGCGTTCGCCCGCGCCGGCGGAAGTGGCAGCATGGGGACCATGGCTCGGCTCGATTACACGGCGTTGAACAGCGAGATCCGGTACACGATGTGGTCGGTCTTCCAGGCCCGCCCCGGGGCGCTGGGCGACGACCGGGGCGCCGCGGGCGGCGAGCTCACCGAGTTCCTCGACTCGCTGGCCGGCAAGGGCGTCGAGGTGCGCGGCGTCTACGACGTCGCCGGCCTGCGCGCCGACGCCGACTACATGGTCTGGTGGCACGCCGGCAACGTCGAGGCGCTGCAGGCCGCCTACGCCCAGCTGCGCCGGAGCACCGCCGTCGGACGGGCCTGCACCCCGGTGTGGAGCCAGGTCGCGCTGCACCGCCCGGCGGAGTTCAACAAGAGCCACGTCCCGGCGTTCGTGGCCGGCGAGGAGCCCAAGCGCTACGTCTGCGTCTACCCGTTCGTCCGCTCGCTGGAGTGGTACCTGCTGCCCGACGACGAGCGCCGCCAGATGCTCGCCGACCACGGCAAGGCCGCCCGCGGCTACCCGGACGTGCGGGCGAACACGGTGCCCGCCTTCGCGCTGGGCGACTACGAGTGGATCCTGGCCTTCGAGGCCGACGAGCTCGACCGCATCGTCGACCTGATGCGCCACCTGCGGGCCACCGAGGCCCGCCGGCACGTCCGCGAGGAGGTGCCGTTCTTCACCGGCCCGCGCGTGGCCCCCGGCGACCTCGTCGCCGCCCTGCCCTGACCCCAGCCCCGTCGAGCACCGCCCTCGTCGGATTGGACGAGAGTCGCGCTCGCACAGCGGGATTGGACGAAAGCCACTCTCGCCCCGCGCCGCCCGCTCCCCGGGGCCGTCGCCGGGCTGGACGAGAGTCGCTCTCGTGCGGCGGGGTTGGACGACAGCCGCACTCGTGCCACGCCACCCGCGTCGTGGAGGCTTGGCGAGCGCCGTAGGCGCGAACCCGGGGCGCGCGTAGCGCCCACCGGTGCCCGGCCCGGCTCGCAAGCAGCAGGGGGTGCTCGCAGCACTGGGGGTGTGTTCGCAGACCGCCGGCGGGCTGCGACGCCCCCGCCTGCGCTGCGGGACGGCGCCTGCGCTGCGAGGACGCGCCTGCGCTGCGAGGACGCCCTCATTGCGGCCCGGCGGAGCGAGCGCGGCTTTCGTCCGATCCGGTCGGGCGAGCGCGGCTTTCGTCCAATCGACGGGTGTCGGGGCTAGGGGCAGGGGGCGTAGAGGCGGCGGGTGTCGTCCTCGGCGGGCGGGCCGGCCGCGTCGTAGGCGGCGCGGTCGGAGAACCGGCAGCCGAAGGCCGGGTCGGCCACGGCGGCCGGGTCGGTGACGTCGTCGCCGGCCGGGCGGGGGCCGCCGTCGACCCAGGTGACGAGGTCGTCCCACGCGGCGCCGACCTCGGCCGGGGCGAACTCGCAGTGCCCGGTCGTCCGGACCGCCCGCTGGACCAGCTCGTCGGACCTGCCGGCCCCGGCGACCTCCGCGGCGTAGACCTGCTCCATCCGGAACGGCACGAACAGGTCGCCGAGGCCGTGCAGGCTCAGCACCGGCACCTTGGGTCGGCCGAGGACCTGCGCGACGGGCGTGAGGGCCCGGGACTCCCGGGCGTCGGGGTCGGCCACCGGCACCCGCTGGACGGCGGCGTCGAGGTCGACCGGCTCGTCGGGCGCGTAGTCGGTGCCGAGGTTCGTGGCGACCACGCCCGGCGACGCGGCCACCCCGGTGACCGGGGTCGGGGTGTCGTCGGGGACGGCGAGCCCCAGCAGGAAGTCCTTCCAGTACAGGACGGACGCCTCGGCGCCCGGCCGCGGCCCGCCCGAGGAGATCACGGTGGCCCCGACCAGCTGCTGCGCCTGCGGCGTGTCGGCAGCGGGCACACCCGGCTGCAGGCCGAGCCCGGCGTAGACGCGGGGGAGGACCGCCTCGGCGTAGTCCGGGCCGGGCGGGTAGTTGCCGCCCTGGCCGGACAGCGCCTGCGCGGTCAGCGCGAAGTCGAGCAGGTAGTCGAACAGGTCGTGGTCGCCCAGCACGCCGCACATCGGCAGCGCCCCGGCGTAGAGCCGCGGGTCCTGCTCGATCGCCCGGACGGTGACGTGCCCGCCCATCGAGGCCCCGGCGATGAGCACCCGGTCGGGCCGGCGGACCTCGCGGGCGAACCGGTCGACCAGCGCGCGGGTGGACGCCACCCCGGACGCCACGTCGTAGCCGTTGCGGTCGTAGGACGACGCGGCCCACGCGTAGCCCTGCTCGACCCACTTCTGGCGCAGCCCGTCGGGCGGCGGGTCGGTGGTGAGCTCGGCGCCGTTGCCGCGGAAGCCGTGCGCCCACATGACCAGCTGCCCGTTCCACCGGGGCGGGACCTCGATGGCGAACCCGGCGTGCCGGTGCACGCCGGTGATCACCTGCGTGTCGCCGCCGTCGACCGGTAGCGGGTCGAGGTCCGGCGGGACGATCGTGTAGCCGGGCCGCGGCTGGTCGGGCGGGACCGGCCCGGCGGCGGCCGCGCTCGCCGGCACCTGGAGCAGGACGACGATCGCCAGCAGGAGCGACCAGGCGGCCCCCGGGACTCGGCGCGGCAGGTGCATCAGGCCTCCGAACGACGACGGTGTCCCGGGACAGCTCGTGTCTACCCGGTGACGCCGCGATCGGCCAGCCGGCCCGTGCCGTCGAGAACGAACTTGTCGTGATCGACAGGGCCTGTGGATCACGACAAGTTCGTTCTCGACGGGGGCGTTACTCGGCGGGCAGCAGCTTCAGGGAGATCGAGTTGATGCAGTAGCGCAGGTCGGTGGGGGTGTCGTAGCCCTCGCCCGCGAAGACGTGGCCCAGGTGGCTGTGGCAGGTGGCGCAGAGCACCTCCACCCTGCGCATGCCCAGGCTGACGTCCTCGCGCTCGATGATCGCGTCGCCGGCCAGCGGGGTGAAGAACGACGGCCAGCCGCAGTGCGACTCGAACTTGGTCTCGCTGCGGAACAGCTCGGTGCCGCAGGCCCGGCAGGCGTAGACGCCCACCGTCTTGGTGTCGGTGTACTCGCCGGTGAACGCCCGCTCGGTGCCGGCCTTGCGCAGGACCTGGTACTCGGCCGGGGTGAGCTGGGCGCGCCACTCGTCGTCGGACTTGACGACCGTGGGCGCGGGCTCGGTGACGCGATCCATGCCCACCAGACTATGTGCGCGGGAGCCGCCGCGCCCGTGGCCGCGAGATCCGTCCCGACCCCGTCACATCCAGGTGCGCAGCACGAAGACCAGGGCGTCCCAGACCGCGTAGATCACCACCAGCAGCAGCGCCAGCACGACCAGGACGGCGGCCCAGCGCCGTCCGCCCTCGGCCCGGTTGGCCGAGTCGGCGAAGTCGGTGACGCCGGCCAGGTAGCCCTCGACGGTGAACCCGGGCCGCTCGCGCTGCATGCGGTCGAGGTGCGCGGCGAACGCCTGGGCGTCGGGGTCGTCCGGGTCGAGGCCCACGAGCTCGTCGTCGAACTGGCGGGAGTGCCCGTCGCTGTCCGGTTCCTGAGCTTTCGCCACCTTCACCAGAGTAGTGGCGCCGGCCCGCTCGGGCCGCAGTTGCCGCGCGCGCGTCCGACGGCCGGGTACGGTGCCGACCGTGGCGACCAAGCCTGCTCCGGTGCTGCTCACCGTCCCCGGCCCGCACGGCGACCGGGAGGTGCGGCTGACCAGCGCCGACCGCGTCGTCTTCCCGGCGAGGGGGATCACCAAGGGCGAGGTGGTGGAGTACTACCGGGCGGTGGCCGAGCCGCTGCTCGGCGTGCTGCTCGATCGCCCGACCAACCTCAAGCGCTACTCCCACGGGGTGGACGGCGAGCCGTTCTACTCCAAGCGCCTGCCCAAGGGCGCCCCGGAGTACGTCGAGACCGCCGAGGTGACCTTCCCCAGCGGCCGCAAGGCCCAGTCGCTGTGCCCGACCGAGCCCGCGGTGATCGTCTGGGCGGCGAACATGGGCACCTTCGACTTCCACCCGTGGCCGGTCCGGCGCACCGACCCCGACCACCCCGACGAGCTGCGCATCGATCTCGACCCGCAACCGGGCACCGACTTCGCCGACGCCAAGCGGGTCGCGGCGGTGCTGCGCGAGGTCCTCGACGAGGCCGGGCTGGTCGGCTGGCCCAAGACGTCGGGCGGGCGCGGCATCCACGTGTTCTGCCGGATCCGCCCGGAGTGGGACTTCATCGACGTCCGCCACGCGGTCATCGCCATCGCCCGCCGCGTCGTCGACCGGGTCCCGGACGACGCCACCGTCGGGTGGTGGAAGGAGGAGCGCGGCGAGCGCGTGTTCCTCGACTTCAACCAGGCCGCCCGCGACCGCACGGTCGCCTCGGCGTGGTCGGTGCGCGGGCGTCCGCGGGCGACGGTGTCGATGCCGGTGACCTGGGAGGCGTTGCCCGACGTCGAACCGGAGGACTTCGACGTCCGCACGGTGCCCGGCCTGCTGGCCGAGCGCGGCGACCCGCACGCCGAGATGGACTCGGCCGTCGGCGGGCTGGAGGTGGCGCTGGACTGGTACGCCGCCGACGACCGCGACCGCGGCCCCGCCGAGATGCCCTACCCGCCCGACTACCCGAAGATGCCCGGCGAGCCGATGCGGGTGCAGCCGAGCCGGGCCCGCCACCTCAAGGCCGAGAACGCGGACTGACGACACCGCCGCTCACGCACACCCAGTAGCTGCGGCGCACATGTCGTGCGGTGTGCGTCGCGGTGAGCGGGTGTGCGTCGCGCTGGCCGGTGTGCGCGGCTGCCGGCATCAGCCCCGCTGCTGCGGGCGGGGGAGGCGGCGGGCGCGGTCGAGGGCGCGCGCCTCGCGGGCCGCCACGGCCAGCGTGCACGGCCACACCGAGGGCGCGGTCTGCGGGAGCAGGCAGCCCCGGCAGTAGCCGCGGCCGTCGTCGACGTGCGCGGCGGCGAGGTTGTCCGGCACGCCGTCGAGGTCGACCAGGAGCAGGGCCAGTTCGGACGTGGTCAACGGCCGCTCGGGGCCGCGGGGTGGATTCTGCACGTGGAGCAACCCCCTGTTCACGCTCTGGAGCGAAGTACGGCCACAGTAGAGCAAACTGAGACAGATCGGCCAGCTAGGTCAGATCGATCTTCTGCACGCTTGATGAGGTCAACGCGGTGCGGGAGAGGCGCAGGGGGTCTACCTGCGCCGTAGCGTGATCGCATGGCTGACGAGCGGCTGCTCACGACCGCGGAGGCGGCGAAGCTGCTCGGCGTGTCGCGGCGGACGCTGGCGCGCTACGCCGCGGACGGGAAGATCTTCCCGACGGTCGTCCTGCCCAGTGGGCACTACCGCTGGGACCCGGAGGACCTGCGGAGCCAGCTCCGTGACGCGCGCCGGCCCCGCACCGACGACTAACTGTACTGACCGGAGACGTTGGTCGAGATCATGTGACGACACGATCTAACTGATCTTGATATGGCGAGGACCTCCCGCTGTGGTGTGGAGCTGTCTGACGGCACCCACACACAACCCCAGGAGGTCC